>JADFPE010000002.1 GCA_022562495.1 Acidobacteriota bacterium
GACGTACCACCACCACCAGAACCACGACCACCGCCGCCGCCACCACCACCGCCGGAATTGAAAGCGCCGAGCGGCAGACTCCGGTCTGTACACCCGCTAGAGCCGGGGACCGCTTCGACGTAGAATGACCCGGTACTCGACACCAGCAACCATGCCACTCGCTCTCGGCACCCGCATCGGGCACTACGACGTCACCGCTCTCCCACGACACCACGCTCGACCGGGACGTGGCGCTCAAGGTGCTGGCTCTTTCACAATCTGATTAATAGGTGCGTATGGAAGCTGTCTACGATCTCGGCGACTTCAAGCTGCAGTCAGGTGTGGTGCTGCCAGACGCGAAGCTGGCCTATGAGACGCACGGGAACCTGAACGACGCTCGCGACAACGTCATCGTCTACCCCACGTGGGCGTGCGGCAGACACGCCGACAACGCCCCGTTCGTGGGGGAGGCGATGGCGCTCGACCCCTCGCAGTACTTCATCGTCGTGCCTGACATGTTCACCAACGGGCTCTCGTCGTCCCCAAGTAATACACCGCCCCCGTTGGACGGACCCCGGTTCCCGCTCGTCACGCCGTACGACAACGTGATCGCGCAACACCACGTGCTGACCAGGTATTTCGAGGTGACCCGCGTCCAGCTCGTTGTGGGGTTTTCGATGAGCGGCCAGCAGGCGTTTCACTGGGGAGCGCTCTATCCCGACATGGTGGCGCGGATCTGCTCAATTTGTGGCTCGGCGAAGACCTCTCCGCACAACTGGGCCTACCTGGCCGGGCTTCAAGCGATCTTCGAGGGCGCTGCCGGCTGGGACGGCGGCGAGTGCCAGACGTGGCCTCCAGGCCTGTTGCGGGCGATCATTCGCATCATCTTCACGATGGCGCTCTCTCAGGATTTTTATCGAGAGGGAGAGCATCTCCGCTTCGGTGGACAGAGCTTCGCGTCGACCGAGGATTTCTTTGATGCGATGCAGGCGGCGTTTCTGGCCGACTGGCGTCCGGTGGACTTCTACAAGCAGCTGTCGACATGGATGGCGGCGGACGTGAGCGCGCACCCGAAGTTCGACGGCGACCTGGACGCGGCGCTGGGCGCCATCCGCGCGAGAGCGCTGGTGATGCCCTGCGACACCGATATGTACTTCCGGGTCGCGGACAACGAGATCGAAGTGTCCAAGATGCCGAACGCAGAGCTGAAGGTGATTGGGTCGGTCTGGGGCCACTGTGCGGGCTTTCCGTCAATGAGTCCAGACGATCCTGCCTTCGTGGACGCCGCGCTCAAGGAGCTGCTGGCCAAGCCAGCGACATAATCAGCCTGACTTCTTCCAGCGATGCCTCTTACCTCCGGCACCCGCCTCGGGCACTACGACGTCACCTCCCTGCTGGGCGAGGGCGGCATGGGCCAGGTCTGGCAGGCCACCGACACCCAGCTCAACCGCCACGTTGGCGGCGCCTTCACGGCGCTCTTCAACGTGGTCCCCGTGTTCGTCCTCGTCTCCGGCCTTGTGGGTTGCGGCAGCTCCGGACCTGGAGTCTGGCCTGTGTTCGGTGAAATGCCGTTGCACCTCGAAGAACACCTCGAGTCAGCCAGCATTGAAGCAGCGAACCCGCCTGAAAGCCCGCCGGCGGCCGTCGTGTGGAACTTCGACGTGCCCCAGCGTGAGTGGAAGGCGCTCGTACGGCCGGGCTCCGACCGTCAGCCCGTGGTGTTGCGGCAGGTCGACGACGCGCTGCGTGTTGTGTTGACGCCCGAGAGCCGAACGCGACTGCCGGCGGGTCGCCTCGTGTTGCAAGGAAGCATCTACATCGATTTGCCGGAATGGCGGCGGGAGGATTGGGCCTACGTGACGGTCCGCGCGCGGGCCTCCAGCGCCATCGATGACCTCACGCTGATGTTCAATCTTCGCGAATCAGAAGACCCAGTGGAGCCGGTAGACAGCCCCTTCCAGCTGAGCGGTCAGTACCTCTCCCTGGTCGACGACGAATCCGTCCAAACCTACCTACTGCGGGTCGACTGGGTGCCGGACTGGGACGGTGGGCGGCAGGATCACGCATGGCGACAACTCGGCCTGCAGTTCGCCGGGTCCGTCCAGGACCACGAGGTGGACGCACCGCCGTCTGAGGGAGCCGACCCGAAGACGGCCTGGATCGACATCCTCTCGGTCAGCGTCGTTCCCAAGAGCGCCGAATACAGCGACGCCTCTGTCGGGGTCCGCACCGAGGTGCGGGGCCAGGCGTATCGCCGAGCCCTGTGGGCTCGGACCCCGGCGCAGCTGAGCTACACCCTGACGGTGCCTGAGGGAGCCCGGCTCGACTTCGGCATGGGAGTGCTGCAGGAGGAGCCAGCCGTGACCTTCCGGGTCACGGCCGAGGGGGCGGCGGGTACCGAACCGCTCTTCGAGGAATCGTGGCGCGACCCGCGTCGCTGGGGGCAGCGCAGCGTCGACCTCGGGTCCCTCGTAGGGCAGACCGTCACACTGAGCCTCGAGGCCCACTCGGCCGGCGCCGGACTTGGTGCGAACAACGTCGCGTTGTGGGCGGCGCCGACCGTCACCGGCTCGGTCACCGCAGATCAGCCCAACATCATCTTCTACTTCTACGTCATCGACGGCGCTGCCGCCGACCAGATGAGCGTCTACGGCTACAATCGCGTCACGACGCCGAATCTCGAGCGACTCGCGGCCGAAGGGGCCGTCTTCGAGTACGCCTACAGCAACTCGAGCTGGTCGAAGACCTCCACGCCCTCGTTCATGACCGCGTTGCAGCACAGCGTCCTTGGTGGCTATGTAAGCGACAACGACGCCTTGCCGGACGAGGCCATCACGATGGCGCAGCGCCTCCACGGCGCCGGCTATCAGACGGCGGTCTTCACCACCAACCCCTATGCCGGTGTCATGAGTAGCCTCGACCGCGGTGTCGACGTGCTGCGAGAGGCGGGGGTGGAACACAACGTCACCTCCTCGACTGTTCTGCAACAGGACTTCTGGCGCTGGCGGAGGACATACCCCGGTACACCGTATTGGGTCCACTTCCAGACGACCGACGTCCACTGGCCGACGCGACCGTTGCCGCCGGCAGCGGGCCTGTTCGTGACTCCCGAGCGACGGGCGCTCCACGAGCAACAGGAGCGCGCCCTCGATATCTCGTTTCCGACCAGCGCTCGACCCGAGCGCTTCGAAGAGCTGGGGATCGATCGGGCGGCGTTTTTCGACACGTCGCGCGGCCTGTACGACGAGACGATGGCGCACCAGGATGTCCAGCTCGGCAGATTCGTGGAAAGGCTCCGGGCCACGGGTGAATGGAACAATACAGTGCTGATTGTCACGGCTGACCACGGAACCGGAAGCGTTTTTGACGCCCCCGCGGGTGGCGACCGTTCGATCTTTTCCTTCGCCTATCGAGTGCCGCTGATCATCGTCTGGCCCGGTCACATCGAAGCCGGCCAGCGTTTCGCCGAACCCGTCTCGTTGATCGACGTGTTGCCGACGGTGCTTGAGTTGGCCGGGCTGCCGCCGGCCGAGGTCGCCCAAGGACAGTCGCTGGCGCCGCTCCTGCTCGGCGAGGAAGGGTGGGAACCGCAGCCTGTGATCTTCGACGAATTCTGGCTCGACGGAGACGCCGGTGCGCTAACCGGATACATCGCCATGCTCGACGGCCGCTGGCTGGCGTGGCTGAACGTCCCGCGGCAAGACCCAGAACGCTCTCCCGACGCCTCGTCACGGCTTCGGCTTTACGATCGCTGGCGCCTGCCGCTGGGTGGCTCCGCAAACGAGGAGTATCCGGAGCTCGTCGCCGAGTACACCCGACGGCTCGAGGAGCAACTGCGGGAGCACCAGGCGCTCGCCGAACGCTTCACCCGCCCGACGGCTGCCCAGCTCACCTCCGAGCAACTGCGGACGCTGCGGTCGCTGGGCTATATTCGGTAAACGTAATGGCTCTCGAACCCGGCACCACCCTCGGCCCGTACCAGGTCACCGCCAAGATCGGCGAAGGCGGCATGGGTGAGGTCTGGCAGGCCACCGACACGCAGCTCAACCGCCAGGTCGCGCTGAAGATCCTGCCCGACGCCTTCGCGGCTGACCCGGACCGCCTCGCCCGGTTGCCTATAGGCGGTATTAGACACCCCCGTTAACGTAAGATCCACTATTCGACCCAGACCCAGGCCGCCTCGCTCGGACTTACGCCAGAACACACTGTACCCAGTAACCCTGCAACGTGAATACGTCTATCACTCTGACGCACAAGGGGTTACCCTGCTTTAGCCTCTGGAATTTCGGGTTAGTGGCAGTGGCAGGTCGCCCCAGGCGTCGCCGTCCGCCGTGGCCATGAGCGACGTGTCGCCCGCGTTCGTGCCGTTCTGCTGCAGGATCTAGGCGACGATGTTCGTGCAGACCTCGTCACCCGGTGTTCGACCCGTTGGCGGCATGGCCACCTCGATGCAGGCAAAGAGGTCGCTCGCTGCACGTCCACCCCAGATATCCAGGAAGTTCAGTTTCCCCAGCTGCAGCGCTTCAAAGGCGCCCGCCAGGTCGCTCGCTCATATGGCATGACGCGCACACGTTCTGACAGGCCACCTCGCCGGTCTGCGCCGGGCTGGCGGTGTCGTCGGCCGCCGTCGTCTGGCTCTGGATCTGTGTGGTGGCGGCCAGCAGGCCCACGTCACGAGCACGGTCGCGTCGCCGTGTGTCAGCGTGACGGGTCCTGTGGCATCAACCACCCGCGGATCTCGCCGCCGGCGTTGTTCTCGGTATGAATCTGGACGTAGTACTCGCTGTGTCGCAGCGCCTGGATCTGCGCGTCATCGAGCTCCAGGCTGCCACTGACCTCGCCGCTGGTGGCAGTCGTGACCTCGACGGTGAACGCCACAGGCCCCCTCCGCGCAGGCGGCGCCCGGTGGATGTGGGCCACCGTCGCCGGCGAGCTCAGTCCTTCGAACGTGCCGGTGATCACGAGCGAATGGCCTGTGAGCGTCGCGCGCGCCTCGCCCGAGCCGGACATCGTGCGGGCGGTGGCGGGGTCGACCGGCAGCACCGACAGCCGTCCGCGGAACCGCTCGCCGCGTTACGCACCCGGCGCCGCGCCCAGCAACCCGAAGACAATGAGGGCTCGCATCGGTCCGCGACGTCCCCGTGTGCCGTTCATCAGAGCCTCCCGCCCTGGGTGCTCGAGCTGCGTGACGGTTGCAGCTGGGCGCGGTCGAGCATGTTGACCTTGTCGATGATCTTGGCATACGCGCGCGCCACCGCTTCGAGACCCGCCTCGGGCACCCACGCGGGGATGTCCTGGTCGGTGTGCTTGATCTCTGGGGACCGGATGATCTGGATCGACGGGAGATCCCGCGCCACGCTGCCCATCTCGCCCGCCGCGCGATCCTCCATGTGGTCCCAGACCGCCACGCCGAACGTCCGATAGGCGTCGAGCACCATATCGATCAGCCGGTCGCTGCCGTTGACCCACCACCGCCGGGGAGACGGGATGTCGGTCATCCGCATCGTCGGACCCCAGTAGATCGTCTGCTTCACCGAGACGTGCTCGCAGTTGATCATCAGCGCGGCGTTGGCGAGCGCCGTCGCTCGGTTGTCGTGCATCCAGCGAGACCCGGGGGACCCGACGTGGTGACCGGCGGTGCCGACGAAGACGATGTTCCGGCGTCGCTCCGACTGCGGCCGTGCCGCGAAGTGCTCCGCCAGGGTCAGCATCACCGAGATCCCCGAGGCGTTGTCGAGCGCCGCCTCGAAGTAGCCGTCGAGATGCGCCAGCACGTAGATGCTCTCGTCGGTCGTGCCCGGTAGCGTCCCGAAGATACTCGCCGTCGTCATGCCGTCCCGGCGTTCGATATCAACCTGCATCTTGACCCGCACGGTCTCTCCGTTGCCGATCAGCCCCTTGACGGTGTTGCCGTCCTCGTAGCCCATGAAGGCGCCCGGGGTCGTGATCCCCCCGCCGAGGCTTTGCCAGATGGTGAAGTTGTCCGAGATGCCGTAGATGACGAAGATGGCGGCGGCCTCGCGGTCCTGCGCCCGGCGTATCGCCCCCTCCCAGCTCGCGCCCGCCGAGTGTCCCATGGAGCCGGGCGCCGGGATGCTGTGGATGAACACCGCCTTGCCGGCGACATCACGCCCGTGGAAGTCTGCCGCCGACCCGGTGCCGACCCACACCGCCTCGAGGTCGAGCATGCCGTCGGTCGGGTTGGACCGCAGCGCCGGCACCAGCGAGTCGAACCGGTAGACCCGTCCGCCCGCCTCGATGCTGACGTCGTAGCTGGCCGGGAACCACTGGGTGGGCAGGTCGAACTCCTGCGTGCGGATGTCCCTCAGACCCAGCACGCGGAACCGCGCCTCGATATACTCGCGCGCCATCTCCTCGCCCCGTGTGCCGGCTATCCGGCCCCAGTATTTCGTGCGGTCGTCGCGGTTCGCGCGTGAGATCGCCGTCACCTCGCGCACCAGCGTCTTCATCCGGGCGCCGTCGATCGAGCCGTACCGCTGGTCGGCGGCGGACAGGGGCAGCCGGATATAGGCGTCCTCGAGCACGTGGCCAGACGTGTCGAGTCTCGAGGTCTGCGCGTGCGTCGCCCCGGGCAGCCAGGCGACCGACAGGCTGAGTGCGGCGATCAGTGTGGTGTGTCTCTTCATCTCGCCCTCCTGTGGAGAACCGCTACTCCGTTATGTCCACGGTGTCACGTTCGACATCGGGGTCCGCATCTGCTGCGAGCTCGGCCAGGACCTCCACGGTGTGCTCGCCGAGACCCGGCGGCGGCCGATGGATCACGGCCGGCGAACGCGAGAGCTTGATCGGGTTGCCCAGCAGACGCACGGTGCCCAACTCCGGATGTGCCAGCTCGACGACCATGTCCCGCGCCGCCAGCTGGGGTTCAGCCAGCGCTTCGGCCACGGTGCGCACCTGGCCGCACGGGACCGCATGCGCCCGGAGCCGCCCGATCAGCTCGTCGCGGGTGAGACCGGCGAGACAGGCGGCCAGCCGCGTCTTGAGCTCCGCGCGATGCTGCATCCGATCCGTGTTGGTGACAAAGCGGGGGTCCGTAGCAAGCTCAGGTTGCTCGATCGCCTGGCAGAACTGATGCCACAGACGCTGGTTACCCACCGCGACCATGACGAGACCGTCCGTGACCGTTACCGCTTCATACGGCGTGAGGGAATGATGGTCGTTGCCCTCCCGCCCCAGCTCCTGGCCGGTGGCGAAGAGGACGTTCGCCGGCAACGCCAGCGCCGAGGTCATCGCGTCGAGCAGCGCGATGTCCACATGTTGGCCCAGCCCGGTCTCGTCGCGGTCGCGGAGCGCCAGCAGAATGCCGTTCATCGCGTAGAGACCGGCCAGATAGTCTGTGATGGCAACCCCCACGCGTGTGGGTGGGCCGTCCGGCGCTCCCGTGACGTGCATCAACCCGGACTCCCCCTGGATGACCGCATCGTAGCCGGGCAGGTCGCGCTTGGGGCCTTGCTGGCCGTAGCCGCTGATCGAGCAGAACACGAGCTGCGGGTTCCAGGCACGGACCGTCTCGTAGTCGAACCCCAGCTTCTTCAAACTGCCCGGCCGGAAGGTCTCGATCAGGATGTCGGCGGTGCGGATCAACCGGCGCAGCGTGTCGGCGCCGTCGGCGGTCTTCAGGTCCAGCGTGACGCTCTTCTTGCTGCGGTTCATCCCCAGGAAGAAGGTGCTGACGCCACCCTGGAACGGCGCCCAGGCCCGTGTGTCGTCGCCGTGGACCGGTTCCTCAATCTTGAGGACCTCGGCCCCCATGTCGCCGAGCAGCATGGCGCAGTAGGGCCCGGCCAGCACTCGGGTGAGGTCGATCACTCTGAGACCATGAAGCGGCGGCATGGGGTGACGGAATTATATCGCCGCCACCTAAGAAGTCAGAAGTCAGAAGTCAGGAGACAGAAGACAAGAGGAGGGATCGCAGGCTTCGCACATCAAGAAATGCTCCGGACCCGGTTGGAGGAGACGGGTTGGGGGGACCGCGACACCGGTGTCGAGCGGGTCCGCCGCAGCCTCGGCGACGGCGGATGACCTGGGAGGCGCGGCGGTGTAGGGTGCGAGACGCCGCCCGGCCGTCTGCTCGCCTCACAGCTCGGGGTGCCGGGGAGCCGCGCATGACCCGGCCGGTCTGCCCATACCCCGAAGTTGCGGTGTACGAAGGCACCGGGGCGACCGACGACGAGGCCCCCTGCCATTGTGCGGCGCCGTGAGCACGGTCCCGGCCCCCGTATAATGAAGAGCCATTCGCGGCTCACCCCCTCGAAGTCAGCAGGCAGACGTCAGCATGAAACCCGGAAATGGAGCATTGCTCGAGGCGCGAAGCCACCTGTTCCCCTCCGGCCTCTCTCGAGCCCCGTCGACGGGCCTCCTGCCTCCTGACGACGTGACGTCTTCCGAGAACAGACGCACATGATCGACGCCTTCATCTACGACGGAATCCGCACGCCGTTTGGTCGCCACGCCGGGGCGTTGGCGGCGGTGCGGCCGGATGATCTGCTGGCGGGCACCATCGCCACGTTGATGGCGCGCAGCCCGTTTCGTGGCGAGGACGTCGAGGACGTCATCGTCGGGTGCACGAACCAGGCGGGAGAGGACTGCCGGAACGTGGCCCGACGCGCCGGTCTGCTGGCCGGTCTGCCGGTCGAGGTCGCCGGCATGACGGTCAACCGCTTGTGCGCCAGCGGTCTGGCCGCCGTGGTGGACGCGTCCCGGGCGGTCGCGTGCGGACAGGGGAATCTGTTCATTGCCGGAGGGGTGGAGAGCATGAGCCGCGCGCCGTTCCTGATGGCCAAGTCCGAGCAGGCGTACGGGCGTCAGATCACGGTCTTCGATTCCACGCTGGGCTCGCGTTTCTCGAATCCCCGGACCACCGCGCAGTACGGCGACCACGCGATGCCGGAGACGGCGGACCACATTGCGGTGGATCTCGGCATCACGCGCGAGGAGAGTGACCGGTTCGCGATCGCGTCACAGCAGCGGTTCGCCCGGTCGAAGGCGGACTGCTTCTACCAGGACGAGCTGGACCCGGTGACGGTGCCGGGACCGAGACGCGGCGAGACGAACGTCGTGACCGACGACGAGCATCCTCGACCGGAGACCACGGTGGAGAAGCTGGCTCGGCTCCGCCCGTTGTTCGAGGGCGGGGTGGTGACGGCGGGCAACGCATCGGGGATCAACGACGGCGCCGCGGCGCTCGTCGTCGGCAGCCGGGCCGCGGGTGAGCGCGCCGGTGCCGCGCCACTGGCGCGTGTGGTGTCGGCGGCGGCGGCCGGTGTCGAGCCCAGAGTCATGGGGCTCGGGCCGGTGCCGGCCTCGAAAAAGGCGCTAGCGCGGGCCGGGCTGTCGCTGTCGGACATGGACGTGATCGAGATCAACGAGGCGTTCGCCACACAGGTCCTCGGGTGTCTCAAGCTCATGGAGCTGAGTGGGGACGACAGCCGCGTCAATCCCAACGGCGGGGCGATTGCCCTCGGCCATCCGCTGGGCGCCTCGGGCGCCCGTCTGGCCTTGACGGCGATACGGCAGCTCGAGCGGTGCCAGGGCCGGTACGCGCTGGTGACGCTGTGCATCGGGGTCGGCCAGGGGCTCGCAGCGGTCCTGGAGCGGGTCTGCTAGCGCAGACCCGCAGCCAGGCGTTTCTCACAGCCCCGCGACGCGGAGGCTCAACATCTTCGGTGGGCGACGAACACTCGATTCCAACGTGATGATGTGTCGTCCTCTTGACCATGTCCGGTCAGCCCCACGCCGTCATGGCTGAGGAGTCGAGCGGCGCCCGCACTCCGCCTCCGCTCGAACCCTATCGGCTGCTGGCGCTGGTCGCCGTCTATTTCATCATCGCGCATCTGTTCGGACCGCCCGAGGGCGTCGCGCCGGCGGACTGGCGGCGTGTCGGGGTGTTCTTCGCCACCATCGCCGGACTGATGCTGCAGCCGATGCCCGGGTCGCAGGTGGTGCTGGTCGGCATCGTGGCGATGCTCACGGTGGGCAATCTCCCGATGGACCGGGCGTTGAGCGGCTATTCCGCAGCGTCGGTCTGGATGGTGCTCATCGCGATGTTGATGTCACGCGCGCTGCGCGAGTGTGGGCTCGCGCGCCGGATCGCGTTGTGGTTCGTCCGGGCCATCGGCAGCACTGCGCTCGGGCTCGGCTACTCGCTCCATCTCACCGACCTCACGCTGGCTACCGGCGTGCCGTCGATCACCGCGCGGTCGGCCAGCATCGTGTTCCCGATCGCACGGAGCATCAGCGGCCTCTACAAGTCGACTCCGGGGCCCAGCTCGGCCCTGCTGGGCACGTTTCTGATGGTCTGTCTCTATCAAGGCAGTGTCGTGTCGTCGGCCATGTTCTTCTACAGTAGCGCCGCCAACGTGCTGCTGGGCGACCTGGCCGCCGAGTACGCTGGTGTCACGATCACCTGGACGAGCTGGTTCGTGGCCGGTCTGGTGCCAGGCCTCGTGTCCAGCGTGGCGGTGCCGTATCTCGTCTATCGGGTGTTGCCGCCCGAGCTGAAGCGCACACCGGCCGCCGCCACGTTCGCCGGCGAGGAACTGACCCGGATGGGGTCGATCCGTGGACGCGAGGCGGTCGTGGCCGTGGTGTTCGTCGGCGTCATCGCGCTCTGGGTCGCGTCGTCGTGGGTCAGCTGGCTGTCGGCACCGCTGGTGGCGTTTCTGGGCATCACCGTACTGTTTCTGACCCAGGCGCTGAGCTGGCAGAGCGCGCTCGACGAGCGGTCCGCCTGGGACGTGTTCGTCTGGTACGGCGGGCTGCTGATGATGGGCGGCGTGCTCAACGACACCGGGGTCACGACGATCTTCGCCGAGTGGTTCGGGTCGTTTTTTCCGGGGACGTCGTGGGTCGTCGTCTTTCTCGCGACCCTGGTAATCTACTTCTACGCGCACTACGTCTTTGCCAGCACCACGGCGCATGCGCTCGCGATGTATCCCCCGTTCCTGGTCCTGCTGATCAGCCTCGGCGCGCCCCCCGCGTTGGTCGTCTACAGTCTCGTGTTCATCAACAACCTGATGGCCGGCTTGACGCACTATGGCACGACCACCTCGCCCGTCATCTTCATCGAGGGCTATGTGACCCTCGAGGACTGGTGGCGAGTGGGGTTCTATGCATCGGTGCTGAACCTGGCGATCTGGCTGCCGGTCGGTATGCTGTGGTGGAAGTTCCTCGGGCACTGGTGAGTGCTCGAAGGGTCTGGTCGAGCATACGTTCGCATTCTTGGGCGTCGAGGCGCCCGGCTGGCACGGCGCGAGGAGGGAGCATCCCGGCAGTATTCGACCGATGACGAACGCCGCCAGACGGGATGGATCGGCCGCCGAACATGTCCAGTCATGTGTGACTGGGCCCTCAGGAGGCAGTCCGCCTCCGCACGGGTACGGCGGGCCCACCGACGGTCGCCGTATGATCCCGTCGGCGAGCGAAGGTGGGGAGAGATGACGCCATGAACAGTGTTGCATCGCGACCGTGCGGGCGACGTGCGACGTTGGCGGCGGTGATGTGTCTGACGGTCGTGGCGTGTGGCGGTCTTCCCGATCTCGGGCCGGTGGACCTGCTGATTACCGGGGGCCGGGTCATGGATCCGGACAGCGGTCTCGACGCCGTCCTGAACGTTGCCGTGCGCGATGGCGTGATCGTCGCTCTCACCGAGGACACCCCCGAGGCGCATGAGGTGGTCGACGCGGGCGGTCTCGTCGTGGCGCCCGGCTTCATCGACCTGCACGCGCACGGGCAGGACCCCGAGAGCAGCCGCTATCAGGCGCGAGACGGAGTGACGACGGCGATGGAGCTGGAGATCGGCGTCTATCCGGTCGGCCCCTGGTATGCGGCTCGGGAGGGGCGGGCTTTGATCCACTTCGGGGCCTCCGTCAGCCATCAGGGCGCCCGGCGCGAGGCGTTCGGCGTGATGGTCGCCGAGACCAGCGGTGCGGGGACCTTGTTGCTCGGACGAGGCGGCGCGTCGGATGCGTATCTGTACGAGGCGGCATCGGAGGATGAGCTGCACCGCCTCATCCGGTTGATGGAGCGCGAGCTCGACCAGGGCGGTCTCGGGTTCGGCTTCGGTATCAGCTACACACCGGGCGCCCGTCACCTGGAGCTCTGGCGGCTGTTTGCCACCGCGGCGGACCGGCAGGTGCCGGTGTTCATCCATCTCCGCTCCGCGGGGGCCTTCCGCGCCGGCGGGGCGATCGCGCCGTTCCAGGAGGTGGTCGCGAACGCGGCCGCCACCGGCGCCTCGGTGCACATCGTTCATATGAACAGCAGCGCGGGCGAGGCGGCGCCTTCGGTGCTCGAGCTGATCCGGGGCGCGCAGGCGCACGGGGTCGATGTCACGACCGAGGCCTATCCCTACACGGCAAGCGCGAGCCGGATCGAGTCAGCGCTGTTCGATGGGTGGGCGAACCGGACCGACGCGGCCTATCAGGAGCTGCAATGGGTCGAGACCGGCGCGCGGCTGACCGAAGAGACCTTCCGCACCTATCGCGAGCAAGGCGGGTGGGTCATCATGCACGGTCGTGTGGAAGAAACGAACGAGTGGGTCGTCAGCCAGCCAGATGTCATCGCCGCCAGCGACGGCATCCCGTTCAGCGACGGGCGGGCGCACCCACGCGGTGCGGGCACCTTCGCCCGGATTCTGGGTCACTACGTCCGCGATCGCGGTGTGCTGTCGCTGATGGACGGACTCCGCAAGATGACTCTCCTGCCGGCCCGGCGGCTCGAGACGGTCGCCCCGCAGATGGCGGCCAAGGGTCGCGTGCAGGTCGGCGCCGATGCTGACCTGACGCTGTTCGATCCAGACCGCGTGATCGACCGCGCGACCTACGACGCGCCGGATCGGTTCTCCGAGGGGATTCTGCACGTCCTGGTGGCCGGCACGTTCGTCGTCCGCGACGAGGCGCTGGTCGACGGTGTCACCCCGGGGCAGGCGATCCGGGCGCCGACGCCGTAACGGTCGACGGTGTCTCAACGTTCGAACTCTGCTCGCCGCCGTGCCAGCTCGGTCAGGATCTCGGGGGCGTCCTTGAGCGCCACCAGCGGGCCGAGTTGCTCGTCGACGTAGGGCCAGTTCAGCGTCCCGGTCTGCCGGACGATGATGCCCTCGATGTCGACCCAGTCCTGCCCGCGCGCGGCGAACGCCTTCATGACGATGAGATCCTCGGCGGAACAGGTCAGCAGGGGGACATCAGCGGGAAAGGCGAATCGGGTCGCGCGAGAGACGACGGATGCCTCGAAGGGCAGCCCGCCGAGCGCGATGTCGATGCCGACGCCCGACACGGAACGGAGCAGCAGCACTCGGTTCGTTCGCGCGAATCCGGCGGGGTCGTCGATTCTCCCCTCGAACCGGTCGAGCAGCGCGAGGATAAACGGTTCCTCTGAGCCGAATCCGGTCAGCAGCGTCAGGTCGACATCGACGGTTTCCCGCGGCTCGCCCCAGCGCTGCAGGGCCAGGCCGCCGATGAGGCAGAAGCGCCACTGCCGGGCTTCACAGAAGCGCTGCAGGTCGGACGCCACACGGATCAGCTCATTCACGGCGGGAGGCCGCCTTCATGAACCAACGCTGCTGCTCGATCAGGCCTGACGTCGGTCGGGGCGCACGCGGTGGGACCGTATAGTCCGCCTCGCCGCACAGCAGGGCAATCGCCCGCTGTGGGTCGAGATGGCGCAGCTCCTCACGCCGGACCCGTTCCAGCCGTGGACCAGCCTGTTTCCAGACCTCCACCCACCGCCGGGCCGTGGCGATCTGTTCTGGGGTCCAGCCCGCGAGGCGTTCATCATGCACCAGGTGATTATAGGCTCGCGACACATCGAGCAGCACGCGTGTCCCGCGGCTGGGAAGCCGCTGGCCGATCCACACTGCGGGAGCCGTCCTGGCTACGTGCCTCGTCCGCGTAGAGCACCACGGGAGCATCGTGGCCGTCCCGGTGCTGGGCGGGATCCACCACGAAGACTGGAGGGCGGCGTGGCCGGGCACGCAAGGCCAGGGGGTGCGGACGAACGAGATCGCCGGCATGGGCCAGCCAGGCCAGGACTGCCGCCTACCTCACCAAGAACGGATTTCGGATGTGCACGCCCCGCAACACCTGCCCATCGTCCAGGTCTTCGGTCCAGAGCACGTCACAGCTCGATTCCGCTGCCGCGTGGATGACCATGGCATCCCAGAAGCTCAACCTGGCTTTCTTCTGCAGCGCGATCGCGACCAGGACATCATCCGCTGTCGGCGCGAACACCTTCCACACAGCAAGCTCGCGAATCCGATCAGCCGCAGCGTCGATCGAGAGAGGCCGTGGAACCTTGCGGGTCACGGTGACAAAGAATTCCTGCAGAATCTGGACACTGAGACAGCCTGTCTCGCGTTCCCACAGCCCTTCGAGGAGCCGTTGCGCCGCGGCGTGCTTGGTCTCCGCTGATGGATCGAACGCGTAGACGAGAACGTTGGAGTCGACGAACTCTCGCGCTGGCTCAGCGCGCATGGAGGTCGTCGCGTGTCCACGTGGGGCGACCGCCCGTCCCGAGCGACCGATGGGCCCGCAGGGCGGCAAGCGCGCGCTTGCGCGCCGCCCCGTAGCGGCGGTCGTCGTCCGCCAGCCGGGCGAGCGTCTCGGTCATGAGCGAAGAGACCGACGTGTCGCGGTCAACGGCGAGCCGCTTGATCCGCCTCAGCAGCTCACGGGGCAGGCTGAGCGTGATGTTCTGGTTCTGGGACACGATAAACAGTGTAGCACGTAATATCGTGAAGTGTGGCCAGGGTCTCGAGGGCCAACCCGCGGCGGGTCTCGAACGGGGAGCGACGCGAGCAGAGCCGTTAGGTGCGTCCCACGAAGTGCATCTCCACCAGGTACTTCGAGTGCTGGACAATGGGTTCGACCAGCTCGAAGTCGGTCACGCCGCCGACGTAGAAGGTGCGATCGGCTCCCTGCAGATCCTCCAGTTTCCGATAGTAGCCTTGCCCGATCTCCACGGGCTCCACGTGCTGGAAGTAGGTGAAGCGGTCGTAGGTCGACCAGCGGGAGTGCGTCTCGTCGGGATGCCCCCCGAGGAGACCGATGAGCTTCCGGACCTCGGTCTTGACGTTGGCCTCGATGCCATCCCATGCCTCCTTGTCCAGCGTGCGTCCGCACTCGCTGGCATCCGTCCGCGTGTAGAACTGCGTGAAGTAGTTGCCCTCGTGCTGGAACTGGCGGGCCACCGCCCAGGGTGTCCCTCGGTCGGGGAGTGGCAGGATGGGGGCGATGGGCTGGGGCATCTGCATGCCCTCGACCCAGTAGGTCGTCATGCAGTAGGGATTGACGAGGATCTTGTCGCTCATCGCAGCTTCAGCGTCCGTCCTCTCGAGGCCCAACTGCTCGAAGACGTCCGGCGTCAGGGGGCAGGCGAGGATCAGGTAGTCGAAGTCCATGCATCCCTCGACCGTGTCCAGGTTGTTCAGCTCCTGCTGAAGCGTCTGGTACGTAATCCGGATGGGCGCCTCGAGCGAGTCCGGGTCCCGCGTGATCTTCTGGATGTTGACATTCAGGCGGACGTTCGTTCGCCAAGAGACCTGCTGCCACATTCTCTGGAATCCCAGCGTGAAACGCCTCGGCCACGGCAGCAGGAGCTGAAAGAGCGGGCCCAGGAGCGGGATGTTGTGCGCGATCATCGGGAAGAAGGTCTTCAAGGAAATGTAGCGGAGCACGTAGGGCGCCGCGATGTCCCGCAGCTGTCCGTAGCCCATGATCGTCACGGGGAACTCGAAGAGCGAGGCCAGTGCGTCGAGCCTGTTGCCCCGCAGCCAGTGCTTGAAGGATACGCAGAGCTCGGGATGGCTGGTGACATCGATCCGGGCCAGGTAGTCGGGCCGGTCGATGACGCGAACGAGGCGAAAGCGCAGCCATAGGTACTTGAGGGCGGCGACCATGAAGGCGAACACACGCACCTTTTCCTTCGTGAAGGGATTGAACAGGACCGCTTCTTTGAGCGGGCGGTAGCGCGCCGTGTCCCTGCCCTCGGCGTCCCTGACGATCTCGATGGAGGTGTAGGGCTTCTCCTTGTAGGTCTTCGCCCCGACCTCCCTGGCGATCGCGAGGGTCTCGGTGTAGGCCCAGGTCAGGTAGTTCGCGCCCAGGTCGTAGGACATGCCGTCGATGGTGACGCTCTTGCAGAGCCCGCCGACCCGGCCGAGCTTCTCCAGGACCGTCACGTCGTGGAAGCCCTGCTTGCCCAGGAACCAGGCGGTCGAGAGGCCGGCCGGGCCGGCGCCGATGATGGCGATCCGCGCGCGCGTGTCGATTCTGCTACCCCCGACAGTCATGAACAGATGTCTCGTCGAGCCGCACAGCACGCAGCGCCGCTGTCACCGCGTCCTTGTCATCCTCGGACGACGCGCCTTTCACCACGGACTGCTAGGCTAGCGCCACTCCTCGAGGTCGTTCGGCTCGAGCCGCCCGCGCATCTCGACGCTCGACGGTCCGTCAGGCCCATCGACGCGATAAAAGGCTACGAAATCGAGACCACCCCGCAATGCCTCGATCGGATATGCGGCGATGATCCCGAGATCGCTGAACGGCACCGTGGCTCCGAACCGCGCGGTCACAGCGGGGTCGTCCCTCATCCACAGCGGTCGGACAAGCGTCGGTTGGGGTTCGAGACAGCAGGTGGCGAAGCCGGCGGGCACCACGGCGAGAGAGGGGGGCCCCAGATCGGCAGCCCGGGCCACTGACGGGGTGCGCAGCGCCACGTAGAAGACGGGAGCCGCCATCCAGGCGGGTACCTCGTCGAGGGTCAGCGGTCGACCGGACGACTGCCTCGCATGTGCCGCCCACGCGACCCGGAGAAACGGCGTGTACACGACGCCGGCCGGTTCGATGGTAGGTGCCGGGTCGCCCGTCGACGCGACCCGGTGGAGGACGTACGACCCCGGCTCGCCCTCCCGGCCCAGCGCGATAGCATCCTGCAACTGTGTCCGGTCCAGGCCTTCACGCGCACGCGCCGTGAGCATGCGCAGTGTGGGCAACCGCTCGGCCGGACGCAACGCCGGTGGCTCGACAAGCAACACGACAATCATGATCGCTGCGACCACGGGCGCTGTCACACTCAAGGCACGGAGCATCGGACTACCACTGGTGACGCGTGAGGAGCCGGCTGTCCCCCCGTCGCGGGGCTCTGAGAAATGTTCCGCACTCGTTAGGGAGGCGTCGCCTCCCTCCCTCGCTAGTGCGCCAGCGGGTCCGGTCGTATCTGGAACTTCACCAGGTTGCCTTGGGTCCCCTTGCCCCCTTCGGTGTGCCAGACCGCGTTGGTGCCGTAGTCGGCCCAGATGCCGCGGCCTTTCCAGCCGGCAGTCGGGTCGTCGATGCGTCCGTCCATGCCGCGTGAGTAGAACCCCAGCGGATAGGGGACCCGCAGGATGACATACTCCTCGTCTTCCGGCAGGAACGCGAGCAACGAGTCCGAGGTGCTGCCGGTCGCGATCGGGATGTTGTTGCCGAGGCCCAGCGTGTTGTGCTGATCGACCCAGCTGTAGTAGTGGTAGTCTGCGCTGCCGTGGGTGGTGACCCCCTTCATCTGAGGGCCCGGCGTCGCATGCAGCGTCCACCCCTCGGGGCAGTGCTGGCCGGTGGCGGTCGGCCCATTCAGCACGCGGCACCGGCTTCGGTCGAAGCTGGCCATGTGTCCACTACCCGACAGCGCGGTCCAGATGATGCCGTCGGTCGTGATGTCGATGCCACGGGGCGAGTACCCCTGGACTGGGGCGTTCGGGTTGTCGAACGGTGGCTGGTAGTACTCGGCGATGCAGGTCTCGGGTGGGTTGTCGCCGAGGTCGAGCCGGACGATTTGCCCGGGCACTCCACCCGAGGCGGCCCAGACGACATGGTCTGCGGTCGGGTCCGGCACGATCCCGTACCAACCGGCGCCCATCTCCTTGTCCTTGGTCGGGTCGAGCTCGTCACGTCGGCCCACCCACTCGGTGATCCGGCCGTCCCCATTGGTATCCACGATGATCGGGCACCACCCTTGCGCCGCCTCCGCGTCACCGGTGTCTTCGTAGACCTCGACATCGAGCCAGCCGATGACCGGACCCACCGAGCTGAGATATAGCCGCTCGCTGTCCTCGAACCCGAACTGCAGGTGGTGGGTATTGAAACAGGTGTCGATCAGCTCGACCTCTTCGGTGGCCGGGTCGTAGTAAGCGATGTGCCGGGCCGCGCGCGTCAAGGGGTAGTGCTGCGCGTACGGGTTGCTCGAGCCTTCCTGGCACCAGGCCGGGTTGCGCGGTCCCCGGATCTGGTGCGTCATCCAGATCCGCCCTTGCCCGTCCATCATCGGGTTGTGCGGGTTCCCCGGGTTGTCCCAGATGAGCTCGTCTCCCCAGTAGAGTGACGGTTCCAGGTTTTCCTGGTCGATGTAGGATCTGAAGTCGCCCTCGCCAGGTGTGTCCCGCACCGGGATCCTGACGCTCCGCGCTTCGTTGGTGATCGGATTGACCCAGACGAGCCTGTCGTTGGCGAACTCCACGCCATAGATTGGACCGTTGGCGTTGACACGCGGGTCGCGCTTGTCGGTGGCGATCTCGTCATGGATATAGCCGGTCTCTCCACCCCATTCCCACATGGTCAGCACGACGTTCCGCTCGCGTCCCTGCGGACGCGGCGGGACCGGCGGCAGCTCGCCGGCCATGATCCTGTCGGTCCAGCTGGCATACATCGCAACTGCGCGGTCGGCGCCGAACCGGCGTAGTCCGCCGCTCATCAGGTTGCCGCGTTGGCCGGCCTTGACACGGTGCGCCCACGCCGCCTCGGTCGAGTCGAAGTCAGCGGGGTTCAGCACTTCCCGGGTCGCCAGATTGCCCAGCTGGTGACAGAGCTGACACCCCTGCTTCAGCCCGTCGATCCAGGCTGCCTGATTCCGCATGCCGGGTGAGATGCCGTTGCCCTCCGGTCCGGTTCCCGGGAACTCACTCTCATCCGGCACCTCTACCAGTGAATACCAGTAGTTGGCCGGGAAGACCTGAGCCGCCTCGCGCGGACTCGCCGCCTGGACCGCCTGCAGGTCGAGGGCGGTCCCCGGCGTCCGCGTGACCGGCTCCGAGTCTCTCAACCCGTATCCCCGAACCCAGACCCGATACCGGGCGTCCGGGAGGTCGGGCAACACGTAGCGCCCCGCGTCGTCGGTCACCACGATCTTGCGGTAGAGCGTGTCGAAGTCGGTCGTTTCGGCGATGACCCAGACGCCGGCTTCCGGTCCGCCCGCGCCACGCACCACGCCGCCGATGTCGTCGTCATCGATCGAGACCTGGGCCGTGACCCCTGGCCCCAGCCAGACCAGTGTGCCGGCCAGCAGCACCGCCGCGCCACAGAACCCGAGCTGTCGAGTTGGTAGCATTCGCATGGATTTCCCTCGTTAACCCCGCTCGTCCGATTATGTCGAGGGTTGTATCACTTCCGCACAGATGATGCCAGTGAGGACCGGCCGAACGCGCGCGGCTCGACATCTCCTGAGGGTGTCATGACACGCGGAGATGTGTCGCCCCCGCGTCGCGGGGCTGTCAGCAAAGCGTCTGCTAGCGAGGCTGTGCCGTCTTTGCTCGTCGGTGTGAGGCGCAGCTTCGCGAGTAGGGAGTGGGGTCCGAATCCGGGGGCGAGCCCTCACCCACGAGCGGTGGGCGCTGTCGGGAGAAGCCGGTGGCCTGTTCGAAGGCGTGCGCGAGCTGCAGCACACCGAGATCGTCAAATGGTCGCCCGACGATCTGGAGACCCACGGGCAGACCGTCGTCAGTGAACCCGCAGGGCACCGACACGGCCGGGAGCTCCGTCACGCTGATCTGATAGCAGGACTTCATCCAATCCAGATAGGTCGGCAGCGGCTGGTCGTTGATGCGGGTGACATACGGCTGATCGGCATCGAACGGGGTGACCTGGGAGACCGGCAGCAGCAGGAACTCGTACTCGTCCATGAACCGTCGAACGCGGTGATAGAGCGCCGCGCGCTTCCGCTCGGCGTCGGCAAGTTGTGGGCCGCCGAGCGCGCGTCCCGCCTCGATGTTCCAGACCACCGTGTCCTTCAGCAGGCCTCGATGTTGATCCAGGACCGATCCGAACGCCAGGTCGTAGTACCACGCCCGCCATGTCGTGAAGATCGCGTCGGCGTCCGCGAGATCGGGGTGCGCCTCGTCGGTGATACAGCCGAGCGCCTCGATGGTCGCCCGCTGGCGATCGAGCACGGCGGTCACGGCCGGTTCCACCGGGAGCCCACCCAGGTCGCGGCTCCAGGCGACCCGCACGCCGCGGAGGTCCCGGTCGAGCCCGTCGCTGACGCGTTGCGCAGGGACCGTTCGCGACAACGGCGCTCGCGCATCCGGACCGGCGATCGCGTCGAGCAGCAACGCGACATCACGCACCGTGCGCGCCATCGGTCCATGGACGTTGAAGGGGAACCAGGGTGCGGGGCTCGGCCAGCGGGGGACCCGGCCTGGTGACGGCCGGAGCCCCACGACGTTGCAAAAGCTCGCCGGGTTGCGCAGCGAGCCGCCGAGGTCGCTCCCGTCGGCGATCGGGACCATGCCGGTCGCCAGGGCCGCCGCCGCCCCGCCGCTGCTGCCGCCACAGGTCTTGGTCGGGTCGTAGGGGTTGCGCGTGGTCCCGAAGACCTCATTGAAGGTCTGGGACCCGGCGCCGAACTCCGGGGTGTTGGTCTTGCCGATCGTGATGGCACCCGCCCGCCGTTCTCGTTCGACCAGGAGGGCGGTCTCGTTCGGGACGTGGTTCGTGAAGGCGAGCGACCCGAAGGTCGTACGGATGCCGGCAGTGACGAACAGGTCCTTGTGCGCGATCGGCAGGCCATGGAGCGGACCGACCTCGTCACCCCGTGCCACCGCCGCATCGGCGGCGTCCGCCGCGTCGAGCGCCGATTCCGGAACGAGGGTGACGATCGCGTTGATCGTCGGGTTGACCCGGTCGATCCGCGCCAGATGCGCCGTGATGACCTCGCGGGCGGAGACCCGCTGCTCGCGGAGAAGCGCGACCAGCTCGCATGCCGTCAGATCACACAGGGTGATGGATGGTTCGGACATCGGTCGGGAGCCTGCGTTTCGCTTGCGCCGCCAGCGTCATGCTGGTCCATGCGCATCGTCGTGCTGCCTATGGCGGCTTGATGCATCTGTCGTGGCAGACCCGCCAGGGTCCTGGCAGGGCGGACGGTTCCGGCATGAGCCTGCGGCACTCGCGTGCATCGCGCTATTCTACCGGTGCCGCGATTCGATGTCCGCGGCTGATGCTTCGGTCGTGTCGAACCGCCAGATCTGTGAAGCCATCCGCGCTTCTACGCGACCTTGACAGCTTCTGCGCGGCGGCGATAATTGGGCCGGCGCGTTTGTGGCGCGTTCGTAGGCCAGCTCAGACGGCCCGCTGGCGGCGTCTAACAACGGACCTTGTGCTTGTCCCCACGCCGGCAGGTCGCCACGCCAGCCTGTCATGCTCAGACTCGGAACGAGGTCTGATCGATGCGGCGCCCGTTAGTGGACGGCATCGGAGTGCGCTCATGTCACAGATGTTCATCTGTCACAGTCGCACGGTGCAGGGCGAAGTGGCGAGGCTCTCGCAGGCACTGGGGGTTCGATCGGCACCGTGGCGCGCATGCCTTCGTACTCGACCACGGACCGGTGCGCGTCAGTACCCTTCCGCGGTCCTGTCTGTAGTCACTCGCGAGGGCGGGCAAGCTGCTCGCGCCGACCAGGGTGCGAGCGCCGCTCGGTGGCACCCAGTCGCGTAGCGTCCCGGGAGGAGATGCCGATGAGGTTGCAGACAGTGATTCGAGCGATCGTGGCGTACGGCGCGCTGCTGCTGATCACGGCGTGTGTGCCGTCGCTGTATCCCCTCTGCACGGACGGGGACCTGGTGTTCGACCCGGGGCTGGTTGGCACATGGATCGACGATGACGACGACACGTGGACCTTCGAGGCGCGATCATCCGGGTTCGGCTATAACCTGACGATCGTCGAGGACGGCGTGAGCGCGGATTTCAGCGCTCACCTAGTCCAGCTCGGCGCGCACCGCTTTCTCGACAGCTACCCGGATGCCGACTTCCCGTTCGATCATGATGTCTTCCAGCTCCACGCCCTTGCGGTGCACACCTTCTGGAAGCTGGCGCTGGAGGGCGAGACGATGCGTCTCGTGGGGCTGGACAGGGAATGGCTGGAAGACGGGATGGAGAGCGGCGCGCTGTCGGTCACACACAGTCTGTGGGGCGATGACAACGACCTGATCCTGCTCACGGCGTAGACGAGCGAGCTACAGGAGTTTGTCGTCACCCATGTCGGCAATGCCGAGGCGTTCTCACAGAAGAGGTCAGACGATACCGTGGTCGAGTTGCACCGGCAGTAGGGGATGGTGCCACTGGCGTCTTCGTGATGGCCGGAGGCGCGCGCCTGTCCGAGAGAGCGTGCCAGTGGCCCTCACCCCCGATTCGACGACGGACAGGCGCTGCTGGCGGCGATCACCGTCGCGGAGCTCGGGGAAGGGACACTCGACGTGTCGGTTTCTGTCATGCAGGCGTCAGATGGGTCACGTGTCCGAGCGACGCGGGCCCAGGGTGGATAACAGGATGCCGGGCCGCATCGAGCGGTGGTGTATCGTCGTGCTCCTCGTCGGGATTGTTGCTGGCGGGAGCCTGGCCCAGTCGCCGGTCTACGAGGTGCCGGCGGCGCTGGTGGCAGTGCCCGCGGCGCAGCCAGCGGCGGAGCGTCCGGTCGGTATCTTTTCCGATATGGCGCCGGGCGGGACACCCGAGGGCTGGAAACAGCTACGCTTTCCAAGTGTCCGACAGGAGACGGAGTATTCACTCGTCGAACAGGACGGCCGCGTGGTCCTGCAGTCCAAGAGCGTGATGTCGGCTTCGGCCCTGATCACGCAGGTCACGGTCGATCCCGGCCGGCACCCGTACCTGCATTGGTCCTGGAAGACCCGCGAGGACTGCTTCTCGGGTAGCTGGCGACGACCAGAATCAGACGACTTCCCGTTGAGGCTGTTCGTGATCTTCGAGAGGTCGCGCGGTTTCTTCTCGTTCTTCAGGAAGTTTGGGTCGGGTTTCCCTGGAGACGCCATTCTGTATGTGGCCGATGCGACCGCTCATCAGGCAGGGGAGCGATCTTCGCATGTGAGCGGTCGAATCAAGGTCGTGCCCCTGGAGGGGCCTGGGCGCGCCGGCCGGGTGTGGGGACAGCACGTGCGAGACGTGCGAGCCGATTACGTCGAGCTGTTTGGCCACCAGTCCACGCACGTGGCGGCCATTGCGGTGATGACCGACACCGACAACAGCCGGACCGCATGTGTCTCTTTTTTCGGGGACATTTATTTTTCGGAGACGACACCGTAGCGGGCGCACGGCCCGGCGCGACCGCCACAGGGCTGAAGACCCGCACGTGTCCACCAATACGCGATAAGATGCGGCCATGCTGAGACTTACCTCGCGTTGCGTCGTCGCTGCCGTGTGCGCGGTGGTCTGGCTGCTCGTACCCGGGTCCGCGTCGGGCCAGGGACCGACCCAGGGCGAGCTGAACGCCGCCGGGTCGAACACCGGCGACTGGCTCCTGACTGGCCACGATTACGGCGGCCAGCGGTTCGTCGACCTCGATCAGATCACACGGGACAACGTCGACGCGTTGCGGACGGTCTGCACCTTCGAGCCGGGCTATCGTGCCAGTGGCACGCCAACCCGATCGTGTATCGGGGCGTCATGTATCTGACGGCCGGCAACGCCACGATCGCGCTCGACGCCACGACCTGCGACGTCCGCTGGCGCCACGACTGGGACATGAAGGCGCGCCCCGGTTTTCCCCAGAACCGGGGGGTCGCCATCAAGGATGGCCTCGCGATCCGTGGCACCTCGGACGGCTTCCTGATCGCCCTGGACATGGCGGACGGCACGTTGCGGTGGGAGCGTCAGGCGGCCGATTCGTCGCGCGGCGAGTCGTTCACGATGCCGCCGCTCGTCTACGACGACCTCGTGATCAGCGGGCCGGCCGGCAGCGAGTTCGGCGTCCGTGGCTGGGTCGGCGCCTTCCGGCTCGTCGACGGCTCGCCGGTCTGGAAGTTCAACACCGTGCCGGAGCCGGGTGAGCCCGGCTCGGAGACCTGGAGCGACCCGGGTGACTCGCTCGTCGGCGGCGGCGCCGTCTGGACGCCGTTCGGCTTCGACCCCGAGAGCGGTCGGGTGTTCGTGCCGGTGTCGAACCCGGCACCCGACTTCTTCAGCGAGGTCCGCTTGGGCGACAACCTCTACACGGGATCGATCGTCGTCCTCGACGCGCGGTCGGGTGAGCTGGACTGGTATTACCAGGCCGTGCCACACGACGTGCACGACTACGACCAGACACAGGCGACCCCGCTCTTCTCGACCACGATCGACGGTGAGCGGCGGAATGCCGTCGTGACGGTGGGCAAGAACGGGATCCTCCACACACTCGACCGGACGACACACGAGCATCTCTACGAGGTGCCAATCACACGTCGAGAAAACGTCTCGGCACCGATCACGGTTGCGGGTACGCGCGCATGCCCCGGCCTCTTCGGCGGTGTGGAATGGAACGGCCCGGCCTACAACCCGCTGCTGGACGCGCTCTATGTGCCCGCCGTGGACTGGTGCGCCACCTTCAAGCGGGCCGAGGAACTGCAGTTCATCGCCGGGCGACTCTACCTGGGCGGTAGCTGGATCATGGACGACTTCGATGACGCGCGCGGCCAGTTGACGGCGATTGACGCCGGCACCGGCGCCGTGCGGTGGCGATACCAGTCGCCGATGCCGATGCTGGCGTCGGTCACGACGACGTCCGCGGGGCTGGTGCTCACCGGGGAGCTGACGGGCGACTTTCTGGTCCTCGATGGCGACGACGGCACCGTGCTGCGTCGGATCGACACAGGGCGGTCGATCCAGGCGGGCATCGTCAGCTACGCCATTGACGGGCGCCAGTACATCGCCGTCATGGCCGGCAACACGTCGGCACTCTGGCCGACCGATCCGGTCGACGCCCGGGTGATCGTGCTGGCGCTGCCCTGACAGACGCTCGAGGAGACAGGAGACAGGAGAATGCGGAAGGCTTCGCCAGCTTTTGCCTTAGGGGGGTATGTGACGGCGGGCATCATCCCTCGAGTGGATTGGACGATGAGACCTATAGCAGTCGGTGCGGCGGCGATCGTGGGCGCGATGCTCGGTGTCGGGCTGGCCGCGCCGGCAGCCCAGGCAGCCCAGGCAGTCAATGACGACTGGGTGCAGTTCAGAGGACCGGGGGCGCGCGGTGTCGTCGAGGACCAGCATCTGCCGGAGACCTGGAGCACGACCGACAACGTGGCGTGGGTGACCGACGTACCCGGTCTCGGGTGGAGCTCGCCGATCGTCTCTGGCGACAGTGTGTTCCTCACCTCGGTGGTCAGCGATGCGGAGGTGGAGGCGCCGCAGGGGGGGCTCTATTTCGGGGGCGAGCGGCCGACGCCGACCGCGGTCCACCACTGGATGGTCTATGCCGTGGACGTGGCCACGGGCGAGCTCCAGTGGGAGCGTGAGGTGCACACCCGGGTGCCCACTGGGTCCCATCATCTGAAGAACACCTTCGCGTCGGAGACCCCGGTCACCGACGGCGAGCGGATCTACGCCTATTTCGGCAACGTCGGACTCTATTGTCTCGACATGGATGGGCAGGTGCTCTGGTCCCGCGAGGTGGAGCCGTCCCAGACCCGGCTGGGGTGGGGGACCGCGGCCTCGCCGGTCCTGCACGACGGACGGCTCTACGTCGTCAACGACAACAACGAGCAGTCGTACCTGCTGGCGCTCAGCGCCGAGACCGGCGCCGAGTTGTGGCGCGTCGACCGTGACGAGGGGACCAACTGGTCGACCCCCTACCTGTGGGAGAACGACCAGCGGACCGAGCTCGTGACCACCGGCACCGACAAGGTGCGCTCCTACGATCTGCAGGGCGCCCTGCTGTGGGAGCTGACCGGGATGTCGTCGATCACGATCCCGACGCCGTTCTCCGCGTTCGGACTGCTCTACATCAGCTCGGGCTATATCGGCGACCGGAACCGACCGGTGTTCGCGATCCGTCCCGGCGCGTCGGGTGACATCAGTCTTGCGCGCGGCGAGACCAGCAGCGAGCACATTGCCTGGTTCCAGCCGCAGGCCGCTCCCTACAACCCGTCCCCGATCCTCTACGGTGACGACTACTACACCGTGCTGGACCGCGGGTTTTTCACGGCGCACGACGCGCGGACCGGCGAGGAAGTCTACCCGCGGCAGCGGATTGCGGTCGGTGCCGCGTTCACCTCATCGCCCTGGGCCTACAACGGTAAGATCTTCGCGTTGAGCGAGGATGGTGACACCTACGTCATCCGGGCCGGTCGGGAGTACGAGCTGCTCGGCGTCAACGCGCTCGACGAGTTCACGATGGCCACGCCGGCGATCGCGCAGGGGAGCCTGTTCATCCGCACCGCGTCGAAGCTCTATCGGATCCGCGACGGCGCGTAGGCGGTCGCCGTCGCGAAGCAGTCAGCAGTCAGAAGCCAGACACAGCGGCCGCGGGTGTTCAGGCCCGCGCACACCGGAGGCCAGTCATGAAGCTCCCACGCAACCGTCTGTTCGTCGCCGGCACGATCGTGATCGGGGTGGTGTCTGCCGGTCAGGGCCGGGTCGACATGCTGGCGCAGACCAGCCACGACGTTACCCAGGCGATGGTCGAGCAGTGGATGACCGAGCTGTCGAACTGGGGGCGGTGGGGCGATGACGACCAGCTCGGGGCGCTCAACTTGATTACCCCGGAGAAACGGAAGCAGGCGGCGGCGCTCGTCCGGGAAGGGATCTCCGTGTCGCTGTCACACGACTACCTCACCGAGCGGGCGGCGGACGCCACCTCGCCGCTCGTGCACGAGATGCTCGGGCTTGCCCGTCCGGGGCCGTTCGTGAGCGACCGCTACACCATCGCCTACCACGGCTACGCCCACAGCCACATGGATGCGCTGTGCCACATGGCGCTCGACGGCGTCATGTACAACGGGTTCACGCGAGTCGACCACGTCACCGAGGACGGCTGTGGGAAGCTGGCGATCCTCGACGTCAAGCAGGGCATCATGACGAAGGGCGTCCTGATGGACATCGCCCGGCTCAAAGGGGTCGACTACCTCGAGCCAGGTACCCAGATCTATGTCGAGGATCTGGAGGCGTGGGAGCGGCAGGCCGGTGTCCGTGTCGAGCCGGGGGACATCCTGCTTGTACGCGCCGGTCGCTGGGCGCGTCGCGCCGAGGTGGGGCCCTGGGCCACCGGGCGGGAGGCGGCCGGGCTGCACGCGTCGGTGGCGCCGTGGCTCCACGAACGTGACGTGGCGATGATCGGGAGCGACTACACCAACGACGCGCTCCCGTCCGGCGTGGACGGCGTCACGCAGCCGATCCATCAGCTGGTGCTGGTGGCGATGGGCGTGCGGATTTTCGACAACCTCGACCTCGA
Organism: Acidobacteriota bacterium; assembly: GCA_022562495.1. Lineage (GTDB taxonomy): Bacteria > Acidobacteriota > Vicinamibacteria > Vicinamibacterales > UBA8438 > NP936. Next base: position 27,464 of record JADFPE010000002.1, read on the forward strand.
GGCGCTGGCAGCGGAGGCCGCGCGGCAAAACCGCTGGGAATTCCTGCTGACCGCCGCGCCGCTCGCCGTCACCGGTGGCACCGGCTCGCCGCTCAACCCGATCGCCACGTTCTGAGCCGTACGCTCACCTGGGTTGCCTGTGTGGCGCAGGCCTTCAGGCCTGCGTGGCAAGGCTCAAGCCTTGCCCCACTGCTGTTTACATAGTGCGTTCCGATGTTGAGGGACACCCGAAGCGCTCCCCCCCGTCGGCTCAGTGCCCGATGGCGATCAGCTCGCGGGACGTCCGGATATACCAGGTGCCGTCGACCAGCGCCGGCGAGGCGAGCGTGCGGGCGCCGATGTCGTTGATGTGGAGCAGCTCGAAGTCCGGGCCGGTCCTGAGCACGAACGTCTGCCCTTCGTCGTTGGTCACGAACAGCTTGTCGTCGACGACGACCGGCGAGGCGGAGACCCCTTCACGACGTGGGCGACCCAGCCGCTCCTGCCACATCGTCTCGCCGGTCTTCGCGTTCAGACAGGTGATGATGCTCGACATGTCGTTGACCAGATAGAGGTAATCCCCGTACACCAGTGGTGACGGCACGAACGGTGAGCCGCGCGTCGTCTTCCACGCCACGTGGGTATCGGTGACGTCACCGCGGCCACCCGGTCTGATGGCCAGCGTCGGGCCGGCGCGGCCCGAGGAGCAGAAGATGAGACCGTGCCCGACCGCCGGTGTCGGAATCACCTCGAACAGATTGCCACCGCAGCTCCACAACTCCTCGCCGGTCAGCGGGTCGTAGGATCGCACCTGACGCTGGCTGCTGACGATCAGCTCGTCGTGGTCGCCGACCGAGATGGCGATCGGCGTGCCCCAGCCGACACTGGCCGACCGGTTCGTCCGCCAGCGCGTCTCGCCGGTGCGCGCGTCGAGCGCGATGACGAACGCGCCGCTGTTCTGGTCCTGGTAGATGATGACGGTATCGCGATAGAGCAGCGGCGACCCGGCCGGGCCGTGGTAGTTGTCGATGCGGCCGAACTCGCGGTGCCACACGATGTTGCCGTCGAAGTCCACCGCCAGCATCCCCCGGCTGCCGAACGAGGCGTAGACCCGCTCGCCGTCGGTGGTGGCCGTGGCCGACGCCGGGCTGTTCTTGCCGTGGGTGTATTCGGGCCGGCCCTCCGGCGCGTCGGTTTCCCACAGCAGCTCGCCGTCAGACCGGCGGAAGCTCAGAATCGAGACCCGCCGCCCGCGGTTCTGGGAGGTGGTCAGGAAGATCCGGTCGCCCCACACAATCGGTGACGAGTGGCCACCGCCGGGCACGGCGGTCTTCCACAGGACGTTCGTGGTGTCCGACCAGGTGTCGGGATAGTCGCCGTCCTCGACGACCCCCTGTCCGGATGGTCCCCGCCAGCGCGGCCAGTAGCGCCCGCCGTCACCATCGGGTCGCACCATGAATACGGCGCCGTCATCCTGTGCGAGAGCCGGCGCTGCGGCGAGGATTCCGAGCGTCAGCATGAGGCTGGCGGTGTGCGCTGCGCGGCGGATGTGAGTCATCGGGTGCCTATGTGTCCGACCTCGGTCTACGTCAGGTCCTGGATCTCGCGTTGTCAATACGCTGCACGCGGCCCGATGGGCGCCACCCTACGGGAGCGGACACACACATGTGCATCCGATCACGGGTGCGGCCTGTCAGCGTCAGGGCCAGGTTGGGCACCCGACAAGTATACGTCTGTCCGCTCGAGGCTCTCGACCGCGTGAACCGGTGTGTCGAACCGCGCAAAGATCTGGTCGAGCTGGGTCAGGCGGAGGAGCCGGTCGATCTGCGCTGGCGTCGCGGCTAGTGCCAGATGCCCGCCGTGGTTGCCCACGATGACGTGGCTGCGGACCAGCTCGGAGATCCCGATGCTGTCGACGTAGCTGACGCCGGAGAGATCCAGCACCAGACGCCGGCTACCCTGGTCGACGCGGGCCCGTACCCGATCCTTCAGCAATCCGAACGACTCCAGGGTCAGCCGTCCTCGCAGCTCGAACACGATGACGGTGCCGGTCGAGTGTTCCTGGATCTCCACCGCGACAGAGCACTCGCCTCCTTGTTAATGGCTCATCGCGTAGAGCAGGACGTTGATCCCGAGCGCGTAGCCGTCCGGAGAGAACCGCTTGAAGAAGTCCGGATCCTCACCCTCTCGTTCCCAGGCGTCGGCGACATCGGTGTTGTGCGACATCAGCACCAGGATCCGGCCATGCTCGTCCGTGATGGCCCGCAAATGCGCCACGGCGCTGTCAGCGCCGCGTTCGGAGGTGGAGCCACCGCGCCACCCCCAGAACTGGATCGCGGTGATTTGCGGTACCTTCTCGACGAACGCGAGCGCGCGAAAAATCGGATGGTCCAGCGGCAAGTCGCGGATGGGATACTCGGTCGGGGGTAACACTCTGCCGATCTCCGAGCGCCAGTGCTGCCAGGCCAGTGTCCCCCAGAAGTCATCGACCCACAGGAACCCGCCCTTGAGCAGATACGCGCGGAGCTGCGTCGCCTCGTCGGTGTTGAGCCCGATGGTGCCGACGTCGGCCGCCATGAGGAACGGACAGTTGAACAGCTCTTTGTCGGTCAGCTCGACCACCCAGTGGTTCGGGTCGCCGCGGGCGTCCGTGCTGACCTGGGCCGTCGTCAACTCCGAGAACCGGATCATCAGGTTGATACCGGCATACGGATAGTCGGTCCTCCAGCCCATGCCGAGCTCCTCATATCGTACCTGGTGGTACATCAGCTTGCAGAACGCGAAGTCGCGGTCCGGCATCGAGCTGGGTGGGAACCGCGGTGGCATGGCGCCCTCGCGGAAATAGCGCTGCGCGGCGGGGGTCGCCGCCAGGCCGGCGAGGCACCCGGCCACCAGGAGCAGAGTGACTCCCTGCGTGAGACGACGCCGTGAAAGGTTCATCGATCGCGCTGCTCCGTGCCAGATGTGCGTTACCGATCCCATCCGCACAAGGCTACGTCATCCGCCCGCGTGTGGCAAAACCGGGACGGCCGAGCCTCTGGCTTCCCCGCCCTCTGTCTCCGTGTGCGCGATGGCGAGACAGGCCGGACTGCTGACGTCTGTGAGCATCCGTCCTATGGCCACAGCCATCCGAAGGTGCCGGCGGTGAGGAGCGCGTCCCGCACCTCGTCCTCCGCCGGGAGCTTGGCGAAGTCGCTCCGGTGATACGGGAGCACCATATGCAGGATGGAGCTCGCGACGAAGACGAAGACGGCGGAGAGCAAGATCGGCATCCACAATGCAGCCACCGAAATCATCGTCACCTCCCCGATCATCGCCCGCGGCGGCCCGTCTGGGGCCAAGCGGCATGACCGTCAGTTCGCGGACGAGCGGCATGGTACCACGCCGAGCACGGCCCGGGGCTGCACGATATAATCGCCCTTCACTGCCGGAGCGACCGATGCCGACCTTCACTATCAGTGAGGATCTGTCACTGACCACGCTCGAGCTCCGTCATGCGGAAGAGCTGTTCCGACTGACCGACTGCAACCGGGCCTACCTGCGTCGGTGGCTGCCCTGGGTGGACACGATTCGGATCGTCGAGGACACCCGCGGATTCATCCGCGCTATTCTGGCGCAGGCACGGGAGAACAACGGCTTCCAGGCGGTCATCGTGTCACGCTGCCGCGTGGCCGGTGTCGTCGGCCACCACCAAGTCGACTGGCGCAACCGCACCACCGCGCTCGGCTACTGGGTGGGTGAGGAGTTCCAGGGCCACGGGCTCGTCACCGCGGCGTGTCGCCGGCTGGTGGCCCACAGCTTCGACGTGATGGGGTTGCATCGGGTCGAGATCCGCTGTGCGGTCGAGAATCACCGGAGCCGGGCGATCCCGGAGCGCCTGGGGTTCCGTCTCGAGGGCCGGTTCCGCGAGGCCGAATGGCTGTACGATCACTGGGTCGATCATGTGGTCTACGCTCGGCTGGCGACGGACCGCGGGGCAGATCGGCTGCAGGAGTCAGTCGGCCTTCGCGCGGCTTGGGCGGACCCGCCGAAGCTCGCCAGCTGAGTGCACCCCCGGGCGAGCGAAGGCCGGGAGGTCGTAGTCGAGCGGGGAGCCGCGCCCACGGCGCCTCGGCGCCACCATGGAGACGACATGACATGACACGACGCTTGCTGCGAGTACTTGCGTTGTGGATGGTGGTCTGCGTCGCGAGCGCCACGGTGGTCGCGCAAGACTGGCCGCAGTTTCTCGGACCCCAGCGCGACGGGACGTATATGGGCCCGCCAATCGCCGACGGCTGGTCGGGCGGTGGACCGACTCGGCTGTGGGAACGGCAGGTGGGTGCCGGGTTCGCCGGTCCGGTCGTGGTCGGCGACCGCCTCATCTTGTTCCATCGTATCGGGCGGCTGGAGGTGGTGGAGGCGCTGGCCACCGGGACCGGGCAGACCCTCTGGCGGTATGACTACCCGACCACCTATCGGGACGATTTCGGGTTCGATGAAGGACCTCGTTCGGTCCCGGTCGTGGTGGATGGCCGGGTGTATACCTTCGGAGCGCAAGGGCAGCTGCACGCGGTTGACCTGGAGACCGGAGAGGGGATCTGGAGTCAGGACACGCACGATCGGTATGACGTCCGCAAGGGGTTCTTTGGCGCCGCCGGTTCGCCGCTCGTCGAGGACGGGCGGGTCATTGCAAACGTGGGTGGCCGCCGCGGCGGGATCGTCGCCTTTGACGCGGTCACCGGCGACGAGCTCTGGACCGCCACGACCGACGAGGCCAGCTACTCGTCACCGGTCGGCGCGACGTTCGGCGGACGGCGTCATGCGCTGTTCTTCACCCGTACCGGGCTCGTCGGTCTCGACCCGGAGTCGGGCGACGTGCTGTTCCAGAAACGCTGGCGCTCGCGGCTCGGCGCCTCGGTGAACGCCGCGACACCACTGGTCGTCGGCGATCTGGTGTTCATCTCCTCCAGTTACGGTACCGGCGCCGCATTGCTGCGGGTGGACGGCGCGGCGCTCGTGGACGAGTGGCTCGGGGACGACATGATGTCGAACCACTACGCCACGGCGGTGGTCCATGACGGCGTGCTCTACGGGTATCACGGCCGCCAGGAGTACAGCCCGAGCCTGCGTGCCGTGGACCTGCGGACCGGAGAGGTCTACTGGAGCGAGGACCGGTTCGGTGGCGGCACCCTGACGCTGGCGGGCGACCGTCTGGTGATTCTCCGCGAGTCGGGTGAGCTGATGCTCGCCGAGGCGTCACCCGACGGATTCGTTCCGGTCGCGCGCGCCCAGATTCTTCCCGGCGTCGTGCGCGCCTATCCCGCCCTGGCCAACGGCAGGCTCTACGCGCGGAATACCGACACCCTGGTCGCGGTGGATCTGCGATGACGTTCGCCCGACGGCCGCCGTTCGGCCGACGCCTGGACGGGCATTGCGGCGGCTCCGAGATAGCGGTATGGTTGGAGTCGTGAGGATGTGGCGGCACAGCGTCGTCGGCGGGGTCGTGACGGCGCTGGTCCTGATGCCAGGCGGGGCCATGACATGCGCCGCGGCGTGTCTGCGCTCGACCGCGGCGTCCGTCCCCGGTGTGGCCGGTTCTGCCGCGCACGCGCATCACGGGGCCACCGCACACGCGCATCACGGTGCCAACCCGGCCGAGGGTGAGATGGGGGTGCGTGCCGAGCTCGGTGTGGCCCCGGTCCACGACTGCCAGGGTCACGACGGCGCTCTCCACCGGTGGGGTACGGTGTCACAGTCGGTCGGGGCCGACCGTGGGGTCGTCTCCGCGTTGGAGCAGCCGCGCCAGTTCCCGCTGGCAGTCAGCGCGTTGATCGCGCGTCACACCCGCTCGACCTACGGTCCGCCCGGCACGTCCGGGGTGGTCACACCGCGCGTTCTGCGTCTCTGAGTTTCCCTTCCTTCGGCGGCTTCGTCGCCGGTCTCATCGTCACTAGTACGGACACGCGTCGGAGACCACCGACGGCATATCGCAGGCCGTCGGTCAGGGGAAGGCTCCATGACTGCATTCTCGATTCGCCCTCGAACACCCGGTGATGCCGGGCGGATGACGCCGCCTGAGGTAGCCCGGCCGTCGCGGCGCACCTTCGTCAAGGGGTTGGCGGTGGGCGGTGGGATGGTCGGGCTCGGGCTGTGGCGGCCCGCCGCACGGGCGCACACCGACGGGCGGCAGCAGCCGGTGTCGCTTGACGGGACGGAGTTCGACCTCAGTGTTGGCGAGACACTGATGGACCTGACCGGCTCGCCCCGGTTGGGGGTGACGGTGAACGGGTCGCTGCCGGCTCCCACGCTGCGCTGGCGAGAGGGCGACACCGTCATCGTGCGGGTGTCCAACACGCTCGGAGAGGACACGTCGATTCACTGGCACGGGGTCCTGGTGCCCGCCAACATGGACGGCGTGCCGGGGCTCAGCTTCGACGGGATTCACCCCGGGGAGACCCACGTGTATCGGTTCACCGTGCGTCAGAGCGGCACCTACTGGTATCACAGCCACTCCGGGTTCCAGGAGCAGCGTGGGTTGTACGGCGCGCTCCTCATCGCGTCGCTCGAGCCGGAGCCGTTCCGCTACGACCGCGAGCACGTCGTGCTGCTCTCGGACTGGACCGACGAGAACCCCGAACGGGTCTTTGCCAAGCTCAAGAAGCAATCCGATTACTACAACGTCCGCCGGCCCACGGTGGGCGACTTCGTGCGCGATGTGCGCGATCGCGGGTTCGGGACGGCGGTGGCCGACCGGCTGGCCTGGGGCGAGATGCGGATGAGCCGGGCGGACCTGTCCGATGTGACCGGCGCGACCTACACGTATCTGATGAACGGCCAGGCGCCGGCCGGGAACTGGACCGGCCTCTTCAGGCCTGGTGAGCGCGTCCGGCTGCGGTTCATCAACGGGTCGGCGATGACCTATTTCGACGTCCGTATCCCTGGATTGCGGATGACCGTGGTCGCCGCCGATGGCCAGCATGTTCACCCGGTGTCTGTGGACGAGTTCCGTATCGCTGTGGCCGAGACGTTCGACGTGATCGTCGAACCGTCGGGCCAGGACGCATTCACCATCTTTGCGCAGTCGCTGGACCGCACGGGGTACGCCAGGGGGACGCTGGCCGTGAGCCGCGGGCTGAGCGCGCCGGTCCCTGACCCCGATCCCCGGCCGCTGCTGACGATGGCCGACATGGGGCATGGCGGGATGGGGGACGCTGGACACGCGAGCGCCATGAGCAGCGAGATGCCTGCCACAGGTGACGCCCATGGCGGCGTACCGCCAGCCGCTCTGCCGCCATCCGACACGCATACCGGGCACGGCGGCGCCCCGGATGCGTCCCCGGCATCCTCGCCCGACGCACAGGGTGCGCACGACATCGCCGCGATGGGGGGCAGCGCCGCCGGCGTCGTCATGCAGTCGCATCCGGCGAGCGAACGGGGCAACCCGCTGGTCGACATGCAGACGATGATGCCCAGCTCGCGGCTCGACGACCCCGGGATCGGCTTGCGCGGCAACGGGCGCCGGGTGCTGACCTACGCCGACTTGCGGAGTCTGTTCGCCGACCCGGACGGGCGCGAGCCAGGCCGGACGATCGAGCTGCATCTGACCGGCCACATGGAGCGTTTCGTCTGGTCGTTCGATGGCGTCAAGTTCTCCGATGCCGAGCCGATCCGGCTGACCTATGGCGAACGCATGCGCATCGTGCTGGTGAACGACACGATGATGGCGCACCCGTTGCATCTGCACGGCATGTGGAGCGACATCGAGGACGACGACGGCCGGTTTCATCTGCGCAAACACGTCGTGGACATGCCGCCCGGCACCAGACGGAGCGTCCGCGTGCGTGCCGACGCACTGGGGCGCTGGGCGTTCCACTGCCATCTGCTGTATCACATGGCGGCGGGCATGTTCCGGGAAGTGCGGGTGGACGAGTGAGGTCGCGAGCCACGCGAGCAGTCCGTGGTGAGAGTCCCGCGTCGCGGGGGCTAGACATCTGGCATGGCGACACACCTTGTTCCACACGTGACCATGTCACCCTCGGGAGATCTCGAGCCATCGCGGTCGGCTGTGTGGTCCTCGCCGTCGGATGGCCCGCGTCGGCGAACGTGCGGCAGACGACCACCGATCGGATCACGCCGGTCGCGTCACTTGCCGGGCAGGGGGCGGCCCAGCCCAAGACACCCATTCCCCCGATCACCGACGCCGATCGGGCGGCGGCATTTCCCGATGTCGAAGCCCACATCGTGCCCGACAACGCGGTGCATTCCTTCGTGCTCTTCGACCAGTTGGAGTGGCAGGGGGTCGAGACCGGGGGGGGCCTGAATTGGAATACGACGGGGTGGGTGGGACGCGATCGGGACCGCTTGTGGTTCCGTACGCAGGGCCGGGTCGAGGATGGGCGTCTGGACGACGCCGAGGCACAGCTGTTCTATGGCCGGGCCGTTGCCCGCTGGTGGGACGTGGTGGTCGGCGTGCGCCAGGATCTGCGGCCGGGTCCGCCGCAGTCGTGGCTGGCGGTCGGCATCCAGGGGTTGGCGCCGTACTGGTTCGAAGTGGAGGCGACCGCCTATCTCGGCGCCGGTGGCCAGACGGCGGTCCGTCTGGAGGCCGAGTACGAGCTCCTGTTCACCAACCGTGTGGTGCTGCAGCCGTCGGTCGAGGTCAACCTGTATGGCCAGACCAACGCGGAGCGCGGCATCGGCGCGGGCGTCAGTTCGTTCGATGCCGGGTTGCGGATCCGGTACGAGCTTCGTCGCGAGTTCGCGCCCTATCTTGGTGTCACCTGGCACAGCAGGTTTGGTGAGACGGCCGGGTTTGCCGAGGCCGGGGGCCAGTCGACGGGTGGACGCCGGTTCGTGGCCGGCCTGAGGCTCTGGTTTTAGCAGTCCGTGGTGACACCCCGCGTCGCACCGAGAACCGTCGTGGCAATGCCGCGCACGGCCGGTACAAGGCGCGCCGAGGGAGAATACCGGCCTGTATTCGACTGAGAAGCAACGCCGCCAGACGGGTTGCATCGGCGGCCGAGAATGGGAAGGAATTCTTGCGTGGGCCCTTCGCGACGCCCCGCCTCGCTAGTAGTAGTGCCACGGATTGCGGAGGGTCGCGGACCGCTCGTGCGCCGATCGGTCGGACGTCGCTCGTCCGGTTACGCCGGTCCAGCCGGACCGTGCGCGACGTGCGGCTCGCCCACTATCCGCGATGGTTGCCGCAGCCGGCGTGCGACCAGACCGAAGCGGTCTACCGTGTGCGCCTTGATGTGTGCGAGCGCTGCGTCGAGGTCGTCGGTTGTCAGCCAGAGCTCCAGGTCGTCGGCACTGATCGTTCCCTCGCGTTCCATGATGTGGATGAGGTGGAGCAGGCGCCGCCAGTACCTGGTGCCCATCAGGACGATCGGGAAGCTCTGGATTTTGCCGGTCTGCACCAAGGTCAGCGCTTCGAACAGCTCGTCCATGGTGCCGAAGCCGCCAGGGAGCGCCACGAAGGCATAGGAGTACTTGAACAGCAGCACCTTACGGACGAAGAAGTGGTGCACCCGGACGGAGTGATCGAGATAGGGGTTCGGTTCCTCCTCGTTGGGCAGCTCGACGTTACAGGCCACCGAGCGGCCCCCGGCCTCCTTGGCGCCCCGGTTGGCCGCCTCCATCAGTCCCGGACCGCCCCCGGTCATCACGGTGAAGCCGAGCCGGGCGAGACCGGCACCGACCTCACGCCCAAGCGCATAGTACGGGTGGCCTTCGGTGAACCGGGCCGACCCGAAGACGGTGACGCAGGGGCCGACGGAGTGCAATCGGCGGAATCCTCTCACGAAATCCGTCGCCGCCCGGAGCACCAGCCAGAGGTCGCGGCTACGACTTTGCGGGCCGGCGAGCAGGATGCGGTCGTCACGGCTCCCGTTGCGTGTCTGCGTCATACCTTGATCCGCTCGAACCGCGGCGCTCGTTTTTCGACATACGACGCTACGCCCTCCGTGAAATCGTCACGTGTCAGGCTCTCCTTCATGAGATGCAGCGATTCTCGCATCGCGTCCCCGAGTGAGGCATCCAGATGTTTGTAGACCTGATGTTTCATCGTCTGGAGCGACCGTGGCGCCGAGTGGGTGGCCAGTGTCGTGAGATAGTCTCGCGCATGCTCCAGCAGGTGATCGTGCTCGATCGTGCGGTTCACGACGCCGAGCCGCTCCGCCTCCGCCGCGTCGAACTTGCGCCCGCTCAGCAAGAGGTCCATCGCGTGCGCCGGACCGATCAGCCTGGGCAGAATCCAGCTGATGCCGTGTTCGGCCACCAGCCCCCGCTGCGCAAAGGACGTGGTGAAGACCGCGCGGTCCGACGCGAAGCGGATGTCGCACAGCATCGCGATGACGAACCCCAGTCCGGCGCAGGGGCCGTTGATCGCCGCGACGATCGGTTTGCGTGTCGCCATCAGATAGGCATGCCCGAGGCGGTAATCGTCGCCCATCATGTCGAAGTCGCCAGGCTTCTCGGCCGCGCTGTTCCATTCCACCGACGAGCGAGTCTTGCCCTCGCTCGTCGCCTGCAGCCGGGCCATGTCGGCGCCGGCGCAGAAGCCGCGGCCCGCACCGGTCAGCAGAATCGCCACCGCTCGATTGTCCGCTTCGGCGGCCGCCACCGCCTGCTGCAGCTCGGCCAGCATCTGGCCGGTGAGCGCGTTGAGTCGATCGGGTCGGTTGAGCGTGATGGTGGCGATCGGGTCGTCGACTGAATACAGGATGGTCTCGTACATGCCCCTGATGCTCCTCGGGTATGGCCGCCACCTCCGGCGTGCCGCCAAGCCACCCTCCTCGTACTATAGCGGCTTCTCCGACACGCCGTGGGTGCGGCCGGTGGAGCAGGTGCCGGTATGCTCCCTCGTCGAAGTGGGCGCATCACCAGTCGCGGTGCAACGCGGGTCTTTCACCACGGACTGCTGGGTGGCGGTCGTCGATGACCGTCGGAGCGGAGTGAGGCGCACGCTGACGCCCTCGCGCAACGTCCGCTCGTCACCCGTGCTTTTTCAGTGGAGCAGCCGCAGGATGAGCAGCAGATCTGATTGGAGGAAGCAGAGGCTATCGATGCGGAGGTTGCAGTCCCCGGAGCCGGGCGCCTCAACGCCCAGAAATGGGAACGTATTGTTGCGCGTACCCTGAGGAATCACCCCGGGAGCGAGCTGCCGGGGTGATTCTCGTCTAGGTGTCTCGACCGCGCGGGGGACCGTGAGTCTCCGGGCTGCCGCGCGCCCAAGGGCGCGGGCGGCAGCCTGCCCGCGGCAGTGCTCAAGACGTGGCGGTGTCTACAACCGGCCGCGCATCCAGCCTGTCGTCCTACGCCATGTCCTTCAGCTTCTTGAGGGCAAGAATCTTCACGCGTGTGCTGGCTGGTTTTGCCTTCACATCCATGAGCTCCCCTGGCCGAAATGGGTTCGGGACATTTTTCTTGGCTTTCTGGGCCGGCTTCTTCACGGTCTTGATCTTCAGCAACCCGGGAACGGTGCAGTACCCGACCGAGCCCTTTCTGATATGCCGTTCAATTACGGTTTCCATCGCCGCGAACACCGAGGCGACCTCCTTTTTCGACAGTCCGGTATTCTCGGAAATGTCCGCCATTATCTGGGTCTTCGTCATCGCCGCTTTCAATCCCTTGGCTCTTGCCATCACTGCCTCCTCGTGATTCACACTACCGTCGGCGAGCTGTTCATGGCCCGCCACCTCGATCTCCATCCCGCCAGACCAGCCCACCCCGCAGGCGCGCCCACGCCCGGTATGCAGATGCCAAGACGACGACGCGCGATTGTCAGGGTAGCGTTCCAGGCTGGGGGGCTGGGACTGGCAGATCCTACGACCGACGACCCTCACATGTCCAACATATTAGCTCTTGGGAGACCCGCGTCCCAGCCGAACCCGTGGAGAGCTTACCACGATGACGCCGTCGCGTGACTGTCGGTCGTGCGATATCTGCCTGAGCGCGGAACAGGTGAGGGGGTCTCGGTCCGCCAGCTGCCCGCCAACGGGACACGGTCGACCGGTGTCGTGTCGCACGCTGGGTGACCACCTCGGTGGTAGAGTGCGCACATGCCCGTCGTTCCAGTTGACGACGTCGAAGACGGTCGCTTGGCCGACTACCGAACGGTGTCCGACCCGCTGCTGTTGCGTGAGCGAGGCGTGTTCGTGGCCGAGAGTCGACTCGTCGTGCGCGAGCTGCTGGCACACCCACGATTCGAGACGCGCTCGTTGCTCGTCACCGAGGCCGCCCTCGAGAGCCTTGGGGATCTGCTCGAGGCGCGAGATGACGATCTGCCAATCTATGTTGGTGCGCGGCGATTCCTGCACCGCATCGCTGGCTTCGACGTGCATCGCGGATGTCTGGCACTCGGCACCCGGCCTGCGCGGTTGGCGGACGTGTCGCTACCCCAGTTGGCAGCCGCGCGGCGGGTTGTGGTGCTCGAGGATGTCGCGAATCCGGATAACATCGGAGGCATCTTTCGCAACGCGCTGGCCTTTGGTGCGGAGTGCGTGCTCCTGAGCCCACGGTGCTGCGACCCGCTCTATCGCAAGGCGATCCGGGTGTCGATCGGAGCGACGCTCAGACTGGCGTTCGGGTACGTCGACGACTGGCCAGAGGGACTCGAACGGCTCCGGGTCGCCGGCCTGACACTGGTGGCTCTGACTCCGGACGCGACCGCGACCGACATCGCCGAGCTGGCGTCACGACATCCCCAGCGTGTGGCGCTCCTGCTTGGTACCGAAGGCCCAGGGTTGAGTGGTGCTGCCACGGCCCGGGCCGACGTGCGTGTCCGGATTCCGCTCGCGTCCGGCACCGACTCGCTCAACGTGGCCACGGCCGCCGGCATCGCGTTGCATCGTTTGGCAGGCGCGGTTTGACAGTGACACCGTCACGCGCGAGAATCGAGTCGTGACGCATCGGCCGCGTGGGAACCGACTCGGGGTGCCGGCGCTCGTGGCCACGCTGTGTGTGGGCGCGGCGTCGGCCTGTGCCGGCGGCGTGATGACCGCGGCGCAGATGGTCTGCTGCATGCACGATCACCACGAGTGCGAGATGGCGATGGACGGCGACTCGTGCTGCAGGGGCGCCCACGATGCGAGTCAACAGTTCGTCCATGGTCCGACAGCCAAGTTTCACGCCGATGTCGCCATGGTGGTTGCGACCTGCCCGCCGGCCGGGTCGATGACGCGTCTGGTGGCAGCGTTGCGTGAGCACGTCGGCTGCGCTGCCAGGGGCCAACCCCCCGGCCCTCTCGTCGCATCCTATCTCCTGAATTCGGCCTTTCTGATCTGACGCGGTCGCAGGTTTCCCGACACGGTGCGAGTGCGCGCCAGCCTGCCGCCCACCGGGCGGTGTGCGCGCGGTCGTGCTGCCCCAATCATGGATGAGACGTAGGAGCCTGCCTGCCAGGGCATGGTTTCTAGGGCTCGTCACAGTGGAGGAACTATGCGACTGGCGCTTCTGTGTCTCATCGTGTGGATGATCGTCGTTCCGGCCATGGCCCGTGCCGGCCCTCCCGACGCCGATTCGGAGTCGCCGGCCGTTGGTGTGGAGCGTGTCAGTGCCCGAATCGTCGCGCAGGCATCCGACCCGCGCCCGCTGACTTTGGAGGCTGCCGTCGACGAGGCCATGGCTCGGAACCTGCGCATCGTCGCCCTGCGGCGGGAGTTCGACGCATTGCGACATCGGCCGGAGCAGGCGAGATCCCTCGCGGCGCCGACCTTCGAGGCGCAGATCTGGCAGTGGCCGGTCAACACCGCCAACCCGGCGAACACCACCATGTACATGTTGATGTTTGGCCAGGACGTACCCGGCCGCGGCAAGCGGGCGTTGCGGTCCAGCTTGCTGGAGATGGACGTCGAGCTGGCGGCCGCGGCGATCGCCATCGCGGCTCGAGACGTCATCGACCGCGTCGAGCGGGTCTACGCCGATCTGTTCCTTGCCCGTCGGGAGCTCGAGGTCCACCACGCCACTGTCAGGTTGTTGCGGCAACTCGTCGATCTGTCGGACGTGAAATACCGCACGGGGCGGATCTCTCAGCAGGACGTCCTGAAGGCGGTCGTCGAGGTGTCGAAGATCCAGGAGCACCTCATCGTGCTCGACGAGCGGGAACAGCTCGCCGCCGCCGAGCTCAACACGTTGCTCGACCGGTCGGTCGCCGACGCCGTTGGGCCTTTGGCGACGCCGGCGGAGCGGGTGGTCCTGCCGCCTGTCAGCGAGCTCCAGCGTCTGGCGTTGGCACAGCAGCCGGACCTGAAGGCAGCGGTCCTCGAGGTGACCCGAGCTGAAGCGGCACTCGGTGTTGTACGGAGCGAGTACCGTCCAGATTTTTCTGTGATGGGCGGCTACATGCTCATGCCAGGCCAACGCGATTCGTGGATGGCGCAGGTCGGCATCACCTGGCCGACCGCACCCTGGACAAAGTCCAGCGTGGATGCCAAGGCGGCCGAGGCAACGGCGTCGGTGGCCGCCGCGCGGGCGCGGAGCGCTGCCGTCGCCAGCGCGACGCGTGAGGCGGTCTACACCGCCCATGTTCGGGTGCAGGCAGCGTCACGGCGGGTGTCGTTGCTCCGCACCACCATCGTGCCGCAGTCGGAGCAGACGCTGGAGGTAGCACGAGTCGGGTATCAGACGGATCAGGTGGACTTCCTTGTCCTGATCGACAACCAGCGCCTCCTGCTCGACACGCAGATCGACTACCTCCGGGCACTGAACGATCTGGAGCGGGCGCGCGCGGCGCTGAAGCGCGCGGTGGGCACCGACATCACGTCCGTGCCAGTGCGGGAGACCAGCGTCACGCCGCGCGACATGGGGAGGGCACGCCGATGAGGTCATCTGTGCAACGACGCGCGTCGGGGATGGCGGTGGTCGTGTCACTGATCGTGCTCGTGTCGATGGGCTACGCCTTCCGCGCTCGTCTCGTGAGGGTCCCCCTCATCGGCGAGTGGTGGCAGACCGCCTTCGGCACCGACGACGGGATGGGGATGGGTCAGGACACCGTCGCCCCCGTCACGCTCCCGAGCGGGAGCCTGGGCGCACCCGGAATCGCAGCGCGCGCGGAGGTCAGGATCGATCCACGCCGACAGCAGTTGCTCGGTGTCAGGACCGTGGCGGTCTCGCGCCAGCCGCTCACGAGGACCATCAGGGCGGTTGGCGTCGTGGCCTATGACGAGACAACGCTCGTCGACGTGAATCTGAAACTCGATGGATGGATCGAGGATCTGTTTGTCGACTACACCGGTCGGCTCGTCCAGGAGGGCGATCCCCTCTTCACGCTCTATAGTCCGGCATTGCTGACGACCCAACACGAGTATGTCCTGGCGCTCGAGACCCGTGACGAGCTCCGCGCGTCGGAGGACGCCGAGGCACGGTCGTACGCCGAACGGATGGTCGACTCCGCGCGCGGCCGACTGGCGCTCTGGGACCTGTCGCCCGATCAGATCGCCGCCGTGGCGTTGACCCGCACGCCGCAGCGGTCGCCGGTGTTCTATTCGCCGGCCACCGGGTACGTGATCAGCAAACGGGCGATGGCGGGCTTGTATGTCACGGCGGGTGAGAGTCTGTATCAAATCGCCGATCTGTCGACCGTGTGGATAGAAGCTGACGTCTACGAGCGAGATCTGTCGGTCGTGCGGGTCGGGGCCCACGCCGAGGTGACGCTGGATGCCTACCCACACAATCGGTTCAGCGGCCGTCTCGTCCACATCAATCCCTACGTCGAGGAGCGGACACGTACGGTCACAGTCCGGTTCGAGCTGGCCAACGCCGACGGCCGCTTCAAGCCGGGGATGTACGCGAACGTCGAGCTCGCCGTGTCAGCCGGTGTCGGGCTCACGGTACCGGCCAACGCGGTGCTGGATTCCGGCGCCGAACAGGTGGTCTTCGTCGCGTTGGGAGACGGCTACTTCGAGCCTCGCCAGGTGCAGGTGGGGCAGCAGCTGGGCGACGTCGTCGAGATTCTCGACGGTCTCGACCTCGCGGAACGCGTCGCAACCGCGGCCACCTTCTTCCTCGATTCGGAAAGCCAGCTTCGCGCGGCACTCCAGGGGTTCGAGCCGGCGCCCGACGCACCCAGACGCGCGTCCGGCACCCGCGATCGGTTCGACATCCAATTCGAGAGCCGGCCGGATCCCCCGGCCAGCGGGAGTAACGAGTTCGAGGTGACGGTGCGCGACCCGGCCGGTCGACCCGTTGCTGACGCCGACGTCGCCGTGGTCTTCTTCATGGCCGCAATGCCAACGATGAACATGCCGGCCATGCGGTCCGAGACACCGCTGCTGCACGTCGCGGACGGCGTCTATCGAGGCACCGGGGACGTGATGATGCCGGGACGCTGGGACGTCAGCGTGCAGGTGACTCGCGCCGGGGCGCTCCTTGGCACGGCGCAGCTCACGGTCGTCGTACGGTGAGGGGCGAGTGTCATCATGATTGAACGGATCATCGACTGGTGCACCGGGAACCGGTTCCTCGTCTTCACCGCGACCATCGTCCTCACGCTGTGGGGCCTGTGGGCGCTGGGCGAGACGCCGCTCGACGCCGTGCCGGATATCTCCGACGTGCAGGTGATCGTGGTCACGCGGTGGGACGGGCGCAGTCCAGACCTGATTGAGGACCAGGTGACCTATCCCATCGTGACGTCGCTGCTCTCGACGCCACGCGTACGGACCGTGCGGGGCTTCACCGACTTCGGCATCTCCTACGTCTACGTGATCTTCGAAGACGGCACCGACATGTACTGGGCTCGAAGCCGCGTGGTGGAATACCTGCAAGGCATCCGTAGCCTCTTGCCGGACGGCGTCGATCCGGCCATCGGGCCCGACGCGACCGGCGTCGGCTGGATCTTCGAATACGCCCTCGTGGACGAGACCGGCGAACACAACCTGGCCGAGCTCAGGAGCTTCCAGGACTGGCATCTGCGGTACTGGTTGGCCAGTGTGCCCGGGGTGGCCGAAGTCGCCACGATCGGGGGGTTCGTCAAGCAGTACCAGGTGAATCTCGACCCCAACCGGCTGGCTGCGTACGACCTGTCGGTCACCGATGTGGTGCGCGCGATCCGGGCGAGCAACAACGAGGTCGCGGGCCGCCTGCTGGAGTTTGCGGGGCGGGAGTACATGGTGCGCAGCCGTGGCTACCTGACGTCGATCGAGGATATCGAGCAGATCGCCCTTGGCGCGGATGCCAGGGGCACGCCCATCCGGGTGCAGGACGTGGCACAGGTGCGGGTGGGACCGGACATCCGGCGCGGCGTGGCCGAGCTCGACGGCCGCGGCGAGGTCGTCGGCGGCATCGTAATCATGCGCTTCGGGGAAAACGCGCTGCGGGTCATCGACCGCGTCAAGGCGAAGTTGATCGAGGTCCAGTCGTCACTGCCCCCGGGTGTGACGATCGTGCCGACCTACGATCGATCGCGTCTCATTCGAGACGCGGTCGGCAACCTGGGACGCACGCTCATCGAGGAAGCCGTCGTCGTCTCGATCGTCATCGTCTTGTTCCTCTTCCACCTCCGCGCAGCGCTCATTCCGCTCCTGGTCTTGCCGATCGCCGTCGTCGCGTCGTTCGTGCCGATGTACTACCTCGGGGTCACCGCCAACATCATGTCGCTTGGCGGCATCGCGCTGGCGATCGGGGTCCTCGTCGATGCCGCCATCGTCATGGTGGAGAACGCCTACCGCCGTGTCTCGGAGGACGAGAATCAGGACGGGGTGGGTCCGGATCAGCAACGACAGATCGTCATCGACGCGGCCAAGCAGGTCGGGCGCCCGATCTTCTTCTCACTGGCGATCATCATCGTCTCCTTTGCGCCCGTCTTCCTCCTCGAGGCGCAGGAGGGGCGCATGTTCAGACCGCTGGCCTTCACCAAGACCTTCGTCATGGTCTTTGCCTCGGCGCTGTCGATCACGCTCGTGCCGGTCCTGATGACCCTTCTCATCCGCGGCCGGCGTCTGAGGACGGCATCGCGGAATCCGCTGACCTGGTTGTGCACTCGTCTCTACGACCCGATCCTCCGGCTCGCGCTTCGCTGGCGGTGGACGGCCCTGATCCTGAACTTCGCGCTCGTGCCGTTGACGCTGCCGCTGCTCGCGACCATCGGCTCGGAGTTCATGCCGCCCCTCTACGAGGGGTCGATGCTCTACATGCCGACGGCGCCGCCTGGCCTGGCGGTGGGTGAGGCCACCCGGCTCTTGCAGGTACAGGACAAGCTGCTGGCGGAGTTTCCCGAAGTCGAGCGGGTGTTCGGGACGGTCGGGCGAGCGACGACGCCCACCGACAACTCACCGATGGGCATGGTCAACACGACGATCACCCTCAAGCCGCGGGAGGCGTGGCGTCCCGGCATGACGATGCAGCGGCTGCAGGCAGAGATGGACGAGGCGCTACAGTTTCCGGGGTTTCCCAATGTGTGGACCCAGCCCATACGCAACCGGCTCGATATGTTGCTGACCGGTATCAAGACCCCGGTCGGCATCAAGATTTTGGGGGCGGACCTGAACGTCATCCAGCGTCTCGGGGAACGCATCGAGCAGATTGCGCAGGGCGTGGAGGGCACGCGTAGCGTCTATGCCGAGCGGGTGGCGCAGGGCTACTTCACCGACATTCGTATAGACCGCGCCGCCATCGCCAGACATGGGCTGACGGTTGAAGATGTCCAGGACGTCATCCAGTCCGCGCTCGGGGGGCAGACGGTGACACGGACCGTCGAGGGCCGAGAGCGCTATTCGGTCAACGTGCGCTACGCGCGGAGCTTCCGGGAGACCCTGCCGGCCATCGAGCAGGTGCTGGTGCGCACGGGCACGGGGGCGCACATTCCGCTGGGACAGCTCGCCAGCGTCGAGATCACGTCTGGCCCCGCCATGGTGCGCGATGAGGACGGCCAGCTCGTCGGGTATGTCTACGTGGACACCGCGACCCGGGATATCGGGGGGTACGTCGAACGGCTCGAGCAGGCCGTCAGCGAACAGCTGACGTTGCCGGCCGGCTACACGCTGCGCTGGACCGGGCAATACGAGTTCCAGGTGCGGGCCCGGGAACGGCTGCAAGTGCTGATTCCGATCGTCTTCTTCGTGATCTTCATCTTGCTCTACGTCACGTTCCAGTCGGCGTCCGAGGCCGTGACGGTGATGCTGTCGGTCGTCTATGCGATGACCGGCGGCGTGATCCTGCAATGGTGGCTCGGCTACAACTTTTCTGTGGCTGTGTGGGTGGGCTACATCACGCTCTACGGCGTCGCGGTGCAAACGGGCGTCGTGATGGTGTTCTATCTGCACGAGGCGCTCGATCGGCTCCTAGCACGGGGGGGAGCGATCACGGAAGGGGATCTCCGTGACGCGACAATCAGTGGTTCGGTGCTCCGGTTGCGGCCCAAGCTCATGACCGTCAGCGTCACCATGGCGGCCCTGCTCCCGATCATGTGGAGTACCGGCGTCGGCGCCGACGTGATGAAACCGATCGCCGCGCCGATCATTGGCGGCATGGTCACGTCGACCATGCACGTGCTCGTGATCACGCCGGTGATCTTCTACCTGATGAAACGGCGGGCGCTGCGGCGAGGCACGCTGACAGGCTCTGCGGGGAGCGGGCTGTCACGCGTCGGGGACACCCCCTGACCCCAGCACGACCGGGCGGCAGCGTACCGCCCGGTCTCCTCAGGGTGCTGCGTTACGGAAACACGCCGAGCGACAGATACGACCGCGCCACCTTCTCGATGGCGTTGGCCATGGCGGCGATCCGCAGCGACCGCATCTTCGGACGTCGGCGCAGGGTGTCGCGGATCTCGTGGTAGGCGACCAACATGATCTCCTCGAGACCGGAGTTGACGACCGTCAGCTCGTCGGAGCCGCGGATGACCGAGGCGCGTTCCTCCGGTGTCAGCCGCGTGCCCGTGGCGTTCTCGATGGTGGACAGCATCCGGCGGTGCGCGCTTTCCTGATATCGCTTCTCGAGCCGGCCGAATCTGACGTGCGAGAGGTTCTTGAGCCACTCGAAGTAGGACACGATTACGCCGCCCGCGTTGGCGTAGATGTCCGGGATGACCAGCACCCCCTTCTCCTCGAGGATGGCGTCGGCCTCAGGCGTGGTCGGCCCGTTGGCGCCCTCGAGCACGATCCGGGCTCGCACACGCGGCGCGTTGTCTTCGGTGATCTGGTGCTCGAGCGCCGCCGGGATCAGGACGTCGCAGTCGAGCTCGAGCCCGTCGAGCGAGCGCGGCAGCGTCGTGGCCCCGGGGTAGTCGAGCATTGTCCCGGTGGCGTCCCGGTGGCGCTTGACCGCATCCGGGTCGAGGCCCCGCGGGTCGGCGATGGCCCCCTCGCGCTCCGCGATCCCCACGATGAGCGCGCCGGCGTCGCGACAGAACCGCGCCACCCAGTAGCCCACCTTGCCGAGCCCCTGCACGACGATGCGTTTGCCGTCGATGCCGACCGGTAACCCGAGCCGGCTCATGTCGTCGGCCTGGGCGCAGACCTCCGACAGCACGTAGTACAGTCCCCGGCCCGTCGCCTCGGTTCGTCCGTTGATGCCGCCCTGGTCCAACGGCTTGCCGGTGACGCACCCCAGAGCGTCGATCTGGTCCGGGCGAAGTGCGGTGTAGGTGTCGGCGATCCAGGCCATCTCCCGGCTGCCGGTGCCGTAGTCGGGCGCCGGCACGTCGGTGGCCGGGCCGATGAAGTTTTTGCGCACCAGCTCGTGGGTGTAACGTCGGGTGATGCGCTCGATCTGGTCGTCGGTGTAGTCCGCCGCGTTGATCTGGACCGCCCCCTTGGCGCCACCGAATGGGACATCGACGATGGCGCATTTGAACGTCATCAGCGCCGCCAGCGCCATCACCTCATCCTCGTCCACCTGTGCGCTGTAGCGGATGCCGCCCTTGAGCGGCAGCCGGTGATGACTGTGCTCGACGCGCCAGGCCCGGATGACCTCGAGCGTGCCGTCGCTCCGTCGGATCGGGAAGTCGAAGCGATACACGGCGTTGCATCGTTTGATCTGGTCGAGCAGCCCGGGCGGATGGTCACCGAACGTGGCCGCGCGGTCGAAGGTACGGCAGACGTCGGTAAAGAAGCGGTGGATGCGAGCCATCACGGGATGTCAGGTCGGACACTCGATTATAGGGTTCGGTCAAGAATAAGTCCGCATTTCATCGGCGTCGAGACGCCCGGCTGGCAAGGCGCGAGGAGGGAGCATACGGGCAGTATGCGACCGACGAGTCACGCAGCCAGACGGGATGGATCGGCGGCCAGAAATGTGAAGTTATTCTTGACCGGGCCCACGGTGCGGTGGTTCCGGTGCGATGCGGTCGTGGAGGGGAATAAACCCCAGGGCGACCAGGTCTTTACCGGTAGCCGGCGGCCGGTGTTGCGGGGAGGACAGGATGAGAAAGAGTGGAGAACGTGACTTCTGGCGGGTCGCCTGCGCAGCGGCGCTGGTGGCAGCGACGCTGGGCCTTGCGGCCGCCTGCAAGCAGGTCGAGCTGGCCAGCGGCTGGGCCACCGACGGGGTCGAGGTCGATGGCGTGAACGACGAGTGGATCGGCGCCATCACCTACTTCGAGAAGCAGGACGTGACGGTCGGGCTGCTCAACGACGACGAGTTCCTGTATGTCAGCCTCGTGACCAGTGGCCCGGTTGGCCGGCTGGCGATGGCGACCGGTCTGACGGTCTGGTTCGACCCGGATGGCGGGAAAGACGAATGGTATGGCATCCGCTTCCCGGTGCCGCCGGAGCAGAGCGAGCGGCCGCGTGGTGGTCGCGGCGGCCGTGGTGCTGACGGGCGCGCGGGTGGTCGCAGTGGCGGCCGAGCCGGCGGCGGACGGGGTGGGACATCGTCGCTGGAGCGGATGCGCGAGGTCGAGCTGGTCGGTCCCGGCGATCTGAGTCGACGCCGTCTGCCGCTGCCGGTCGGCGGCGGGCTGGAGGTCGCCATCCGGAACAACGGGCCGACATTCGTCTATGAGCTCAAGGTTGCCCTGGCCCGAAACGACGACTATCGGATGGGGCTCGGCGTGGAGCCGGGCTCCGAGATCGGCGTCGGGTTCGTGACTGGCAACGTCGGGGGCCAGGGGCGTGGTGGTCGGGGCGGCTTCGGAGCTGGCGGGTTCGGTGGGGGCGGCGGCCGCGGGGGCGGCGGTGGTGGCCGCGGGGGCGGCGGCGGCGGCCGTGGCGGTCCTGGCGGTGGTGACAGACCGGATCGTCCGGACCCGCTGAAGCTGTGGGCCAAGGTGCAACTGAGCGCTCGACCGAGCTCCTGAGACGGGATACGGCCGCATGAGACCCCTGCACCTCCCGATCGTGATCGCGCTGTCGGTGCTCGGCTGTGATACAGGCACTCCCGCGGCTCCCACGCCTGTGGTCTCAGACAACGCTGACACCACTCCGCCGGGCACCACGACTCCGGCCCCCGCCACGCCACCTGGACCCACGGTCGCCAGGCCCGCCTTCAAGGTGATGACCTACAACGTCCAGCTCGCGAATTTCGGTGCGCCCAACCCCGCGAGTCGGAAGCCGATGATTGTCGAGATCATCAGGTCGGAGGCCCCAGATATCGTTGGCCTGCAAGAGCTCGGGTCGACCCACCGAGCCGATATCGAAGCCGGACTGCAGGACCTCTACGACTTCTTCGATGGCGGGAGCGGGAGGAATGCCGAGCTGATCCTGTTGCGGAAGAACGTCCTGGCCGGCTCGGGACAAGGCATGGTCACCCTCTCGACGCAGTGTGGCGGGTCGTTGGGTGTCACGTTCCTCGAAGTGCGAAGTCTCCGAGGGGTCGATTTCGTGTTGTTCAACACGCACCTCTGCTTTACCAACCCCGCTCAGCACGCCATCCAGGTAATCGATACGCTGGCCGACAGGTATCCCGGTCGCCAGGCGGTTGTCTTGGGGGACCTCAATTCGAGACAGGGGGGCGATACGATGAACTTCTTCCTCGAGCAGGGGGAGCTCTTGGGTCGCGTCAGTCCTGTGCGGCTCTACGACACCTGGGCGCTCGCCGGGGGTGACCGCTCGTCCCGTGTAGGCACGGGCATCGACTGGATCCTGACGACCGATGGCACGGGGCAAGCGATCGCTGTGACGGACGCGTCAGTTGTGGCGAACGCCTCACAAGCCTCGGACCACATTCCGATCACCGCGACGTTGTTCTAGCAGCCCGTGGTGCAAATCCCGCTGCATTCGGCTGGCGCTGCATCCGGTCTGGCGGCGCCAGCCGCCGCCCGGCCAGTTCATGTTCGGGCTATGGCCAGGTCTCGCCGAAGCCGTGGCAAAGGCGGATTGTTCCTCGGTCGAATACTGCCGGTGTGCTCCCTCTCGCAGGTTCTGCAAGAGGGAAGTCTCACACGAGACGTGGCTCGGCTCTTCTCGTGCCCGTCGCGGAAAGGCCCCTGTGGGAGGGAGCCGCCGACAAGGCTGCGAGTCTAGCGGGGTGGAAGTCCCCGCGCCGTCAATTGGCCGATCCGGACGGCGAGCATGTTCGATGCG
The DNA here is from genome assembly GCA_022562495.1 of Acidobacteriota bacterium. Lineage (GTDB taxonomy): Bacteria > Acidobacteriota > Vicinamibacteria > Vicinamibacterales > UBA8438 > NP936. The sequence continues at coordinate 50,884 of JADFPE010000002.1, forward strand.
TGAGGAGGTCACGATGCACGTTCTGTTGAACGGCGCTTCTGCACCGTATTCGTGGTGATGATCCAGCGCGGCCACTGCGCCCCGTAGTGTCCAAACACACGGACGGCCTCTCACCCCTGTGCCGTGGACGGCTTGCTCCTGGGGACGCACTGTCTCATCCATGACAGAAATCCACTCTTCACCGGTGCCGTGCGGGACACGCTCGCGGACGGTGGGGTCGAGGCGGTGCGCCTGCCCCCGCGTTCGCCGAACCTGAACGCGTTCGCCGAGCGATTCATCCGCACGATCAAGGCATCCTGCCTGGAGCGGCTGCTCCTCATCGGGGAAGGTGCGCTACGCCGCGCGATTCGGGAGTTCGTGGACCACTACCATCACGAACAGAATCATCAAGGGCTGGGCCATCAGCTGATTGTGCCGCCAGCCGGCACAGGACGACCGTAGGGGCCGATCAGGCGTCTACACCGGCTGGGGTGTGTGGGATGTTGACGTACACCTACCGGTCGGCCGCCTGACCGCAGGCGGCGAATCTCACCTGATGCCACCGGTCTCGGCGAGCGGCTCAACGTGCTCACTCAGGTCACGCCGGTGCGCCGTGTGTTCGGCGTCGGCACGTGCCCCGGGCGCTTCCCTTCAAGTCCGCTGCGTCCGAGCATGTGCGCCGCTTGACACGCCTGATTCCGAGAGAACCGACGGCCCCGTCCGAACCGTGACGCCTCGATCGAGTTCTTGGACACTACGGGGATGAGGTGACGCGTCCCTGTCGAACGATGAGGGCTGCCGTGCCATCGGGGTCGTCACGCCCGCCGCTCGTCACCGTGACCGTGCGTCGCTATGCAGTGAGTCCGTGGAGAGGGCCGCTCACATCGATGAAGTCGCCGCGCTGCCCGCGCACGTGCTTGAGGCCCACGTGATCGACGTCGAGGCCCATCGCGCCTGCGACGCTCACCAACAACCGCTGATGGGGGATGCCGGACAGCCTCGTGGTTCCGCCGGGCAGAATCTGCGACGGCACCCGCATCTCCGCGGGTGTCGTGTGGGGCCAGTACATGTAGCGCCCCGTCTTGAAGGCCCACGAGCCGCCGATGAGCACGGGGCAGTAGTGTCGGTAGCCGTGCCACCCGTCGCCGAGCTCGGAGCCCCAGACGATGAGGGTGTTGTCCATCACCGAGCCTCCGCCGGCGTCCGGGATGGCCTCCAGGGTGCTCACGAGGCGCGCGATCTGGCTGGCGTGATACTGGAGATAGTCGGTCATCGCGGCATGTTTCTTTGGGTCGTCGTAGATGAAGTGCGCGATGCCCTTGTGCACTTTGTCACTGATGTCGTCGGCGCCGAACTCCGCCGTCGGCATCTCGCCCAGCGAAAGCGAGACCACCCGCGTGATGTCGCAGCTGAACGCCGCGGCGATGATGTCCGCGAAGGCGTCGAACCGCTTGTCGTACGTCTCGAACGAGGCCGCGGGTCGCGCAGGTGCCGTGCACGGCAGCGTCGCCAGCGCCTCGAGCCGTCGACCAAGCCGCTGCACGAGCCCGAAGTGGGACTCGAGCCGAGCGCGATCGGTGGCGTCGAGCCTCGGGGCGAGCTCGCGATACTCGTGGTAGGCGAAGTCGAGTGTGGCGCGGCGGCGTTGGCCGACCGCGTCGCCGGATGAGGCTGGCCCGAAGACCCGCTCCCAGGCGCCCAGCGGCGTGCTCTCCGCCGGCAGGCGCACGCCGCTCGGGTTGTAGCTGATCGGGCGACCGGCCTCGAGCGCGGCATCGACCGACAGTTCCAGGGAGGGCAACCTGTCGGACCTCGCGATGTGCGCGGCGACGAGCTGGTCCAGCGACGCGGAGGTCGACCGCGTGTCCCTCGCGGCGAAATCGGCGTTGTTGCCGGTCCAGGCGTGAATCCAGCCCCGGTCGTGGCGGTTGCCTCCGGTATCGAGCTCCGCCGTCGCCAGCGAGAGACCGTCGAGGGCCAGCAGGCGGTGCCGGTGCTGATAGAGCGGAGCCAGCGGCTTGCTGAAGTCGCTGTGGGCGAGGCCGCTCAGGTCGAGCGTCCACGGCTGCTCGTCGGACGTGCCCGTCGGACGCATCCTCCACGCGGTGTACGGCCAGCCGTGGCAGTGGCTGATGACGACGAGACGCCTCGTCGGCGCGGGGCTCTCGGCAAACGCGCGACCCATGCCGCTGGGCAACCCCACCCCGAGCGCCGTGAGCCCGCCCAACTGGAGAAGGTGTCGTCGCGAGATCACCGGTTGTCTCCTGAGCCGTTGCCCGTGGGGCGCGTCCGGAAGAGGTTGCTGCTGGCGATGGACACCAGGAGCTCCTTGATCGAGTCGTTCTCGCGGAAGCGTGCCTGCAGCGCGTCGAGGCCTGGTGCCTGCGCGTCGAGCTGGGTGCCCAGGGCGTAGCGCGTCCAGTGCAGCACGTAGCAGTCTCTCACGCGGTCGCTGGTCGCGAGCTTGCGCGCGAAGTCGATTCCGTCGGTGAAGGTGATCTCCTCGCCGCCGGTCAACGTCACCGAGCCGCTCGCGTCGACCATCTGCCCGTTGTCCTGGTCGCGCCACTTGCCGATCGCGTCGTAGTGTTCGAACGCAAACCCGGGCGGGTTGAGCAGCGTGTGGCACGAGATGCACGCTGCGGGGCTGGTGGCGGTCGCGGTGCGCTGGCGATTGGTGCTCTCGGCCGTCAGCGTGTCCGGCGGGAGCGCGGCTTCCGCCCCTTGAATGGGAGTGCCCATGTCCATACAGGCGAGCCGCTCGAGCACCCGCTTGCCCCGCAGGATCGGTCCGGGCTGCACCGCATAGGCACCCAGCGCGAGGACCGACGGGAGCGTCAACACGCCGGCGCGTTCGTTGGGCGGAAACTCCGCCGCGTACAGGGTGAGCGGCTGCGTGCGCCCGATTGACGCCACCACGATCTCGATGGTCCGCGTCACGGTGGGGAGACCCGCGATGCGTGTCGCACCCGTTCCGTAGATCGGCGCCGTGGCGTCCGACATGTAGCCGTGGTTGTCGGTCATCAGCGCGTTGAACGTGCCGGCGCCGTCGAAGATGATCTGCTCCACGAACAGCTCGGTCTCGAGCTTCATCGAGTGGCGCACGGGGCCCATGATGGCCGGCCACTTCAGGTCGTCGTCGCGCGCGTTGTCCAGTCGGGCGGTGATGCCAAACAGCGGCCCGAAGGCGCGGCGAGCGGGCGTGACGAGCAGGACTTTGTCGGTGCCCAGCCACTGATGGTGGAAGTGCACGATGGCGCCCCGAGCTTCCGGGTCGTCGAGCATCCGGCGCGCCTGTCGCTCGATGTCCTCCGTCGTGGCGAGCTGTCCGGACGCGGCCGCCGCGAACAGCATCTCGTCGGGCATCGAGTCCCAGAGGAAGAAGGAGAGGCGCGTGGCCAGCTCCCACTGACTCAGCCTGGCGGTCGCGCCGCTGGTGGACGCGTCGCCCGGCTCGATCCTGAAATGAAAGGCGGGGGATTGAAGGATGCCCGCGACGGTGAGCGCCACGGCTTCGTCCCGCGGGCCGGCCGCGTTGTTGGCCTGCCAGAACGCCTCGAGCCGCCTGCGTTCCTGGGCGCGGATGGGCCGTCGGTAGGCACGTTCGGCGAAGCGCTCGATGCTCATCCAGGCGCAGGTCTCCTGCTCCGTCGCGGGCAGGGTGGTCCACTCGGTGCAGCTGAAGAACGTCGGAGAGACGAGCGCGAACGACGCGAAATGCATCGCCGCGAGGTGCAGCTCCTCTACCTGGTAGGACGACGGGTTCTGACCTTGCACGATACCCTCGAAGCCGTCGGAGCCGGGCTCGGCAGGAAATCGCCAAGGCCACACCGGGGGGGGAGGCGGAGGGAGGAACACGCCCTTGCTCGCGGCGCGCCGCGGGCTGAGCGTGTCGGCGATGGCGGGCCGCGCCGGCCAGCGCTCGCCGTCCCTCGGAAAACCGAGCAGGTCGGCGATGGTGTTGTTGTACTCGGCCGGGGTCAGCGCCAGGGGAGCCGTGCTCGGTGGGTCCGGCCCGGCCGCGACGCGCTGGCCGGCCGCTGCCAGCGGCGCCAGCGCGACGAACGCGAGCACGGTCGTCAGGATCAATGCCGGGACAGTTCGATCCCTCATGGAGCGCATGCCTCCCGTGCGCGCTGACGCACGCCAGCGCGGACAGGCCGAGGGCGAGACTCCCAGTCGATGGCCTCGCCCGTCCAAGAATCGCAGTGTGAGACTTGCTGAGTCAAGCCGTGCTTCATGACACGTTCGGCCCAGACCGCTGCTCGGTATAATGGCCCCGTGTGGAGCTGGGAAGGAGTGGTCGATGCGATGCATCAACAGGGCCCTCGCAGGGGCCATGCCGACGCTTGTGGTGCTGTGCGCGCTTCTGGGGACTGACGCCGCCGCCCAGGACCTTGGATCGATAGCAGACAGGCTGGCCATCGCGGAACAGCTGGCTCAGTACTCCTATCGGTGGGACGCCAAGGACTCTGTTGGATTTGCTGATCTCTTTACGGACGACGGCGTCATGGAACGCCGGCGTGGCGGTGAATTGGTGAGCGGTTCGCGAGTGGTCGGTCGGCAAGCCATTCTTGACTATGCGAAGGCGTCCCATCAGGGTCGGCTCGCCGATCGACAAACCCGGCATCATTTTTCGGCACTGGTGTTCTTGGAACTCTCGACCGATTCCGCCATCACCGAAAACATGGCCTTGATCACCCATCAAACCGCAGACGACAGAGCCCCATTTATTCGCGCGTCGGGCATCTACAGAAACACCTGGAAGCATACTGACCAGGGCTGGAAGATTGCCGAACGCGTACTGGTTACCGACCGCTTCACCCAACGGTGAGATCTTCGCCGTGATTCGAGACAGGATCGGGCCGGACGTCTCGGTGGATGCCGTCCACCTCCGACTCACCGCGTCCGACACCTGGCATCTGGTGAGTTCCTTGAGGACTCTCCGGTAGACACAGGGAGCTTGGGGCCGGTTTCACTCAGGCGGCGGCGACAGGATTGAGCCAGCGCAGACCCGGGAACCGAGTGAAATCGGCATCTGAGGTATGCACCACGGCATCATGCTCGATGGCAATGGCGGCAATCTGCGCGTCGGTCACGAGGTTGCCGGCCGTGCCAAGGGAATCGATCAGGTTCAGGACGTGCCCTGTGTGACCGGGACCGGGTACCAGGACTTCGGTGACCGGCTGGTCCAGCCAGGCACGGACATGGCTCGCCGCTTCGGATGCAGCCAGGGGGGTGCGGAACACGCGAGCACTGGTGCTCACCCGCATGAAACCGAACAGGACCACGTAGGCCAGTCCGACCGGCTCGGTGCCCGTGAGGCACGCCTGCCACCACGATCTCGCCGGCACGTGGAATGGCGACGCGGTGTCGTAAGCGTAGAGCAGCAGATTCACGTCCGGAACGATCATGGCGCAGTCACCGTGCGCGTCGAGCGACAGCTTGTTCCCTGACCGCGTCCACTTCCAGCTCGTCGGCCAGCTTATTCAGAGCCGCGGGATCGATGCCCTCCCGCAACCCCATCGGGCGGGCCGCGAGCACGAACGGCTTCCGCTTCCCGGCCGGCTGGCGTCGAGCGGTCAGGCCAGCGCGGACCGCCTGGTTGAGGGTTTCCTTGAACGACGCTCGCGTTCGATGCATCGTGTCGCGCAGCATGCGCTCCACATCTTTGTCCAACGTCACCGTGGTTCGCATCAAAGCATCATAATGAGTGCTCGCAGCTGCTGTCAAGATGCTCGCCTCCCCATCCGACTACGGGACACGGATCAGCCAGGTCTCGATCAGCTCGTTCACGCGCTCTGGGGCTTCCTGCTGCACCCAGTGCGAGACGCCAGGTAGGTAGCGCATCGTCAGGTCCCTCACCAGACGGTCGGTGCCGTAGGTCAGTTCCTTCCCGAGCGCAGTATCCGCTTCACCCCAGATCATCAACGTGGGCACGTCGAGGGTCCTGGTCAGAGACGGGTGTGGGCCACCGGCCCGCGTCTGGCGGAAGAGCGTGCGGTTGGCCCGGTAGTAGTTGATCATCGCGGTGAGCGCGCCCGGTTCGAGCGCCTGTCGGCGATACACCTCGAGGACCTCGGCGGGGAACCGGGTCTTGTCGACCGCCATGTCGAGGAACGCCTCGGCGATGGCGCGGGCGCGGCGCCGGCGCAGGAGGAGCTCCGGGAGGACCGGCAGCTGGAAGGCGAAGATGTACCACGACCGCCGGATCTGCGGCCAGCGAAGCAGGCCGGCGATGAACAGCGCCGGGTGCGGCGCGTTCATGATGATCAGCCGCTCGAGCGGGCGCAGTCGGTCGATTGCGGTCGCCCAGGCGATACCGCCGCCCCAGTCGTGTCCCACGAGGATGGTTGACCGGGCCCCGGCCGCATCGATCAGACCGGCGACATCGGCGGTCAGGCGGTCCATCCGGTAGTCTTCGACCCGCCCCGGCCGGCTCGACCGACCGTAGCCGCGCAGACACGGCGCCCAGGCGCGGTAGCCGAGCCGGGCGAACAGCGGGAGTTGATGGCGCCAGGCGAACGCGTGTTCGGGGAAGCCGTGGAGGCACAGCGCGAGCCGGTCGCCACTGCCGCACTCGTGCACCTCGAAGCGCAGGCCGTTCGCGTCGACGAATCGCGTCGTGATGGCGCTGTCGCTCACGTGGGGTCCGCACGCGGCAGACCGACGTCTGTTCGGTGGCTACTCTGGCAGACGGTACGCCAGCAGCTCGCCCGACCGGCCGCTGCCGCTCGTGGCGACGACGATGTATTGCTGGTCGTTCACCTGATAGGTCATCGGCGACCCGCTCTGCGGGGCCCTCATATAGACGGCACCGACCTCTGCGCCGGTCGCCTTGTCATAGGCGCGCAGCATCGCGCCGACCTCGCCGGTCTCGGTCGTGTAGAGACCGGACTCGCCGGCGACGACCACGGTCTTGGTGACCAGCACGCCGACGCGGCCGGGCCAGCCAGTTCGCCCGATGTCGGCGCCCTCGAGCACCTCATGGTTCCGGATGTTGTCTGGCGCTTCGCCGTGTGGAATCTGCCACGCGATGTCGCCGGTGTTCATGTCGATGCCGGTGATGCGACCCCAGGGCGGTTTGATCATCGGGAACCCCTGGATGTTCGTCGCGGCATCGCGGAAGCTGACGCCCTCGGGGCGGCCACGGATGAAGTCCATGTCGGAGCGGTCCGGGTCGTTGATCAGCCCGAGCGCGCCGATCTGGGTCTTGGTGTAGATATAGAAGAAGCCGGTCTCCGGGTCGGCCGATCCGCCGGGCCAGTTCACGCCGCCGGTCGAGCTGGGTAGCTGGAGGGTGCCGAGCGTCCCGTCGGCGACGGCCACCGTGGGCGGGTCGTACAGCCACCCGACCGTGAATTTGGCAAAGATGGCTTCGGCTTGCGCCAGCAGCTCGGGCGTGTAGTCGACCAGATTGTCGACGCCGAGGTCGATCTCGTCGACGGCGGGCGGTTTGGTCGGGATCGGCTGGGTCGGCGCATACCACTCGCCCGGCACGTCGCCCTGTTTCACCGGCACCTCTTCAATCGGCCACACCGGTTCGCCGGTGACCCGGTCGAGCACGAACATGTACGACTGCTTGGTCGGTTGGATCAGCGCCTTGATCGCGCGCCCGTCGACGGTGATGTCCAGCAGCACCGGCGCGGCCGGCAGGTCCCAGTCCCAGATGTCGTGGTGCACCGTCTGGTAATGCCACACACGTTCGCCGGTCTCCAGATCGACCGCCACGACACTCCCGGCAAACAGATTATCACCGGGCCGGTGCCCGCCGTAGTAGTCGCCGGTCGGCGCCTCGACCGCGAAATAGGCCATGTTCAGCTCGGGGTCGATGGTCATCTGGGCCCAGACCCCGGTGTTCCCGGTGTAGCGCCAGGATTCGTTCAGCCAGCTATCGTTCCCGAACTCGTCCGCGTCGGGAATGGTGTGGAAAATCCATTTCCGATCGCCGGTCCGGACGTCGAAGCCGCGGACGTAGCCTTTGACGTTGGTGCGCGACGGCGGCGCGCCACCGGGCCGATGCGCCGCGCCGATGATGATCGTGTTGCCGGCGACGATCGGCGCCGCGTGCAGTCCGATTTCGGAGGTGGGGTCGAGATCCTGGTCGATGTTCTGCTTCAGATCGATGATGCCCCCGTCGCCGAAGCTCTGGATCCGGGCACCGGTCCAGGCGTTGAGGGCAACCAGCTGGTAGCCGGGCGTGACATACAGGATGACCCCGTTGCCACCGTCGTCCCAGTAGGCGAGCCCACGACCGGACAGCCTGCGCGGCGCCTCCTCGCCCCGCTCGCCCTCGTCGAGCCGATGCATCCAGAGCAGCTCGCCGGTTTCGGCGTCGAGCGCGACCACGGCGCGTCGAGAGCCCGCCGTCGTGTAGAGGATCCCGTTCACCATCAACGGCGTGGATTGGAAGTTGCTCTCCGGCCGCGGACCGAGGTTGTCGGTGTTGAACCGCCACGCGAGCTCGAGGTCGCTGAAGTTCTCCGCGGTGATCTGGTCGAGCGGCGAATAGCGGTCGTGTGAGAGATTGCCGCCGTAGGTGGGCCACTCACCGTTCGCGGTCCCTTGCTCCTGCGCGGCCGCCGTTCCGGCGGCGCCCAGCAGCGCGACCGTCACACAGGTCAAGGTCAGCTGCGATCGCAGTCTCATGAATCGTTCCTCATCGACGGTGTGCACGAACGTCCACACGCGACCGTGTTGCCCCGTGCGGCGAGTGCGTGGGGAACCTGATGCAGCAGCATGATAGCGGAATTCGAGTCCTCGGCATCAAGTCCTAGCAGTCCGTGGTGACAGGCCCACGTCGCACCGAGGGTGGCGCCGCGCCGGCCTGACACGGCGAGACGAGGGAGCATACCGGCAGTATTCGACCGCGGAACAACGTCGTTCGGGCGGATGCAGCGCCAGCCGGATGCAGTTGGACTTTCACCGCGGGCTGCTCGGTGCCGGCGTGGCGGCGACGACCAGGGAGCGGAGGAGCAGCCGTTCGTGAATCCCGGTGAGCATTGCTGTCTTGCGGGTGTGCTCCTCCTCGAACACCTCGTCTCCTTCGTCCGCCCGCAAGGCCGATTCGAGACGCGTGCGGGCACGCAGCAACGCCTCGCAGCAGTCGCGAAACTGCGGGGTGACGTCCTCCCGACCCACGACCGTGAAACCGGCACGGCGTGTCAGGGTCTCTGGTGACGCCGTCACGTAGGGCGGCCCCAGCTCAGCGGCGCGCCGCGCCTCGGCGGCGGACAAGCCCTCTGGTGTGTGAATGATGTACCCCGCGAGGCGCCCGCCGGGCTCGAGGACGCGGCCGCATTCTCTCAACACGGAGAGCGTGTCGCTGATTCAGCAGAAGACGTCGGCGTGCACGATCGCGTCACAGGATCCCGTTCGCAACGGCAGGGCGCGTCCGTCGCCGCCCAGCACCCACTCGGCGCCGCGATCCTTCGCGGCGGCCAGCGCCTCAGAGGGTAGGTCGGTGCAGAGCAGACGACACCCCAGTTCGGCAGCGATGTGCAGACCCGGCCACCCTCGTCCGGCACCGAGGTCCAGCAGTCTCTGGCCGGGGCCGATCTCGAGCTGGCGACACAGGTCAGTCGCCTGCACCACCGTCGTGTAGCCGTTCACCCCGACGTCGTGCCCGAAGGCGTCCAGCTCGACCCGGCGCGCCGCCCGGGAGCGTGTTTTGCCGTACCGCTCATGGAAGAACGCCAGGTCGTCGGGTGCGTCGCGTGCATCCGTCATGCGGTCTCCTCGTCGTGCCTTGCCAGACGGGCGCATCGCCTGTCTCGGTGCACCACTGAACTGCCACCGCGGACTGCTAGCTGGCACGCATGACGCCCAGTAGCTCCGGCAGCGTGGGCCGTTTGCCGTGCATGAGCAGCGCATAGCGGAAGATCTTGGCCGACAGCCATCCGGTGACGAGGATGCCCAACACCAGCAGCATGATCCCCAGCCACACCTCCCAGAGCGGGGGGGGCAGCACGTTGATGCGGGCCAGCATGACGAGCGGCGTGAATGGCGGCAGCAGGCTGAGCACTCGTGTGGCGAGCGTGCTCGGGTTGGCGAGCACGTAGAAGGTCGCGAACAGCGCCACGATCAGCGGCAGCATCGCCGCGAACAGCGCCTGGCTCAGCTCCTCGGTGCTCGTGCAGGTCGCGGCGACCGTTGCAAACAGGATCGAGTAGAAGAAATAGCCCAGCGTGAACAAGATCGAGAAATAGACGAGCAACTCGATGCTCAGAATCGACGCGAGGTCGACCCCGGCGATCTCGGCGCCCACCGACAGGGTCGGGAGGACGAAGACCAGTCCGAACAGCGCCACCCCGACCCACACCGCGAGCTGCGTGAGACCGGAGCCGAGCACGCCCAGGATCTTACCGGTCATGAACTCTGTCGCCGTCACCGCGCCCAGGATCACTTCGATGAGCCGCGACGACTTCTCCTCGACGATCGCCAGCGCCATCCCTTGGCCGTTGATGATCACCGCCATGTAGAGCAGCATCGCGAGGGCAAACGTGCTGAAGAACGCCGCTTCGAACCCGCCTTCCTCCTCACCCTCGGCCGAGATCGTGGTGGTGCCGAGGTCTGAGCGTAGCAGCGCCCGGACCTGGGCAACGTCGACACCGGTATCGACCAGCAGCCGGTCCAGGATGGTGGACTCGACCGCGCGCTCCAGCGCTCTGAGCATCGGCGGATTTCCGGTTTCCCGCGCGTAGTAGCGGGCTCGTGCCACGATGACCGGGTCTTCGACCAGCACGAGGTAGCCGTCAATCGTCTCCCGACGTACCGCGTCGCTGTACGGGGCCCGGGTCTCGTCCGAGTCGTCGGGCACCAGGGTCCGCTCCGTCACGTCGATACGCGGCCGGTCGATTTCGGCAAGGCGGTCGGCCAGCGCGTCCGCCAGATCGGTCCCGGTGTCGAGCACCGCCACACGGAGCGTCTCGGTGCCCGTCGTCGAGAAGAGGAGGGGCAGGACGAACATGTAGGCCGCCATGAAGGCGGGGACCATGATCGTCATGAGGATGAACGCGCGGCTGCGCACGCGGGCGAGAAATTCGCGGCGCGCGATCTTGATGATCTGGGTGACGTTCATGCGGTCGCCGCGTGCGTCGTGTCCGGTGCGGTCTCCCGGTGTCCCACTTTCTCGAGATAAATCTCCTCGATATGTGGGTGGTCCAGCCTGACCGCCTGTATCTCGACCCGGTCGAGCAGGGACCGGATCACCGCCTGCGCGTCGGCGTCCGGCTCGAGCTCGCGCCGGGCCTCTTGGCCCGTGTCCTCGCAACGGCGGACACCGGGCACGCTGGCGAGCGCTCCGGCGGTCCCGCGATACTCCAGGTCGATCGTGTTCCGGCCGTAGCTCGCCTTGATGTCGGCCAGCACGCCGCTCAGCACCGCTCGGCCGTGATCGATGAGGCAGATCGATTCACAGAGCGCCTCCACCTGCTCCATGAGGTGGGTCGAGAGCAGGACGGTCGCGCCGCGCTTGCGCTGCTCGAGAATCAGCTCCTTCAGCAGTCGGGTGTTGACCGGGTCGAGCCCGGTGAACGGCTCGTCGAGCACGACGAGGTCCGGGTCGTGAATCACCGCCGAGGCGAACTGGACCTTCTGCTGCATCCCCTTCGACAGCTCGCCTGTCGGCGACTGGGCGCTGTCCGCCAGCCCGACCCGTTCCAGCCAGGCGCCGGCCCGCCGGGTCGCCTCTTTCTGGTCGAGTCCGCGGATCGACGCCAGGAACGCCAGTTGATCGATGACCTTCATCTTGGCGTAGAGCCCGCGCTCTTCCGGCAGGTAGCCGATTCGGTGACGCACCGCCATCGGGTCAGACGACCCGAGCACCTCGACCGAGCCGGCGTCCGGCACGTAGATCCCGAGCATGGTGCGAATGGCCGAGGTCTTGCCGGAGCCGTTGGGACCGAGTAGCCCGAAGATGGTGCCGGTGGGTACCGTCAGATCGAGATGGTCCACCGCGATGGTGTCGGCAAACCGTTTGACGAGCGCCTGGCACCGCAATGCCACCGCGGGTGTGGACATGTGTCTGAGCGGATTCCCGAGGACGTCAGAAGTCAGAAGATGCCGGAGACGCTTCGTCGCGTGCTCACTCGCACCTCTTGGAGACGTCTGGTATCCCGTGCACAGATTCGTCACCGAGCATCGTAGGGGAATACGCTGACGCCGGCCAGGATATTCGAGCGAACTGAATCTCTGATCGGGTGCGGCTAGGCGAGCACGCGGCCGTCGTTCTGGCCGATGTCGCCCCGGACGCGGATCGGCTGTACGCTATACGAGATGCTTCGGGGAAACCTGGTGCGTGCCGTCCCGGCCCCGCGTGAGTCGCCGCGGCGGCGGGGTGCGTCAACGTGTCGATACGCCGTTGCCGCGCTCGTGGTCTGCCTCGGCCTGCCGCTGTCCGGGTGCTACTGGCCTCGCAGCTCCACCTTGCCGGTGCCGCGGCTCGCGCATCCCGCGTTCGACACGGCCACGGCGGGGCTCCAGCCGCCCTTCCGCTTTGCCGTCTTCGGCGACCAGAAGGGGCTGGCCCAGAGCGGAGAGTGGGACGCACTGCTGCGAGACCTCCGGTCGCTCGACCCGCCGCCGGCGTTCCTGCTCGACACCGGTGACATTGTCGAGAACGGGGTCTACCGGGACCAGTTCGTGCGGCTCGAGCAGATTCTGTCGGTGGTCAGCGACCTACCGTATCTGCTGGCCGTCGGCAACCACGAGATCGATGACGACGACGAGACGGCCAAGGGCCATGTCGTGGAGTTCCTCGGTGGGGTGATCGGCCGCGATGCGTTCCGCGTCGACCAGCTGTACTACCTCAAGACGGTGGGGTCGCTGCGGCTGCTCATGCTCGACAGCAACGATCTCGTGTACCCCGAACGGGGCGCCTGCACCGGACGATACCCGGCCGGCGATCGCGGCGCCCGGCAGCTGCGCTGGCTGGTGGACGAGCTGGCGGCGCCCTGGGACGGGCACACGGTCGTGGCGCTGCATCACACGCTCATCCTCTCGGCCACCAAGCACGAGGATCATGCGCGCTGTCTCTGGAACGGTGCGTACGCCGCCCACGGCGACCGCACGCTGCCCGAGATCCTGATCGATGGCGGCGTCGACCTGGTGTTGACCGGGCACACCCACACCTACGAGGTGATCCGGGTCTCGCGGGGCGGTCGTGCCATGCTCAGCGTCAACGTGTCAGGCCGGTCCGGCGGGAGTCGGCGTGCCCGACCGGTCTCGGACCCGATGAGGGCGTTCGCCGCGCGCGGCTGGGACATGAGTGGATGGGAGGGCGTGTCGCAAGGGGCCCTGATGCCGTCTGGGTCGCTGGTCAACCAGTTCGGTCTGGTGACGTTGACCGCCGACGGCGAGCTGGAGTGCGTGATCCACCACGTCGACGACCCTCGACCGCGCCCCTGCCACCCGTGAAGAGCCAAGCAATCAGACGTCAGAAGGCAGAAGTCAGAAGGCGGACGCGCTGGGCATGAAGCTCTACGCGCTGGGCGACCTGCATCTCGGCCACCGCGCGAACCGCGAGGCGCTGTCCGCGTGGCGCCCGCACCTCGAGGACTGGCTGATCCTGGCCGGCGACGTGGGTGAGACCCTGGAGCATCTCGAGCTCGGTGTGCGTGCCGCCACGGAACGGTTCGCGCAGGTGTTCTGGGTGCCAGGCAACCACGAGCTCTGGAGCCATCGGGACGGCGCCCCGCGCGGCGTCGCGAAGTACGAGGCGACCCTCGCCGTGTGCCGCCGGTTCGGGGTCGTGACACCGGAGGATCCGTATCTGGTCTGGCCGGAGGAGCCGCGGTGCGTGATCGCGCCGCTGTTTCTGCTGTACGACTATAGCTTCCGACCCGACACGGTCGACTCCGACGACGCGGTGGCCTGGGCGGAGGCGGACGGCATCCGCAGTGCGGACGAGCGTTTTCTGGCGTCCGATCCGTACCCGACACGTGAAGCGTGGTGTCGGGCGAGGGTCGAGCAGACCGAGCCGCGGCTGGCCGAGGCGGCGTCGCGACACCCGCTGGTGCTGGCGAACCACTTTCCGCTCAGACAGGATCTCGTGCGGCTGCCCAGGATTCCCCGGTTCTCCCTCTGGTGCGGGACGCGCCGCACGGAGACGTGGCACACCCGGTTCCGGGCACGGGTGGTCGTGGCCGGGCATCTGCACATCCGCACGACCGATTGGATCGACGGGGTCCGGTTCGAGGAGGTGTCGCTGGGCTATCCACGGCACTGGCGCCGCACACGGGGCATCGACGGCTATCTCCGCGAGATCCTGCCGGGACCGGCCACCGTCACCACGAATGGCGGCCCCGTGTTTCACCGGTGAGATCTCGATGGCGACCGCCCGCAACGATACGCGTGAGACGCTGGGGGGCCGCCACGCGCATCTCTGGTGGATACGCCCGGACACGGTGACGGAGCCGGCCGAGCTCGCGCGGTGTCGGGCGTTGCTCACCGACGACGAACGTGAGAAGACCGACAGGTTTCGTGTCGCTCGCGACCGCCATACGTGCCTCATCACCCGTGTCCTCGTGCGTTCCACGCTGTCCCGCTACTGTGACGTCTCGCCAGCGCGGTGGCGGTTCCGGATCACCGACCACGGACGGCCCGAGATCGGCACGCCCCGATCGACGCTCCGCTTCAACCTGTCGCACACGAAAGGGCTCGTCGTGTGTCTGGTGAGCCGGGGCCGCGAGGTCGGGGTCGACGTGGAGAGCCTCACCCGTGCGAACCGCTGGCTCGATCTCTCGGATCGGTTCTTTGCACCACGCGAGGCGGCCGCGCTGCGACGGGTCGACGCGTCGGACAGACCGACCCGGTTTCTCGAGTACTGGACCCTGAAGGAGTCCTATGTGAAGGCGCGCGGGCTCGGTCTCGCGATCCCCTTGACCGGCTTCTCGTTCGATCTGCCGGCCAGGGTGCCGGATGATATCCGTATCCGCCTCACACCGGCGGTCGACGATGATGAGGCGCGCTGGCAGTTCACCCTCGAACGGTTCGGCCGCGACCATCTCGTCGCGACCGCCGTCGAACGCGATGGCTCAGAACCTGTCCGGATCACCCTGCGCGAAGCGGTCGCACCGCTTGTCTAGACATCTTCGAACCAAGGGTGACATCGTCACGTCTGACGCACGTGTCATGTCACGTGGAGACGCGTAGCGGGGCTGTAAGAACAGCGTCTGCGAGCGAGGCTGCGCCGCCTTCGCTGGTCGGTGTGAGGCGCAGCCTGGGTCTACACCGTCCGCTGATCGCCGTCCTCGACACCGTGACGGGCCGGACCCCGGCCCCTGCGGTATGAGACCGGCGGGTTGGCGCTGACGATAAGGGTGAGGAGGTCTCGATGCGAGCATGGCGATTGCTGGTCGGACTGGTGTTCGCGGCGGGGGCGGCCGCGCTCGTCGGTGGCACGGCGGCGGGGCAGACCGACGCCACGCCGGAGCAGGTGGCCGCGTGCGAGGCGCTGACCGGCATGCGTCATTTGACGATCACGTCGGCAACCATCGCCCGGACCCGGTCGGGCACCCCGTACTGCTACCTCAAGGGCGCGCTGCCGCCGGCGATCCGGTATCACGTGCAGCTGCCGTTTCCCGGGAACTGGAACGGCCGGTTCCTCCAGTGGGGAGACGGCGGGAAGGACGGAGACCTCGATTTCGCCGACCATCGTGTCGACGAGGGCTACGCGGTCGCCAACAGCAACACCGGTCATGACAATGGCGCCGAGCCCGGCGCGTCGTTCGCCTTCAACAACCGGCAGGCGGAGATCGACTTCGGGTACCGGGCGGTGCATCTGACGGTGAACGCTGGCAAGACGGTGGGCCGCGCCTACTACGGCGGACCGCCCGAGTACGCCTACTTCGAGGGCTGCTCTACGGGTGGCCGCCAGGGGTTGATGGAGGCGCAACGCTACCCGTACGACTTCGACGGCATCGTCGCCGGCGCTCCGGTGAACTACTACCAGGCGATGAACGCCGGGAGCATCTGGAATCTTCAGGGCATGTTCCGCGACGACTTCGCCGGCGCGCTCTCGTTCGACACCGATGGCGACGGGTCGCGCGACAGCGTCCGGAAGACGACGTTGCTCGCCGAGACGGTGCTTGCGACGTGCGATGCCGCCGACGGCATCACCGACGGGGTCATCGACGACCCGATGGCGTGCGATTTCGACCCCGACCGCGATCTTGCGGCCCTGATGTGCGCCGACCGGGACGCCGCGGACTGCTACACCCCGGCGCAGTTGCAGACCGTCAAAGATCTCTACCGTGGCCCCTACGACAGTGCCGGCCGGCAGGTCTACTACGGCAAGGCGCTCGGCTCCGAGATGCAGTGGCTCCGGTTTCTCGTGCCGCATGCCGGGAACAACGGCCGGCCGGGCGCGTTCGGCCCGGCGGGCGACCATTTGAACTACCTGTTCTACGAGACCGACCCGGGCGTCGCGATGCAGAACCTCGTGGACCTGTCCCGCGAGCCGGACACGACGGCGAGCCTGCCCGAGTGGGCCTGGTGGCACTTCACCATCGACGACGTCACTGCCGGCAAAGGCGACCTCATGATGTCGATCACGGACTCCACCGATCCGGACCTGTCGCGGTTTCTGCTCGACAACGGCGGCACGCTCATCCTGTATCACGGCTGGTCCGATGTCCTGACGGTGCCGGCCGCCACCGTCGCCTACTATGACAACGTGGTGGACACGACCTTCGACGGGCAGGTGGACCGCGCCCGCGAGCACACCAGACTATTTCTCGCGCCCGGCATGAGTCATTGCGGCGGCGGACCGGGTCCGAATAGCTGGGACAAGCTGAAGGTGCTGGTCGCCTGGGTCGAGCGCGGGGATGCCCCGGATACCATCGTTGCGACCCACAGCACCAACGGTGTCGTCGACAACGAACGGCCGCTGTGCGCCTATCCCGAGCAGGCCGTATATACGGGTCCGGCCGCCGGCGCGAACGACCCGGCCAACTGGGTGCAGGGCAACTTCAGCTGCCGCTAGCGTCCTGCCCCCTCAACCATGACCGAGGCCGTTGTTCGGCTTGGCGCGTTTGCGGGCATGCTGGCGCTGATGGTCCTCTGGGAAACACTGGCGCCGCGCCGGCCGTTACGCCTGGGGCGCCGTCGCTGGACCGCCAATCTGACGCTCGCGTTGTTGAACACCGTGGTGGTGCGGTTCGCGGTCCCGCTCGGCACCTACGGCGCGGCAGAGCTCGCCGCCACCCGTGGCTGGGGCCTGTTCAACCTGACGCACGGGCCGCGCGCGCTGGAGTTCGTCGCGGCGGTC
This sequence comes from Acidobacteriota bacterium, assembly GCA_022562495.1. Taxonomy (GTDB): domain Bacteria; phylum Acidobacteriota; class Vicinamibacteria; order Vicinamibacterales; family UBA8438; genus NP936. The sequence goes on from JADFPE010000002.1 coordinate 68,132, forward strand.
CTGTTGATGGATCTGGTCGTGTATCTGCAACACCGGCTCTTCCACGTCGTGCCGTTCCTCTGGCGCTTTCACAAGGTCCACCATGCCGACAATGACGTCGATGTCACCACCGGCCTGCGGTTCCACACCGTCAGCATGGTGTTCTCCATGGGCGTCAAGATGAGCGCCGCCGTGCTGCTGGGCGCGAGCCCGCTGGCGGTGCTGGTCAGCGAGACCACGCTGAACCTGAGTGCGATGTTCAATCACGCCAACATCCACATGCCCGTGGCGCTGGACCGCGTGCTGCGCTGGTTCATCGTCACACCCGACATGCATCGCGTCCATCACTCGGTAGACACTGGCGAGATGAGCAGGAACTTCGGCTTCAACTTTCCGTGGTGGGATCGCCTGTTGGGCACCTACCGGGACCAACCCGCCGCAGGCCACCAGGCCACGACGAACGGCCTCCGTGAGCACCAAGCCGACGCCGACCAGAGCCTCTTCTGGATGATCGCGCTGCCGTTTCGCCGGCGTTGACCCGGTCGACGCGTCTGGGACCTGCTCTGCCTGCGGCTCTAATCGTCGGACAGTAGATTACATGAGCCGCGAACCGCAGTCCGTGACGAGGGCGTTCCGGCCGAACCCGCGGACGTCCGCCGCGCTCGCGTCCACCGCGCCCCTCGTGGTGCACGAAATGGCCGACATCCTGTACATGCTGGCCAAAGACCCGGCCAAGCAGGGGATGCGCAGTGGTGGGAATACGGCCGTGTTCCTGATGTCGTTCGGGATCACGCTCGTCGACACCAAGATTTTCGGTTCCCGCCCGGACATCTTCGCCGAGGTGCGCAAGATCACCGACAAGCCGATCACGTCCATCATCAACACGCACACCCAATGTCGACACCGTCGTCCCAGACCACAACGACGAGCCGCTGGTGTGGAACGACCTCGTCAACGACAGCGGCTGCTACAACGACCTCGTGGACACGGCGACCGCGGGGCAGACACGCGGCCGGTCGGTGGACCAGCGGGTCAGCGCGCACTCGGTGCCCAGTCAATACAGCGACGTCGTGGCGGGACCGGACAGACTGCGGGGCACGGTGCCGTACATCTTCAACGGGCAGTAGCTCTCGGCGGGACGCTGGACGTCGTCACGGACTGCTAGTCCGGAAGACCCAGCGCGATCAACTCCGGAGGGTCGCCGCCAACCGTGAGGCCGATGTACTGCTTGCCGTCAAGCATGTAGGTCATCGGCGTGCTGACACCCGCGCTCGGCAAGTCGATCGACGCCAGTTCCGCACCCGTCGCCTTGTCGTAGGCGACCAGCCGCGGCCCGTCGTTCGTGCCCCCGGCGGTCAGGGTGTAGAGCAGGAGGGTCTTGGTGACGAGCGGCCCGTTCCGTGTCGCGTCGCCGCCCAGCGGCGGCAGATCGAGATCACGCAGCATCGGGTTCCTCCGGTAGCGACTGCCCTCGCCGGTCGGCGTCATCCAGACGTGCTCGCCGGTGTTCATGTCGATGGCGGTCATCCGAGAATAGGGCGGCTTGAACAGCGGCAGCCCCCGGGGCATCGTCAGACGCGCTCCCCGGCGATTCTGTATGTAGGTGAGCGTCGAGTCGTCCTCCGGGACCGTCTTACGGAGCGGCATCACGCTCCAGGCGTTGTGCGACGGGATGTAGATGATGCCGGTGTCCGGGTCGACCGAGCCGCCGCCCCAGTTGCCGCCACCCGCGGCGCTCGGCCGAAAGATCGTGCCGGCGTCGCTGTGCGGTGTGTAGAGCGGGCCGAGCCGGAAGGCTGAGACGGCGTCGACCGCCAGCTGCCGGATTTCCGGTGTGAAGTCGACCAGGTCGTCGATCGTCACGCCCTGATACTCGAACGGCGCCGGCCTCGTCGGGAACGGCTGTGTCGTCGATGGGACCTCGCCCTCGATGTCGGTGTCGAACGGCACGGCGCGTTCTTCGATCGGCCAGATCGGCTCGCCGGTCACGCGATCGAACGCGAAGACGAAGCCTTGCTTCGTCACCTGCACGACCGCCTTCACCGGACGGCCGTCGACGGTGATGTCCATCAGGTTCGGCGCCGCCGGCAGATCGTAATCCCACAGCCCGTGGTGCAGAATCTGGAAGTGCCACACGCGCTCGCCGGTCTCGACGTCGAGCGCGATCAGGCTCTCAGCGAACAGGTTGTTCCCGACGCGGTGGCCGCCGTAGTAGTCTGGCGCCGCCGTGTTGGTCGGGAGATAGAGGTAGCCGAGCTCTTCGTCGAAGCTCATCTGGGTCCAGACGCCCACCTTGCCGGTGTCGCGCCACGAGTCGCCGGCCCACGAGTCGTTCCCGAACTCGTCGGCCTGCGGGATCGTGTGGAAGACCCAGTTCACGCGACCGGTCTTCACATCGAACCCACGGATCCAGCCGGGTGGCGCTGCCTTCGTGTTGTTGTAGGAGGAGATCGACGCGGGGGTGATGATCGTGTCCCGGACCACGAGCGGTGGTGATTGCACGGAGTAGAGCAGCGCGTTCAGCCAGTCGCGCGCGCCACGCTCCGCGCGTGGGATCCCCTCCATCAGGTCGACCCGGCCATCGACCCCGAAGTCGTCACATGGATGTCCGGTGCTCGCCAGCACGCAGACGAGGTAGCCGTTGCCGGTGCCCCAGACGACGCGCGCACGCTCCGGGCCTTCACGGTCCCAGTAGCCGACCCCCCGCTGGCTCCAGGTGAGGCTCATCGTCGTCGTGCCTTCCTCGTAGCTCTTCGGGTTGTAGATCCACCGCGTCTGGCCGGTCCGCGCGTCGATCGCCGCACCGATCGAGAGCGGCGTGTTCACGTAGAGTGTGCCATTGGCCATGATCGGTGTCGGCTTGAAGTTCCGGTAGTGCGGCGCGTTGTTGTCCCGCCATCGATCCGGGTCCTCTTCGTTCAGCGCGTCGACGATGTCGCCAATCGGCGCGACCCACTCGCCGCCTCCCGGCGTCGACTTGCTGAGCATCCCGTCAGGCGACTGCCAGCGCCACTTCACCTCGAGCTGTTCGAAGTTGTCGCGTGTGATCTGCGCCAGGGGAGAATATTTGGTGCTGCCGAGGTCGCCGCCGTACGTGCGCCACTCGCCGTCGGCAGGGGCGCCATACTGGGCGACAGCGGTCCGGGCGCACGTGACCACGACGACCGCGCCGATGACCGTCGCGAGAATGACGTGTTTCGCTTGCATGGACAGCGTCCTCCCGATGCGTCCGATTCTACGCCACACCGCAGCCCTGGGAGATGTTGACGTGCGGGGACCTGGGACAGACCGTGGTCGGGCGTCTGGAACAGCCGTATATGTCGTTGGTGTACGGCGCAGGGACGATCCGGGTGTCCAGGGTTAGGGGATCGATGGCCAGGGGGTCGAACAGGCGGGGCATGTCAGCTCCGTGGCCGGTGCCACCAGCATCATGGGTCGCGTCAACGCCCCAGCGCCATCCCGCCCCTCACGCCGTCGAGCAGGAGTCGGGCGTACGTGTCGATGACCTGTTCGTCGGGAAACTCCGACTCGATGCCATACAGCTTGGTGCTGATGGCATGGTTGACGGGCAAGGCCACCAGCGCGGCAGTCAGGAGACCGGTGGCGTCGGCGCGAAACACCCCCTCAGCCTGACGCTGTCTGACATACCGGTCCAGGAACTCGAACAGTGGAGAGCGCCGCATCTGGTTCCACATCCGGTTGTTCTCGGTCGGTCCCTGCTCGAGCCAGGCGTACAGCAGCATGCGGTGCAGGTCTCGATCCCGCTCGTACCCGTCGAGGATCGCGCCGATGAGCCTGCGCAGCAGCCCCTCGTCATCCTGACGATCCACGTAGCCTTGCAGCTCGGTCACGAGCTGCGCGGTCCCCACGAAGGTCCTTCGCTCGAACGCCGCGGCATACAGGTCGTCCTTCGTCGGGAAGTGCTTGAAGATGGTCGCTTCGCTGACGCCGGCGGCCTCGGCGAGCGCTCTCGTGGTGGTGCCTTTGAGCCCGTGGCGGCCGAACAGCGCGATGGCGGCATCGATGACCTGGGCCTTGCGTTGCTCGGCCGTCATTCGCCTCCTGTCTGGCCGCGCCGACGTGCCACGCGCCGCGATAGACGAAGATGTCCTCTGCGTGGCGTCCAGGTTCTCGGTCGTGGATCGACTCTGCATTTCGCCTTGTGTCGTGCGCTGCCTTTTTGTCGAGTGAGTGCCTACTTACGTTAACGGCGGCGCAGGTCCGTGGTCCATGCGGCGTTCGCGATCCGTGTTCTCGGTGCAGGGGCCACCCTCGTGCCACCGGACAGTGTATCAGGCATCCGCCCGCGGAGAGCGGGGGGGGGGGCGGCAGCTCTTGGAGCGCGCCGGGCGCTCACAGGAGGCAGGAGGAAGCATGCCTGCCCGCCGAAGCCTTGGCGAAGGCGGGAGGGCGTTGCCAGCTGATTCGTGGGCGATCTGCCGGGTCTCCGGGCGGGCAGCGCTGGTACATCGGCCTTCGTTCGTGCGACATGTGCGGCCTCGGAGCCCGCGGGGTTCCCCGGCCGTATTCGGTTTGAACCGTCGGACGAAAACGGTAGCGAGGCCCTTCAGGCCAGTCGAGCAGGGGCGATTGGGCCGGATCGGTGGGCGGCATCTGTGGGCCGGCATGGTAGGGTCGGCATCCGTGGGACACGGCTTTAGCCGTGCCATCGCAGGCCTGAAGGCCTGCGCCACAGCGTCAAGGAGGTCACATGAGCGTTACTCGGAGATCCGTTACCGCGCTGTTCGCGGTCCTGCTGTTGGCGCCCCTGGCGCCGATGACCGCTGCGGCGCAGTCGACGACTGAGGCGCCCCGGACGCCGTGGGGCACCCCCGATCTGAACGGCGTCTGGGACTTTCGCACCCTCACGCCGCTGGAGCGTCCGGAGCAGTACGGCGACCGGGAGTTCCTGACCGAGGAGGAGGCGCGGGCGCTCCAGCAGGGGGCGGTCGATCAGAACCAGGCCGCGGATGCGGCGCCGGCCAACCGCACGGAGGCCGGCGGCAGCATCGGCGCGTACAACCGGTTCTGGATGGACTTCGGCACCCAAGTCGTGGCCAACCGGCGGACGTCGCTCATCGTCGACCCGCCGAACGGCCGACGGCCACCGAGGACCGCCGATGGGCGGACCCGGTACAGCACCCCGGGGTCGTTCGGTTCCGCGCCGCTGGAGCAGATCGAGGACCTTAGCTACTTCGACCGGTGTCTCGGCACCGCCGGGTTGCCGATCTACCCCACGGCCTACAACAACAACGTGCAGATCTTCCAGACCGAGCACCACCTGGTGATGCTCGTCGAGATGCTCAACACCACGCGGATCATCCCGCTGACCGACCGTCCTCATGGCGAGATCCGGCAATGGCTGGGCGACTCGCGCACCCACTGGGAGGGTGCCACGCTGGTGGTCGAGACCACCAACTTCGATCGCTGGCTCCATCTGGTCGGCGGCAGCCGGGACGCCCACCTGGTCGAGCGGTTCACGCGGGTCAGTCCAGACGTCATCGAGTACGAGTACACCATCGAGGATGCGAGCGTCTGGACCGCTCCCTGGACCGCCGTGCAGACGCTGCGGAAGAACCCGCTGCCGATCTTCGAGTACGCGTGTCACGAGGGGAACTACGCCGCCGGGAACATGCTCGCCGGTGCGCGGCTCGACGAGGCGGCGAAGGCCGGCCGCTGACCACTGGCATCGACCGGTAACCAGGGGCCTTCCGGCCACTTGGGCGGTCCGGCTGAAAGGGAGCGGACGATGAAGCGGATCGCGAGTCTCGTTGTCTGTCTCGTCAGCGCGGCGTTCATGACCGTCGGTGACGCCGCGGTGCGGGTTGTCGCGTGTCACAACGTGCACATCGCCGTGTCGAATGTCGAGGCGGCGGTCGACTCGTATGCGGCGTATCTCGGTGGAGTCCAGAGCTTTCCGGGCGCCCCGGACGTCTTCGTCGGGCAGGTCAAAATCGTGTTCGTGGAGACCGCCGAGGTCCGAATGAGCAACGGTAGCGTCATCGATCACATCGGGCTGACGCATGCCGACCTGGACGCCACGATGCGGGGACTCGAAGCGGCCGGTGCCACGATCGTCTCACCGATCCACGACGTATCGGGATCGTTCAGGCGGGCCATCATCGAGGACCCCTGGGGCGCCAGGATCGAGCTGCTCGAGGACCCTCATGCGCCAGTTTCGCGGTTAACGAGGTGGTGCGCGTGGTCGTGTTCGAGGACCCCGACGGCGTGAGCGTCGAACTGATCGACCTGGCCCACGAGTGAGAACGGGTGCACGTCCGCACCTACGGGAGGGGACAATGACCCGTCGTTTGTGCCTGATCGTGGTCTGCACGCTGACGCCGCTCGCCCGGCCGCGCTCCAGGCCCAGCCTGCCGACCGGTTCGTCCCGGTCACCGACGCCATGCTCCAGGACCGGGCGCCGGGCGACTGGCTCATGTGGCGCCGCACGCTGAACGGGTGGGGCGACAGCCCGCTCGACCAGATTGACCGCGACAACGTCGATGACCTCCGCATGGTCAGGACCCGGGCCCTCGCGCCCGGCAGCCAGGAGGGCACGCTGCTCGCGTACGGCGGCATGCTCTACATGCCGAACCCGAACGACCATCTCCAGGCGATCGACGCGGTGACCGGCGATCTCGTGTGGGAGTACCGCCGGGAGCTGCCGGACGACCTGCTGGAGGTCCTGGGCGGCCTGGTCGACGTCGACCGGAACGTGGCAATCTACGGCGACGTGATCATCGACACCGGCAACGACGACTACGTCTATGCCCTCGATGCGGTCACCGGCGAGCCGGCCTGGGAAACGCAGATCTTCGACTGCGAGAGCATGCCGACCCGGTACACGTCGGGTCCAATCGTCGCCAACGGCAAGGTGGTGTCGGGGCGGAGCTGCCGGCCGCGGGGTGGGCCGGACACGTGCGTCATCGTCGCGCACGACGCCACGACGGGGGCCGAGGTCTGGCGCACCAGGCTGGTGCCGGCGCCAGGCGAGCCGGGCGACGAGACGTGGGGCGGGGGGCCGTTCGAGGAGCGAGTGCACGTGGGGTCGTGGATGGTGCCCAGCTACGACCCGCTGCGCAACTCCTGCGCGCGGGTGCTGTCGACGATGGAGGGGGGGGCTCGCCATCTGCCGGCTCGCGGCGCGGTTCCAGCTCGCGCCCGGCACCGACCAGCTCGGCATCGTGCGCGCGATCTCCGTGGAGACCGGTGAGACGGTCTGGATCCACGAGCAGCGCGCCGGCACGATGTCGCTCGTCGCCACCGGTTGCGGGCTGGTGTTCGGCGGCGATGTGAACGGGCGCTTCCGCGCCCTCGACCAGGAGACCGGGGATGTCGTCTGGGAGATCAACCTCGGCTCGCCGGTCACCGGCTTTCCGATCACCTACGCCGTCGACGGCCGCCAGTATGTGGCGGTCAGCACCGGTAAGGGAAACCCGCAGGCGCGGAATCTGTTGGAGGTGATTGGACACCTGCAACGCACCGAGGGCTTGCATGTCCAGGGATCGCTCAAGGCTGCCAGCTGACCGATCGAAGCTGCACGTCGCACGCCAGAACCGCGCGTCGTCGTCGGACATAGCAGCCCGTGGTGAAAGTCCCGCGTTGCACCGAGACCGGCGATGCATCCCGGTTGACACGGTGCGACGAGGGAGAATACCGGCAGTATTCGACCCCTGGAAGGAATGGCCCAGCGCCGGCCTTTGCGGGATGCAGCGCTGTTTGCATGCAGCGGGGCTTTACCACGGGCTGCTAGTGGCTAGCCCTTGACGGCGCATGCATCCTCCGGTCTCCGTAGTCGCCACGTCGTGCGCGCGTGCAGCCTGAAGCCCAAAGCCTGCGGGCTGGGGTGGTAAACCGGCCCGCTAGTGTGACGCGAGCCACCAGCGCATGGTGGCAGTGACCCGATCCGGTACTTCGAGCTGGATGTCGTGGCCGACGTCCGGATAGGTGACCAGCGTGTAGTCGGCGGCGATGCGGTCCCACGTGCGGTTCAGACCGTCCTTGTCGAGCGCGGTGTCCTGCAACCCGTGAAACTGGAGGACCGGGACCTGGATCGTCGGGAGCTCGGTGTCGCCGAGTCCCCAGTAGGCATCGTAGTTGGCGCGGTAGTAGTTGAGGAGCTTCTCGAAATCAGAGCGTGCGTAGGCGTCCCGCACGAACTGCACCGTCTGGTCGCCCTGTGAGGCGTAGCGCTGGACGAGCTGCTGCGCGTAGCCTTCGATCATGGCGCCGGCGCCGGGGTTCTGGAAGTCCTTGGCGTACTGGACGTTCTGGCGTTGCTGGTCCGTTCCCTCAGCGAGCGCCCGGCTGAACGACATGGGGTGGGTGAGATTCAACATGACCAGCCGGCTCACTTTGCTCCGGTAGCGCTCGTCCATCGTGTAGTACCAGGAGACGATGCCGCCCCAGTCGTGCGCGACGAGGGTGACCTGGTCGACACCGAGGTCGGTGATGACCGCGTCGATGTCGCCCATCAGATGCTCGAGGCTGTAGCTCTCGACGCCCTCGGGCTGGCCGCTCTTGTTGGCGCCCCGCGTGTCCATGGCCACGGTCCGGTATCGATCCGAGAGTCCCTCCATCTGCTGGTTCCAGACATACCAGAAGTGTGGAAAACCGTGGACGAAGAGCAGTACCTCGCCCTGGCCGGTCGAGACGTAGTGGATGTCGACCCCGTCGTTCGAGACGACGTGGTGGTCGACGCGCTCGAAGAGGTCGGCGGCGGTGGCCGGGACGGCGATGAGCAACGCGGCGACGACGGCAGCAACGGTACGATTCATGATTTCTCCTCGTGGCTATCGGTTCAGGAACAGGTCGCTGCGCCGGGTGCTGTGTCAGTCGGTCCGGTCATGTCGATCGGGCGCGAGCGCCTCGAGCAGTCGCGTCGTGTTTTCCAGGTCTTTCGGGACCAGCACGTCTACGCCCTTGGTGGCGCGGACCGAGCCGTGGAGGTTGGTTGCGACTCCCCCAGCCAGGATGTAGCGGACCCGATGCTGGTTGAGCAGTCGGCAGACCTGGAGGACCCGGTTATCGGTACCAGGGGTTGTCTTGGGCACGCTTCCATCGCTCGTACGCGGCGAAGCTGTCGAACGTGCGCACGAAAGGTGTGAACCGGTACGGCGTGAGCTCTCTGAAGTCCTGGAACAGCTGTTCCGCCTCAGCCAGCCGTTCCGCCAGAACCTGCTCGAGATCCGGGGCGCGCCCGCCGCCGACCGCTTCGGTCATGGTCAGATTATAGCCGTCCCAGAGCCATGAGGACGTGACGGGGCCGCTCGCCATCGGGCTGCGGTTCCTGAGCTCGGCGCGCCGCCCGCTCCGACAGAGAGCCAGGCGTGGGCTTGACAAGGACATCGTCCTTGCTAAAGTAAGGATGTGGCAAAGGTCACCAGCAAGCTCCAGGTCACGATTCCCAAGGTCATTGCCGGAGAGTACGGCATCGAGCCTGGCGACGAGATCGAGTTCCAGGCGGCTGGCGACGTCATCCGTGTGCTTCCCCCCAGACGACGCCACGGGGCGCGGCTCAGCCTCGACGAGCGCCTGCGCCTGTTCGATCGCTCCACGGCCCGACAGGAAGAGCGCGAGAAGCGGATGCCGCGTCGCGCCGAGTCGCCGGACGAGCGCGGCTGGCGCCGCGAGGACCTCTATGCCCGTGGCGAGCCTGATTGACACCAACGTCCTGGTCTACTGTTTCGACCCTCGATTCCCGGAGAAGCAGGGCATTGCGCGTGATCTGCTCCGGCGCCGACTCGCGGCCGACGCGCTCGCGCTTCCCCATCAGGCCATCCTCGAGTTCGTGGCCGTCGTCACCAGACCGCGACGGGACCTCGACGGCGCCCCCCTGCTGACGCCGACGCGAGCCTTCCAGGAGGCGGAAGAGCTCATGCGCCAGTTTCCCGTGCTCTACCCCGACGAGGCGGTGCTGTTGACGGCGCTCCGCGGCGCCGTCGCCTATCGACTCTCGTGGTTCGACGCGCATCTGTGGGCCTACGCCGAGGTCAATGGGCTTCCCGAGATCCTGTCGGAGGACTTCGCGCACGGCCGGCACTATGGCTCTGTGCGAGCGAGCAACCCCTTCCTGCCGACGACCGGAGGCGTGCACGACCTACCGCCGATGTACGAACCCTGATGATGGAAGGAGAGGACGACGGCACGCCCGGACGGGGATCGGGTCAGCGGCGACGAGGCTCGACGTCCAGGCCTTCCTGTCGCGCGACTTCGGTCAACCGACGGTCGAACGCGACGAACGTTACAGTCTCGCCGATCCTCTCTCGCAGGAAAACACCGCTCGCGAGCTGGATCGCATCGCCGGCGCGAAGCCGATGGCGTCTGAGCAGGTCTGTCGCCTTGGCTGTGACGTCTTCGGTCAGCTCCACCACCAGGATGGCATCGAGATCCGAAGCGAAGGCGGCCAGCGCACGGTCTCGCTCAGCCGTCGAGAATGCACCCTCGCGCGCCAGCCGGACGAGCGCGGACGCGACTTCGACCTCCGAGAGCCGGCTCGTGGCTGGCGTATCGAGGGAAAGCAGCCGACGCACCGTTGTGCTCCCGGTCTCGCGCACGTAGCGTTTGACGAGCGCACTCGCGTCGAAATACCGCATCAGATGCGGTCCGCGCGATCCTCGATCACCGCCGACTCGGCCGAGCGCTCGCTCCCTTCGATCGGACGAAACGGGGGTAAGGCCCGCGCTCGAGACCGCGTGACTGCACCGCTGGCGGTCAGCGCGGCGAGCACCGCCTCGACTTCCGAGCCCGGGCTCAGTGGTCGCAGCTCGGCGACCGGCTGCCCGCGGTCGGTGACCACGATCGTCTGACCCTGCCGCACTCGCCGGAGGTAGCTGCCAAGCCGCGCCTTCAGCTCCCGCGCGCCGACGAGGTTTGTTTTCATGTAGTCATTGTGACTACATGTGGAGAGATGGTCAAGCCTGTTGAATGCCTGTGACCCGAACCGCGGTCTGCCGCCTATCGTAAAATGTGGGCATGAAGCGCCGCATCGTGTTCACCGTGGCCTGTGTGCTCTTGGCGTCGGCGGCGTGGGCCCAGCCCATAGCCCGGCCTCGAATCGACCAGACCGTGTTCGAGCTGCCGGATGGCCGCCGAATGACCTACGCGATCGCGGTACCGCGCGATCTCGACCCGACCGAGCCTCGACCGCTGGTCCTGGCGCTCCATCCCGGTGGGCGGGCACCCTACTACGGCAGTCGGTTCATGTGGCAGGTTGTCGAGCCTGCGCTGCGGGACTGGCGCGCGATCATCGTGGCTCCGGACGTTCTCGCCCGACGGTGGGATAACGACGAATCTGAGAACGCCGTCCTCTCGTTGCTCGAGTCGGTCCTCACGACCCACGCCATCGATCGAACACGGATCCTGGTGACGGGGTTCAGCATGGGCGGTATGGGCACCTGGTATTTTGCCACTCGTCACGCGGACCTGTTCACCGGTGCCATTCCTATGGCGGCATCACGCCGTGACAACTCGCTCGACGGTCTGGGCACGATGCCCATTCACGTCATCCACAGTCCTCAAGACGAAGTCGTGCCGTTCGGTCCCGCAGCCGAAACGGTCGAACAGCTGCGCCGGCAAGGCCACCCGGTTGCGCTCATCGAGGTCGACGGCGCGGGGCATTCCGACATGGGCGCCTATGTCGAACCGCTCGAGCGAGCGGGGGCGTGGATGATGGAGCGGTGGAGCCACTAGACATCATCCTCAGAATTCAGCCTATCTGCCGTCCCCAGAAAGAAGCGCGTCCAGAGTTCCTTCATAGGTTACGGAGCCGCCTGCCGGACGACCTCGACCACATTCCCGGACGGGTCATCGGCCAGGAACATACCCGAGCTACGCTCCCGGACGCGCAGACCACCGGCCTTGACCCGCTCGAGGACGGCGTCGAACTCGGTCGAATAGATGGCCACCACCGGGTTCTCGCTCTTGGCCAGCGGTGCGACGCCCTTGGGCTCGAACAGGGCGACGAACATGCCGTCCCCGACGTGCATGAACACCTCGTCGAAGGTGTCGTTCTGGATCCGTTGCCCTGGCTCCGCACCGAAGATCCGCACGAAGAACTCTTCCGCCTCCGCTCTGTCGCTCACGATGAGCCTGGCGCCGCCCACTGCCGGCGGCCCCTCCCGCTCCACCAGCTCGATGGCGTTGCCGCTCGGGTCACGAACGATGGCAAGCCGTACCCCGCCGGTGGCGTCGCCCGAGCGCAGCTGGAACGGCTGCCCCGCTGCCTGGAACCGCGCGGCCACTTCATCCAGGTCGGGCAAGAAGACGACCGAGACCGGATAGGGGCTCTTCTCCACCGCTTCCTTCTCGGTATACGCCAGCAGCCCCATCCGACCGTTCTCGGTCCATCCCATGAACGGCTCCACGAGCCGCCCCTCCGAGACGAAGCGACGAAGCTCCGGCATGCCCACCAGGTCCTCGTAGAACGTCTTGCTGATGTTGACGTCATCGATGGTGAACTTCGTCGTGGTGACGGTGTGGGGCGACGCCGCGCCCTGCGCCACTGCATCGGCCGCGAGGGCAAGCGCAGCGATGGCAAACACGAGCGTCGCGTGCCTAGAGTGTCGAACTGTCATCGGGCCTCCTCATGTCGTGGCGCACGCAGATCCTTTGTGGGGCAGGGCTTCAGCCCTGCCATCGCAGGCCTGCCCGTGTTGTGGCGCACGGCTTCAGCCGTGCGATCGCAGGCCGCTCAACAATACACCTATCGATTTTCCTGGCGAGGCGTTCGTCTGGCAAGGCGCGACGAGGGAGCAGCCAGGCGGGCTGTGACCGGGGAAGCAACGCCGTCCAGGCGGACGCCTCGCCAGGACAACTAGTCGCGGTGGACTTTGTCGGGGGAGAACGCCGGAAGACAGACGGCCACATACTCGGCGCCGCCCGGCTCCGGACTGCTGTAGCGAACCCATTCGCCAGGCGTCGTGACAACCGCCTGCCCGGCCCGGACGTCGACCGAGCCCGTCGCGTGCTCAACCCGCACCAGACCGCGGAGCACGACGGTGATCTCTTCGAACTCGGGCCGCTGGCCCGGCTCGACCCAGCCCTCCGGCGAGACCATCCGGGCGACGCTGACGCCGTCATGACCACTGTTCACGCGCCCGGCGTATTCCTCGATCCGCTTGGGGAGGTTGCCCGCCGCCTGGATGACGGTCGGGCTCTCGATGAATCTGGGCATGGGCGAATCCTCGACGGAGACAGGAAACAGAAGTCAGTCCGCCTTCGCCAAGGCTGCGGCGGACCCGCCGAAGCTCGCCGCGCTGTTCTCTGCGGCCAGCGAAGGCGGGGCGGGCGCCGTGTCCACTTCGGCCCCATCGGTCACCAGGAAGAAGTCCCGGATGATTGCCCGAAGCTCGTCAAGCGACCCGGCGTGGTTGATCGCCACCCGCAGCCGTGACCCGTTGTCGAACCCCTTGGTATACCAGGAGCCGAGGGCCCGGAGCTTGTTGATCACCCACCGCTCGCGGGTCCGCGCGCTGCGACGCGTCGGCCCGGTCTTCGGGTCGGCGGTCGCGGTGTGACGAAACCCGTCGGCCTCAGCGGTCCCCTCAGACAGCAGCAGGTCGATGTAGGCGAGCAGAAACCGGCCGCGTTCCTGTTCGGCGACAGGGCGCAGGGCACCGCCACGACCCAGCGCCTGCGCCTGGGCGAAGATCCAGGGGTTCCGTAGCGCGCCGCGCCCGACGAGCACCCCGGCGACGGCGGTCTCCCGCAGCCGTCCGACCAGATCCTCCGGCGCGACACAGTCGCCGCTGCCAAACACGGGGATCGAGACGCCACGCGCCACTTCGTCGATGAGACTCCAGTCAGATCTGCCGGAGTAGGACTGCGCCGCCGTGCGACCGTGCACCGCAACCGCCGCAGCGCCGGCGTCCTCCATCAGACCGGCGACATCCGGGGCGTTGATGTGGGTGTCGTCCCACCCCGCGCGCATCTTCACGGTGACCGGAATCGACACGGCGCGGGTCATCGCCCCGACCACCGTCGCGGCATGCTCCGGTGTCCGCATCAGGCTGCACCCGGCCCGGTGTTTGGCAATCTTAGGCACTGGACAGCCCATGTTGACGTCGATCATGTCGGCGCCCATTCCCTCGACGACCTGCGCCGCCTCCGCCATCCTCCCGGGGTCACCACCGAAGATCTGGATCGACACCGGCCGCTCCTCCTCCGTGTACTCGGCGTATTCGAGCGTCCGGTCGATCCCACGGACCAGCCCCTCGGAGCTGACCATTTCGGTGACGACCAGCCCGCACCCACCCCGCCGCTTGACCAGACGGCGGAAGGCGGTGTCGGTCATCCCCGCCATCGGGGCCAGCGCGAACGGCGACTCGAGTGTGACCGACCCAATCCTCATGGCTGAATGAAAGACGGCGAAGCCCTCCGGCGTCCTCCTGTCTCCTGCCTTCTGACTCCTGACGTCTTGGGCGTCAGTAAGCTTTGACGTCTGCCGCGTCGACCTCGACGGACACCGCCTGGCCGATCAGATCGACCGCCAGCACGAGCCGGGCGTGGGAACCCTTCCGGACGAGCCGCCCGACCACGCCACGCAGCGGGCCATGCACCACCTCGACCATCATGCCTTCGTGGATGAGCGGACACGGGTCGTAGCGGAAATCGATGTCGACGAGACGCCGGATGCTCTCGATCTGGTGCGCTTCGATCGGGGCCGGTTCGCCGGCGACCGACACGATGTTGACGACACCGGTGCACCGGAGGATGGCCAGACGGAATTCAGGATCGAACCGCGCGAAGCAGTAGCCGGGAAATAGTGGCCACGCGATCTTCTTCCGGCGGTCCTTCCACCGACTCCACCGCGTGATGGTCGGCAGAAAGGCCTCGATCTGCTTGTGCTCGAGCTGCTCCCGCACCACCTGCTCATGGCGCGATCGGGTCCAGATGGCGAACCAGTCACCGGGCGGCGACTCGGGGGGAACACCGAGACCGTCTGGGTGCGGGGTGTTTTGCGTATCCGGGACAGTAGCCATCGAGCTAACGCACCTAGCAGTCGGTAGTGAAAGTCCCGCGACGCACCAAGACCCATCCAGAGAGCAGCCGCGTCCGGCCAGCGCAAGACGCGACGAGGGAACAACCCGGCAGTCTGTGACCAAGGAGCAACGCTGTCAGCCGGAACGCAGCGGCGGGCCTTTCCCCACCGGCTGCCAGGGCTGTTAGACCCCGCCGGGGGTCAGATTCCGATTGGCCAGGAACTCGTCGTAGAGGCCCTTCAAGCCCTCGTCCTTCCACTCGATGATCGCGTCGTCGCGGAGCTTGTTCAGATACTCGTCGAGAGCCTGGAGTCGCCGCTCGTTGAACACGTTGTCCAGGATGCTCTCGCGGACATCGTCGAAGGGTGTTGGTGTCGCCTCTGTCGCCGACCCGAGCTTGAGGATCTGATACCCGGCGGTTGTCCGCTCGACCTCGCCGACCGCTCCGACGTCGAGCGCCGCGATCCGTTCCCGCACCGACTCGGCCAGATCGGACAGCTCGATCGGCCCGATGAGACCCCCGTTCGCCTTGGACGCGGCATCGGACACCTCCGACGCGACCTGCCCGAAGTCGTCGCCGGCTAGGACCCGCGCCCGCGCCGCCTCCGCCACCATCTTGGCCTGGTTTTCGCGCGCCACGTTGAGGGCGCCGCCCTCCGCGGGGACCGCGATCAGGATCTCTTGCAACGTGACGGTCGCCGGCTCGGTGAATTCGTCGAGGTGCGCGTCGTAGTACTCGCGGGCCTCGATGTCGGTAATCGAGACCCGCCTCAGAATCTCGACCTGCCGCACCTGGCTGACCAGCATCTGCCGTTCCATGACCTCGCGCAGATCGGGCAGGGTCATCCCCTCATCACTCTGGAGCGCCGCCACGAGCTGCTCGTCGTCCATGTCGTTCTCTTCCTTGATGCCGTCCAGGATGTCCTGGAACTGCTCGTCGCTCAAGGAGTACCCGAGGTCGCGGCCCCGCTGCACGAACAACAGCTCCTCCACCGCGTTCACGATGAGCTCCGGGGTGATCTCCTGGATCACCCGTTGCAGCTCGGGGTCGGTCTGCGGTGGGGCCCCGCGGCTCCGCAGGGCCAAGATCTGCGCCGCCTCGAGATCGGTCTGGGTGATCAGGCCGCCGTTCACCTTCACCAGAATCCGCTCGAGCACGACCGCGCCGGGCGTGTTCGAGACGAGGGCCTGTGCCTGCGCCGGCTGTGCCAGTGCCAGACCGGCGCCAACCGCGGCCAGACCCGTGATGATTCGCTGGACGTGCCTCTGCATGGTGTTCCCTAGCAGCCGTGCTTGCGCGGCTGAAATATAGACCCATCAGCCGATTCTCCGCGCAAGCCCAGCTTAGGCGCGATCACTTTGTCGGTCGCGTCCTCTAGTAACGAAGCATCCCTCGCCACAGGACCCGTCGGTTCGAGGCGCAGCTTCGTTACTTACGATTCTATCGTTTCCAACCCGCGCAACTCCACCAGCAGCCCGCCGACCCGGGCGAACAGCTGCGCCGTGCCCTCACGGTTGCGCTCGGCGCGCTGGAACTCGACCCGCGAGAAGCCGGCCCGAACCTCTTCGCTGCGGGCCCGGGCCGTCCACCAGGACAGGTTGTGGGACGCGCGTCTTAGCTCGTCCGGCTCCCGCAGATCAAGTGTGAGCATTGCGGGCGGTTTCAGCACGACATCCGAACGTCGTTCGACAAACCGGATCAGCCGTGCCGGGTCCACCGTGGTGGTGGTCCTGAACTGTATGACGAGCAGATGCCCGTCGTGGTCGATCCTCTCGACCCCCAGCTGGTCGGCCAGCAGCCGGATCCGTCCGTACTCCGCCAGGGTGGCCACCGACGGCGGAATCGGGCCGTAGCGGTCGCACAGCTCAGCGAGTATCTCCGTCAGGTCCGTTTCGGTACGCGCGGCGGCGACCCGGCGATACACCATCAACCGCTGGTTCATATCCGGAATGTAGCGCTCGTCGATCTTCAGATCGAGGTTCAGGTTGACCGTCGCGCGCACCTCATCCGCGATCTCCTCCCCCTTCAGCTCCCGCACGGTCTGTTCGAGCAGCTTGACATAGAGGTCGAACCCGATCGACTCGATGTGTCCGCTCTGTTCGCCGCCGAGCAGGTTGCCGGCGCCGCGGATCTCGAGGTCGAGCGCCGCGATCCGGAACCCGCTGCCCAGGTCGCTGAACTCCCGAATCGCGGTGAGCCGCTGACGGGCCGTCGGCGAGAGCGTCGCCTCCGGCGGCACCAGCAGATAGGCGTAGGCGCGTCGGGCGGACCGTCCTACGCGACCCCGCAGCTGATAGAGCTGAGCGAGCCCGAACCGCTCGGCGTGGTTCACAATGATGGTGTTCACGTTGGGGATATCGAGCCCGTTCTCGATGATCGTGGTGGCGAGCAGCACGTCGTACTTGTGCTGCACGAAGTCGACCATGCACCGTTCCAGCGCTCCCTCCGCCATCTGACCGTGCGCCACCACCAACCGGACCTCCGGCAACAACCGGGTGATGAAGTCGCCCATGGCGTAGATCGAAGTCACACGGCTGTGCAGGAAGTAGACCTGCCCGCCGCGCTCGAGCTCGGTGCGGATGGCCCGCGCGATCACCTGGTGGTCGAATCGGACCACGTTGGTCTGGATTGACTGACGGTCCTTCGGCGGGGTCTCGATGACCGACATATCGCGGATGCCGACGAGCGCCATGTTGAGCGTGCGTGGGATCGGGGTGGCGGTCAGCGTCAGGACGTCGACGCGACGACGCATCTGTTTGATCCGCTCCTTGTGCGCCACGCCGAACCGTTGCTCCTCGTCGACGATCAGCAGCCCGAAGTCGCGAAATCGGACGTCCTTCGACAGCAGACGGTGCGTGCCGATGATGATATCCACCTTGCCGGCGGCCAGATCCTCGAGCGTCTGTTTTTGTTCGGCGCGGGTGCGGAACCGGCTGACCAGATCGATCCGGACCGGGAACGCGGCGAACCGGTCGGTCAGCGTCTTCTGGTGCTGAAATGCGAGCACGGTGGTCGGCGCGAGGAACCCGACCTGCTTGCCGTCCATGACCGCCTTGAACGCGGCGCGCATCGCCACCTCCGTCTTGCCATAACCCACGTCCCCGCAGAGCAGGCGGTCCATCGGCAACGGAGACTCCATGTCGCGCCGGATGTCGGCGATGGCGATCTCCTGGTCGGGGGTGAGCTCATACTCGAACGCGTCGTCGAACTCACGATGCCAGTGCGTGTCTGGGCTGAAGGCATGCCCCGGCATCGCCTTGCGCGCCGCGTACAGCTTGAGCAGCTCCTCGGCCATGTCCCGCATGGCACGACGGACCTTGGTCTTGGTCTTGGCCCAGGAGATCCCACCGAGCCTGTCCAGAGTGGCTTTGGTGGCCCCGGTGTATTTCTGCAGCAGGTCGAGCTGCTGGACCGGGACGAACAGCTTGTCCTGGCCGGCGTAGCGCAGCTCCATGAATTCGTGCTGCTCGAGCCCGACTGGGATCTGCGTCAGCCCGACGAACACCCCGACACCGTGGTCCACGTGCACGACGTGGTCGCCGACCTTCAGGTCGCGAAAGTCGGACAGGAACGACCTGGCCGGTCCGGTGCGCCGTTCCCGCACCCGCCGTTCCTCGTCGAAGACGTCCGGCTCGGCGAAGATCTGCAACCCGGCGTCCGGCAGCCGGAACCCCCGGGTCAGCTGCCCGGTCGCAACGAGCAGCGCCGCGCCATGGGTCTCGTCGACCCTGTCGATCGACTGCGCCGTGAGGTCGTACTCCCCCAACAGCTCGATGACCCGCTCGGCGCGGCCCGGGGTACCGACGACCAGCAGCGCGGTCTCGCCGCGCTCGCGGGTCCGGGTGATCTCGGCCATCCAATCCGCCAGCCGGCCATGGAACTCCACCACCGGCTGGCAGGGCACGTGCCGCACCGTGTGCGCACCATCCTGGTCCTCCCACAGCTGCTCCAGACGTGCGGCTGACCCCAGACACGCGTCGAGCGTTGGCCATTCGACGAGCAACTGGTCCGGTGGCAGCACCGGGTCGCCACGCTCCTCGGCCGCAGCAAATCCGGCGGCCGCGAGCTCCAGCCGTTTCTCGATCGCCGTCCTCGACTCGTCCGCCTCCGACAGATACATCCGGTGCCCCGGCGAGCGCACTACGTAGTCGAGCAGCCAGGCGGAGCGGTCGGCATCGAGACCGGGTGTACCGGAGTCGAGGTCCGGCGCGAACAGCTCGCGCAGCGGCAGGATCTCGGCGCGGTCGAGCGACCGGGTCGACCGCTGTGTCGCCGGGTCGTACCGCCGCAGCGACTCGAGGCTGTCGGCGGCGAACTCGGCTCGGATCGGCTGGTCGTCCCCCGCCGGGAAGAAGTCGACGACACCGCCCCGAACACAGAACTCGCCGTGTGCCTCCACCGGGTCTTCTGGCGTGAACCCGGCATCGGCCAGCAGCTCCCCCAGATCAGGGGGTTCGAGCAGCGCCCCGACCGAGAGGCAGGTACCGGCAGCCAGAAGCCGATCGGGGGGGCTCAACCGCGGCAGCAGCGCGACGGCCGCGGCCACCACAACGCGCGCGGAGCCGGTGGCGAGACCGTAGAGGGCCCGCCCCCGAGCGGCCGCCACGTCGAAGTGAGGCGCGAGCCCACGATACGGATCGACCTCGTGTGACGGGAACGGCATCACTCCGTGGCGCAGCTCGTGATCCGACAGCCCGGCCAGCGCCCCGAGAAAGAAACGGACATCGGCGACCATCTGCTCGACATCGCCGTCGGTCGGCACGATCACGACGATGGGCGCATTCGTGGCCGCGGCCGCGACCGCAAACCCCTTGGCCGCGGGGGACAGACCGGCGATCGGGCCTGGACCGCCAAGACCTGCCTGGCGAGCCGCGGACTTGAGGAGGGCGCGCAGAGTGAGCGAGGTGCCAGTCACGAGGATAGGATCCGGGACTCAGGAGGCCGTCAGTCGTCGGACCGGTCGTCGGGCTTCTTGAACCGCACGTTGTCGGTAAAGCGCCAGACATGTCTGGGCCGGTAGATGCCCGCGTCCTTGGTCCTGGACTTCACCCGGAACGTGTAGAGCAGGCGGTGGTAGTCGTAGGAGAACCCGTCGCGCTTGTGGACGGCGACGTCGAGCTTGTAGGTTCCCTCGACGAGGTCGAGCCGCTCGATCGCGAACACCACCTCGCCCTCACCCTCGAGCGACTCGGACTCCATCTCCTCGATGTTGGTGTTGGTCCCATAGCAACAGACACCATCGGAACTGAAGATACTGACCCCGAAGGCAAAGTCGTCGACTCGGTGCACGGCGTTGATCCGCATGCGGATCGTCATCGCCTCACCGGTGTGAAACACGTGCGCCGGCCCGCGGCTTCCTTCCAGCGTGACCTGCTCGATCCGAACGGCGCCTGAACCCCAGCGCCCTTCCTTCGCGACGAACATGTTGGCGGGCGGTTCGTCGTCATCGGCCGCCTCGGGTTCCGACACATCCGCAGTCTCTTCCGGTTCCGCCGACGCCGCACCTTCCGCCGCCGGCTCGGTCATCGGCCCGGGCGGCGGTGCCTGGGTGACCGGCGTCCGCTGCGCCTTGGCGTCCTCAGCGGCGAGATGCTGGTCTTCGGCTTGCTCGACGTCGGCCAGATACATCTGCACGACCCGCTTCGGGTCGCCGCTGGTCCGGTTCTGTCCGGCTTCGAGCCACACCGCCTCATCACAGAAGCGCTCGACCAGCGACAGCCCGTGGGTCACGAGCAGGATGGTCTTGCCGCGCCGTTTGAACTCGGCGAACTTGTCGAGACACTTCAGGCTGAAGCCCTCGTCACCCACCGCAAGCACCTCATCCACCAGGAGGATGTCGGGGTTGACGTTGATCGCGACGGCGAAGCCAAGCCGCAGGTACATCCCGGAGGAGTAGGTCTTGACCGGCGCCTCGATGACGTCCTCCAGCTCGGCAAACTCCACGATCTCATCGAACCGATCACTGATCTCGCGACGGGATAGTCCCAGCATGATGCCGTTGATGAACACGTTCTCGCGACCCGAGATCTCCGGGTGGAACCCGGCCCCGAGCTCGATGAGCGCCGAGACACGGCCCGTGACACCAACGACGCCGCTGGTCGGTTTGGTGATGCCGGCCACCAGCTTCAGCAGCGTGCTCTTTCCCGATCCGTTCCGTCCGATCACGCCGTAGCACGCCCCCTTCGGCACCGTCAACGATACGTCGCGCAGAGCGCTGAACGACTCGTCCGGACGCAGGTGCTTGACGAGACTGCCGGTCAGCAACGCGCTCTTCAAGGTGGCGAACTGCCGCCGACGCCCATGTCGTCGATACACCTTCGTCACGTGGTCGAGCTCGATCGCGGGCATTGGTGTCTCACACCTCATCGGCGAACGAGTCTCGCAGCCGGTCGAACAGCCAATAGCCCAGCAGGAACAGCACGGCGCCGGCGACCGCCAGGGCCAGCAGCCACTTCCAGTGCCCGAACGGGCCGTCGTAGAACAGAATCTCCTGATAGGAGATCGCCAGGTGCGAGAACGGGTTGAGGTCCATGAAGGCCTTCCCACGCGGCGGCACCACCGACATCGGGTAGATGATCGGCGTGGCGAAGAACCAAAGCGTGAGCAGGTTGGCCAGCAGGTCTTTGATGTCGCGGAAGTGCACCGTCAGGGCGGCGAGCACCATCACCAACCCCAGCGTCAGGATGAACTGCACCGCCATCACCACCGGGAACCAGACCAGCTCGGTCAGCCGCAACGGCATCGCGTAGAACCACAGGAACCCGAACAAGATCGGCAGACCAAAGACGAAGTGGATCATGTTCGACACGACCGCCACCACCGGCAGGATCTCGGCTGGGAACATGACCTTCTTGATCAGGTTGCCGCCGACGAGGAGCGCGTTGGCGCCTTCCGAGAGCGACGCCGAGAACCAGGTCCACGGGAGCAATCCACAGAACAGGAAGACCGCGTAGGGCTCGAGATCTACGATCTCGCCGCGTTGGATGATGACCGTGAAGACGAACGAATAGACCAGCAACAGCAGCAGCGGGTTGACGAAGGACCAGAAGAAGCCGAGCACCGACCCGCGATACCGGGCCTTGAGCTCGCGAGCGACGAGGATCTGGATGAGGCCCCGACAGCGGAACAGCTGCCGCAGGTTAGACAGCATAGAGTTCGAGCACGACCGCGGTGACGTTGTCGGGTCCGCCTCCGTCGTTCGCCCCCTGGATCAGGGCATGACACAGGTGGTCGAGATCGGTCTCGCGCCGGAGCACCTCGCTGATCTGGCCGTCGCTGAGCACCGTGAAGAGACCGTCCGAGCAGAGCAGCAGGCGGTCGCCCGACTGCAGCGCGACCTCCTGGATGTCCACCTCGAGATCATCCGACCCCGACAACGCTCGGGTCACGATGTTGCGCCAGGGATGCTGACGCGCCGCCGTCTCGCTCAGCGCGCCGAGGCGGATCTGCTCCTCTACCCATGAATGATCCCGGGTCAGCCGTTCGAGCTGCCCGTCCCGCAGCCGATAGACGCGGCTGTCCCCGACATGGGCCAGCGTGGCGGTCCCACCGTCGATCAGCATCGCCACCGCTGTCGTTGCCATTCCTCGGAGGTCGCTCGACGACGCGATCTGCGCGGCGAGCCGCCGGTTCCCCATCT
>JADFPE010000273.1 GCA_022562495.1 Acidobacteriota bacterium
TCGAAAAACAGCGTCTGCCCGAGCTGCACTTTTTCCACACTCAGCGGGTTCTCCTCCGGTGACGGCACAACCTCGTCCAGACCCAACGGGACGCGAATCAGGTAGGCGTCTTCAGCCCCCTGACCGGCCGTAGGCGCCGGGGCCACGAGTGCGAGCGCCACACTAACGAGAAGGCCCTTGCCCATTGACGTCCGCCTCCGTGCCAGCGTCCGGCAAAAAGTTGTCCAACAAGAGAATCCGAGCGACGTAGTGGCCCGCAATGAACAGCATCTTCGTACCATCGGGGGACCACTGCGGCTGGTAGGCCGAGCCACCAAGATTCACGGGGAAGACCTGATACGAGGGGTCGCCCCGCACCGCGCTTGTCCGAATCTCAAAACTCATAGAGTCGCCACTCGCATTCGACAGCGCCTGGATACCACAACGCGAAATTCCGAGCTGGGAGGCCTGACACACTCTTGAGTACCACGCGATCCGCCTGCCGTCCGGCGACCAGGAGCTTCCGTAGAACCGATGTTCCACGTCGGTGCTCGACGTTGCCTCTCGCACCGCACCGTCGTCGAGGCTGAGCACCATCACGCCTCCCGTGTCGCCTCTGCTAAACGAGAAACTGAGCTCCGCTCCATCTGGAGACCAGGCGGGATAGCTCACGGTCGTGTCCTCGTCGGCGAACGTCACTTGCCGGAGATTGTTCCCATCGACGTCGGCTGTGTAGATCTGTGGCTTTCGGCTCCCCCGCAAGAAAGCCAGACGCCTGCCGCCTGGCGAGCACGCGACATGGCCCAAGATTTCCCCGTTCCGAAAAGCGATCTCCTGCTCGTTCGTCGATACCGAGAGACGGTAGATGGCCCTGCCCGTCGCCGGCGACCGCCCTTGGACATACACATGTTCCTCAGTACACCACCCGAACGGGCCGGAGTTGAACGGGCCCGCGGCAATCTCCCGATCCTCTGTTCCGTCCGCCGCCATGACGTGCAGAGCGGGCATGCCTCCTGTGGTGTCGATGTACGCAATGCGCTGGCCATCCGGTGACCAGGTTGCTTGCGAAGGGTTCGATAGCGGTCGATTCCCCAACTTCACAGACCGCCCCACAGGCTCGTGCGTGGCCGGATCGATGGCCGTAACATAGATCGAGAATTCTGCCCGTCCCCGCCCAAACAGCAGACGGCCGTTGTCACTCAAGGAAAACAACCCGACGGTGCCGACGTCTGCTCGTACGACGAACGGATCACCAACCGGCATTCCCTCACGCGTAGACACGCCCCACAGGTCGGTACGTCCCGCAGTTCTGTTACTCAGAAACAGGAGCAGCCGACCGTCGGCGGTCCAGATCGGGTCGTAGTCTCTGGCTAGATCGTCAGTCACGCGGACCGATTCCCCACCCTCAATGGGGAGGAGGTAGATGTCTGTGTTGCCATCCTGTCTCGACGCGTAGGTGATGTACTGGCCATCCGGCGAAAATCTGTACGCACCAGAAACGTAGCCATTCCACCAATCGAGATCGATCCTTCGCTCTCGACCGCCGCCTACCGGGAGAAGATTGAGAGTGGGAGGATCACCGAAGCGATCTAAGTAAAGAATGAACCGCCCATCTCGCGACCAGTCGACCGGTTCTCCATTGACCTCTCTGTGCTGCTCGTTGCCGGTGTCAACGGACACGATCAGGATCTCGTAGTTCCAGTAGTTTTCATACCGTGAGAACGCTATCTGCGTGCCGTCTGGAGACCAAATGGGTGACACTCCTTGACCGAACTCCTGTTCCGCACCAGACCTTATGTCCCTGACCGCTAGAGTTCCATTTACGTTCTGATACGCGACCTGCGATCCGTCCGGCGATAGCGCAAACCCGCCGTTATAGAATGCGAGCGTCAGTTCCTGCAGCGTCGGACCGGCCGCCGCGACCGTCTGCGGCACTGTCAGCGCAGCCAGGCGCGCACGGGCGGTTGCGGCGCGCGCGGTCTGATCGGCAAATTCACGCACTATGCGCTCGTAGACGTCGCGGAACTGGCCATCTCCAAGCTTCTCGTAGAGGTCGGCCATCTGCACGAGTGCGGTGGCCGCAACCGCGCGATCCGTTTCGAACGTCTCCACGATCGTCCGATACTGCGTGATGGCGGCGCGCAGATCGCCGTCAACAACAGCCGTGTCCATGGCGGTGCGCAGCAGCGCCTGGGCGGACTCAGTCGATTGACCGGCAAGACCGATAGCCAGCAGCAGTACGGCGACCAGAAGCGCGGGCACTGTCCGAGTGGTAAGTCTCATGGGAAGTTCTCCTTTGCCCTCCACTCTAGAGGCCGCGCATCGAGCTGCCGCCGCGCTTCGGTCAAGAGCGTGTCGAGTCGTCAGCCGTCGAACCGGTACCCGATGCCGCGCACGCTGCGCAGGAACTGCGGCCGCGCCGGCGCGGGCTCGATCTTCTTGCGCAGATGGAGAATGTGCGTGTCGACGACGCGGTCCCCGATGTAGGTGTTCGGTCCCCACGCCTGCTGGATCAGCTGCTGGCGGGTGAGGACACGGCCCCGGCACCGAATCAACGTGCCAAGCAAACGGAGCTCGAGCGCGGTGGTGTCCACCGGCTGGCCGCCGCGTCGGATCTCGGCGCGGTCGAAGTCGACCTCGCAGTCGCCGAATCGGTACACCCCGGTCTCGTCCTGCGTGAACCGGCGCCGCACGGCGGCGATCCGCGCGCGCAGCTCGTTGTTGCTGAATGGCTTGGTGACGTAGTCGTCGGCCCCGAGCTCGAGGCCGAGAATCTTCTCCGCCTCCTGCGTCTTCGCCGTCAGCATGATGATCGGCGTGGTGACGCGGCTGCGCCGCAGCTCCCGACAGACCTCGAACCCATCGCGGTACGGCAGCATGACGTCGAGCAGGATGACGTCCCACGTCTGGTCACGGCCCTGCCGGACGGCCGCGTCCCCGTCGCGCACGACCGCCACCTCGTAGCCGTGTCGTGTCAGGTCTTCCTCGAGACCGAGCGCGATATCCGGGTCGTCCTCGACAATCAGGATGCGAGCCATCGTGGATTGTCCCCGTCCTTCACCGCGCGCGGCGGCTCGCGGTCGACCGTCGCCGCCGGTGCATGAGCGACGGCCGGCAGCACGATCGTGAACGTGCTGCCAGCGCCAGGCGCGCTCTCGACCGACACCGTTCCCCCGTGCGCCTCGACGATGTGCCGCACCATCGCCAGGCCGATGCCGGTGCCCTTGATGCCATGTGTGCGACTGGCCGTGCCGCGCACGAACTTCGTGAAGATCTCGTCCTGCTCGTCACGCGGGATGCCCACGCCCTCGTCGCGGACGCTGATGGCGACGGCGCCATCCCGGACGTCCACCTTCACGAACACGGCTGGGCTCGCACCCGAATACTTGACGGCGTTGTCGAGCAGATTCCATAGGGCCCGCGCGAACGCCTCGGGGTCCACATCGACCGCGCCACAGTCGTCGGCGATTGACGCCTCGACGGTGCAGACGTCTGGGGCCACCTCGCGTCGGAAGTCCTCCACGATGCCGCGCACGAGCGGCGCCGTGGCGCGTCGCTCGAGCCGGTACGGACGGGCGCCGGCCTCCATCCGACCGAAGTCGAGCAGCGACTCGACGAGGCGCCGCAAGCGGTCCGTGGCGCGCGCCTGGGCCTGATAGAACGTCCGTCGCTTGGCGACCGGCTGGTCGGGGTCGTCGTTGAGCAGCTCCGTGAACTGGCGCAGCGACGTGAGCGGTGTGCGGAACTCGTGCGACACGGCGGCGACGAAGTCCGTCTGCAGCTGGGCCACGGCGAATTCCCGCGAGACCGCGCGCACGATGAAGTACCCGCCGGCGAGGACGAGGCCGACGAGCAGCGCCAGACCGGCGAAGAGCAGCCGGCGGCGGGTGGCGAGCGCGTCGAGATCGGCACCGACGTCGGCGCTGCTGACGAAGACGTCCCACGGCAGCTGCGTGACCGCGGCGGTGCGGGGCGCGGTGGCGGAGACGTCCGTCGGCAGGGTGCCGAGGACGCCCTGGCCCTCGGTGTCAGCAAGCGCCACGCGGAGTCCACGGGCGTCTACTGCCGAGAGCGGCCCCTCGAACCACTCCCGCTGCTGGAACCGTGGACCCGCCACCAGCACCACCAGCCGATCGCCGGACGACTGCCATAACAGGGTCACGTCGACGCCCGCGAAACGGAGCGCGCGGCGACCGGCGGCAGGGAACACGCCGCGATCCGCATCGACCCAGTGCCGCCAGACCCACGCCGACGCGTCCGACAGGGCGTCACGGTGCCCGGTGACCGGCGGCTCGGCGCCAACCCACCGATCGATCTGCTCGGAGTAGGCCAGGAAGGTCCCCTGGTCGATCGGCCAGCGTGCCGCGAGGAGATCCCGTTGGAGCGCACGCGCCTCTCGACCGAGCTCGGTGTCTCGTCCAAGCTCTGCCAACAGATTGCACCGCGCGCGGCGCGCCACCAGGTCGGCCGGCAGTCCGGACAGGTGTGCGTCCGGGATGAGCGCGAGATCCGCATACACGCGCAAGGCCTCATCAAGATCGCCAGGGTCGCCGGGGCCACCGGTTTTTCGCAAGGTCCGCGCCAGGCGCAGCAGCGCGCCCGCCCGCACGGCCGCCGAGGGCGACGTGGCCAGCGCACGATAGAGTGCCGCGGCGCCTCGGGCGTCCTGTGCTCGGAACTCGAGCACCTCGGCCCGCTCGAACGCCTCGGTCGGCTCCGGGGGGCCCGGAGGGAGCACCGGCACGTAGAGCAGGTCTCGCGGGTAGGCCTCGATACCACCCGGCCGTAGCGTCACCAGCACGGCATCATCGTCAGGCCGAATTGGCAGGCCAGCCGGGTCACCGTCGAGACGCCGCTCGGTGGCAGACACGGCCTGCTCGAGGCCCGCGATGAGACGGTCGGCGGCACTTTCCCGGCGCTCGCGAAGCTGGCGCGACGCGAGCGTGCGGTCCTGCTCGATGAGGCGCGCGCCCAGCCACACGACGGCCACGGCTGGCACGAGCAGCACCAAGACGAACGACAAAATCAGGCGCCGGGAGGCGCCAGGCCACGCGAATGGTGTCGCCATCGAGAGTGAGGCTAGCTTCCCTCATCCCGAGGCCGAAGTCACGGCCGTGGGGTCTTCGGTGCGTCGAGAGTGTGTCGAGTTTTGGTCGAGGAGTAGGATGCACCGGCCTACGCGCGCCGTCTCGTTGGGCACGAACGCGTTGAACCCGCCCTCATCGAATCCTCAGGCGGGTGAGAGTACTCGTTGATGCCTGCGTGTGGGGCGCGTGCTGGGACACCCGCAGTCACAGCCAGCGCGTCACTCCAGGCCCTGGCGAATCTGGCCACTGAGGCTCTTCAAGAAGGCCAGGAGGGCTTCTTTCTCCTCCTCGGTCAGCCTTAGTCGTTGCAGCTCGCGGTCCCGAAATGGGTTGTCGTTTCCGCCCCGGTCGTAGAAATCGATCACGTCCTCGAGCGTCGCGATGCTGCCGTCGTGCATGTAGGGCGCGGTGCGCTCGATCTCGCGCAGCGTGGGTGTCTTGAACTTGCCGGTGTCCTCCGGCACGCCGGTGACCACGGCTCGTCCGGCATCGTAGGGTCGGTGCCCCCAGGAGACCCCGGTGTTGTGAAAGTCCTCATCGGTGAAGTTGCTGCCGGAATGGCAGCGGGTGCAGTGCGCCCGTCCGCGGAACAGACGCAAGCCCAGTTGCGCCTCAGGGCTCAGGGCGGTCGCGTCACCAGCTTCGAAGCGGTCGTAGTCGGACGCACCCGCGAGAATAGTCCGGACGTAGGTCGCCAGCGCGTAGGAGAGAGCACCGGCGTCGGGCGGACGCCCGAAGACCTCGTCGAATTGCCGTCGATACGTGGCATCCGCTCGTAACCGTTCGACCACGGTGGGTAGGTCTGCGCCCATTTCCTTCGGATGCTGGATTGGGAGCAGGACCTGTTCCTCCAGGGTGGCGGCGCGTCCATCCCAGAAGAAACTGCGTCCATAGGTCCTATTGAGAATAGCGGGCGCGTTGCGGGTGCCCTGCTGGTCCCCGACTCCCACGGCCACCCGCTTGCCATCGGTGAAGGCCCGCTCCGCCTGGTGGCAGTCGGAGCAGGC
>JADFPE010000034.1 GCA_022562495.1 Acidobacteriota bacterium
CGCACATCGCGGTCGATGGCACCAGATGACACGGGTCAACCCCGTGCCGCAGGTCCCGGCGACGACGCTGGCGACGCGCATGGACGCGCTGGTGGCGGCACGAGGGCTGATGCCGCAGCCCGCGAGATTCACTAGAGCGGACCCCGAGGCAGTATGATCGCTCCTCCCCATGACGCTGGCCCCCGGCGCCACGCTCGGCCCGTATGCGATCCTCGCCGAACTCGGTCACGGCGGGATGGGGGTCGTCTACACGGCCCGCGACCCGCGCCTCGACCGCCAGGTGGCGATCAAGGTGCTGCCGCCCGATCTGACCCGCGACGACACCGCGAAGAAACGCTTCCTCCAGGAGGCGAAGGCGGCCTCGGCGCTCGACCACCCCAACATCTGCACCATCCACGAGATCAACGAGACCGACGACGGCCAGCTGTACCTCGTGATGGCGTACTACGACGGCGAGACGCTCACGGAGCGGATCGAGCGGGGGCCGCTGGCGCTGGACGAGGCTGTCGACATCGCCACGCAGGTCGGTCGGGGACTTGCTGAGGCCCACGGCGCGGGCATCGTGCATCGGGACATCAAGCCCGCGAATCTGCTGATCGCCACGAGCGGCGTGGTGAAGATCCTCGACTTCGGGCTGGCCAAGCTGGCGGGCACCGAGGGCGTCACGCAGACCGGCACGACGGTCGGCACGGTCGCGTACATGTCGCCGGAACAGGCTCGAGGCGAGGAGGTCGATCACCGGACGGACATCTGGTCGTTAGGGGTGGTGCTGTACGAGATGCTGACAGGACAGCAGCCGTTCCAGGGCGACAACCTGCTGGCCATCTCGAACGCGATCCAGGAGAAACCGTCGCCCGTCCTCACGGGCGACTCGTCCTCGTTGAGCGGCGTCGTCGTCCGTTCCCTCGACAAGAGCCAGTCGCAGCGGTATCAAGCCGTCGGCGACCTGCTCGACGATCTGCGGAACGTCACTGCGTCATCGGCCGAGGCCACAAGCCAGCCAGACGTTCCGTCCATAGCGGTGCTGCCGTTCGATAACATGAGCGCCGACCCCGAGCAGCAGTACTTCTGCGAGGGTATGGCCGAAGAGATCATTAACGCGTTGACGGCGCTGGAAGGGTTGCACGTGGCGTCGCGCACGTCAGCGTTCCTCGCAAAGGCCAAGAACTTCGACATTGCTGAGATCGGAACGCGCTTGAAAGTCGGGGCGGTGTTGGAGGGCAGTGTGCGCAAGGCCGGTAACCGGTTGCGGGTGACGGCGCAGTTGATCAACGTGAGCGACGGGTATCACCTGTGGTCTGAACGCTATGACCGGGAGATGGGCGACGTCTTCGCCGTGCAGGACGAGATTGCCCGGTCGGTCGTCGGGCAGTTAAGAGTCAAGCTCCTTGGTGTTTCAGGTGCGTCGCTCGTGAAGCGAACCACTGACGACTTGGAGGCGTATCACTTCTACTTGAAGGGACGTTATCATCTCAACCAGAGGACAGAGGATGCGCTGAACCGAGGCATTCAGTTCTTTGAGGAAGCCATCGCGAGGGATCCCAACTATGCCGGAGCCTATGCCGGGCTGGCTGATGGCTACACGCTGTTGGGACCCGCTGGATACGGGGAGACGCAGTCGCATACGATGGCCCGCGCCAGAACCTGCGCGATGAGAGCGCTTGAGCTCGACGACCAGTTAGCGGAGGCGCATAGCGCCTTGGGGTTCTTACTGTTTCGATTGGACTGGGACTGGACCCATGCTGAGACCGAGCTTCGCCGTGCCATTCAGTTGAATGCAGGTTACGCGCCGGCGCATCATCGCCTCGCACTCGCCCTCGTCGTTCAGGGTCGATCAGACGAGGCCGTTTCGGAGATCTCCCGTGCGGTGGAATTGGACCCTCTCTCGCTTATCTACAACACGGCTAAGGGCCGAGTACTGTACTTCGCCCGCCAGTACGATCTCGCGTTCGCTCAGTTCACGCGCACGCGAGAGCTGGAGCCTCACTTCGCGCAGACTCACTTCGACTTCGGCATGGCGTACGCGCAACGGGGCCAGTTCGACGAAGCGATCGCGGAGTTTGAGAAAGGATTCGCCCTTTCTACCCGACGCCTACTGATGGTCAGTGTGCTTGGGAACATCTATGGCACAGCGGGACGACTGTCCGACGCGGAGTCGATCCTCGAGGAACTCCGCGAAGTGTCGCGGCGGCAAGAGGTTCCGTCGCTGTATTTCGCGCTCGTCTACGTGGCCCTGGGAGACACGGCGCGGGCGATTGACGCGCTGCAGCAAGCCTGTGAGGAGCACACGGGGGTCATGGTCTACCTCAAGGTGGAGCCGATGTGGGATTCCCTCCGCTCCGACTCCCGCTTCCAAGACCTCCTCCGCCGCATGAACCTACCCTTCGGGGCCCCCCGTCGCTCATGAGCAACTCACGAGCGTCGGGATCCCAACTCGGTGGTCTAGCGTAAACGGGGGAGACCCCCCGGCTTTGCCGGGGCGGCACCCAGAGTTTGACAGTTCCGGGAGTGAAGTTGGGAGCCCTCGGTCGTGAGCCGCAAAGCGTCACGCAAGAGAGCCCCCATGACGGCCGACCGCCGTGTAGACGATACGGAATGGGTATGTCGTCTTCCTCCGGTCTTCGGACGCACTCGGCACAGCCGGTCGGGAACCCATGCCCCCGGCGGCAGGAATTCAGTACGCTGTGCAGTCACGCTGCGACGGTCCTGTTCGTAACCACGCGGACGTTGGGGCTGAGATGACGTAGACAAGTTCGGACACGTCGGGATGAAGTAGCCACCTGTAGGGTGGCCCAAGTGACCGCGCAGCGGTCACGTCAGGTCGCTTTGAGCGGCTCACAAACTAAAGCCCCGGGCTTTGCCGGGGCATATTTACTCGATGATCGCCTGCATCACGGCATTCTGGAAGTCAGCCCGCAGGCTGCCGCCCGGTGTCTGGACCATCAGGACCGCGGCCATCTGTTCCTTCCGATCCACCCAGAAGTTGGTGCCGAAGGCCCCGCCCCATCCGAAGCTGCCGGTCGAGCGATGCTGGCGGGCTTCCACCGCATCGAGCACGACGTCGACTGTGAGCCCGAAGCCCATGCCAGCACGGCCTCCCGTCGCTCCGGCGTTCGCGAACAGATCGCCCACGTGATTGGACGCCATGAGATCCACCGTTCTCAGTCCGAGGAGGCGCGTCCCGCCCAGCTCACCGTTGTTGACCAGCATCTGTGCGAATTGCAGATAGTCTTCGGCCGTGGACCAGAGACCACCGCCACCCGAGAACAGCGTCTTCGTGTCGACCCAGCCGGGTACCTCCCTGCGCACCAGGCCGTTCGGTGTCCGGCTGTACAGCGTCACGACGCGAGGCATGCGGTCCTCGGTCGGAAAGAAAGCGGTGTCCTGCATCCCGAGCGGCTCGAAGATGCGTTGCCGGAGGAATTCGTCGAAGGTCAGGCCCGACGCCACCTCCACGATGCGCCCCAGCGTGTCAATCCCCGCCAGCCCGCTGTACGCCCACTGGGTGCCTGGCTGAAAGTCGAGCGGCGCGGCACCGAGTGTGGGAATGTAGTTGGCGAGGTTGTCCGAAGACCTCCTGGGCGCAATCCGCGCAGTGTCGCTCGCGGCGGCGCCGCCGCTTCCCAGCCCAGAGGTGTGCGTCAGCAGATCCCGAACGGTGATGTCGCGGTTGGCCGGAACGGTGTAGATGTCCGGCGCCTCGGCCGCTTGTCCACGCGACCTGGCCCCGGCCCCGCGTGACACCGGTTTCGGGATCGCGACCTTCGTGTCTCTGAACTCGGGGATGTACCGCGACACCGGGTCGCTCAGCCGCACCTTCCCTGCTTCGACGAGCATGAGGACGGCAACGCCGGTGATCGGCTTCGACATGGACGCGATGGGGAAGATGGTGTCCTTCCGCATCGGTGTGCGTGCGTCGATGTCCATCAGGCCTTGCGCCTCGAAGTGTGCGATGTGGCCCCGGCGCGCCACGATCGTGACGGCGCCAGAGATCTCGTTCGCGTCGATGGCACGCTGGATTACCTGGTGGATCCGCTGCAAGCGTTCGGCGGAGAGCCCGACATCCTCGGGCGTGCCGAGCGGCACAACGGCTCCCATCAGCGAGACGGCCAGCAGGCCGACAATGACGGACGTGAGCGAGGCTCGGCTGATAAAACGGACGCTGCGACGGGGGACTGCGGTGTTCACAGGCGGCTCCTTTCCCATAGAGTTCAGGTCTTCGAACATCCCGCTGCGGTCACTCGATGAATGCCGGCACCTGCTGCGGGATGCGGGGGTGAGGTCGTTGGACATCCTGTCGTACTCCGACAGCGCCACACGCCGGTCGAGCGTGGTGTCGCGGGTCTGATACGCCTCACCCATGCCGGCGTCGTCGATCTGAGCGGTGACCGCACTCAGACCCAACCGGGTGCCGGGGCTCAGGGACATGGGTGACCTGGAAACTGGCCCATTATACCGGGCCAGCGGTCTGGACCGGAATGTGCGAGGCACCCTGTCTCAGAAATCTTTCCGGAACACCTGCCGCGCCCCGACTGCGATTGCCTTGCGAGGAGAGAGCGTGACACCGTAGGCGGGCCGACACGCTTGCGGCGCAACGCTAGGAGGTGGACATGGAGTTGAACGAGAAGCAGCTGGAGATGTGCAGCGCGAGCCGATGGGATTTCTCCGATCTGCGGGTCATCTTTCTCAACTGCACGCTGAAAAAGTCGCCCGAGATGTCGCACACGGAGGGCCTCTGGCAGATCTGCAAGGCGATCTTCGAAAAGAACGGAGTGCAGGTCGACGAGTTGAGAGTCATCGATTACCAGATCGCCTTCGGCGTCTGGGGCGACATGACCGAGCACGGTTACGAGCGAGACGACTGGCCTCAGATCTACGCGCGGGTCACGGCAGCGAATATCGTCGTCATCGGTTCCTCGATCTGGCTCGGCGAGAAGACGTCTGTCTGCACGATGCTCATCGAGCGCCTCTACGCCAACTCAAACCTGCTGAACGAGCACGGCCAGTATGCCGACTACGGCAAGGTGGGTGGGTGCCTAATCACCGGCAACGAGGACGGCGCGAAACACTGCTCGATGAACATCCTGTACTCGCTGTCGCATCTCGGCTACGTCATCCCGCCACAGGCGGACTCGGGCTGGCTCGGACCTGTCGGGCCCGGTCCGTCCTACCTCGACCCGGGCTCGGGTGGTCCCGAAAGCGACTTCACCAACCGCAACACCACGTTCATGACGTGGAACCTCATGCACCTCGCCCGCATGATCAAGGACGCTGGTGGCATCCCGGCCCACGGCAACCAACGGTCGAAGTGGGATGCGGGATGTCGCTTCGACTATCCCAACCCAGCACATCGCTGACAGCCCGTGATGAACATCCAGCCGCATTCGGCCGGCGCTGCATCCGCCGTGCCTGCGTTGTTTCTCGGTCGAATACTGCCGGTATGCTCCCTCGTCTCGCCATGCCAGGCCGGCGTATCGCCACCCGCGGTGCGACGCGGGACTTCCACCACGGACGGCTAGGGAATCAGGCGCGGGACGAACTTCGTGAGCCCCTGGATCGGCCCCACTTCTCCTGCGATGATGTTGCCCTGGGCGTCCACGGTGACCCCTTCGCCCATCGATCCGAATCCCCCCATCCCCGAGGCCCGTTCCGAGACGTGTTCCCGGATGAAGTACCAGACCTCTCCGGTCCGGGCGCTCCCGACCCGGAGACCCTTTCTCCAGCCGGGGTTGTAGTTGTCGTCCGACTCCGAGTCGATGGCGTAGAGGACGTCGTTGTCGTCGATGAAGAGCCCACCGATCCGGCTGAACTGATACCAGGTGTCCAGGTGGTTCCCCTGAGCCCCAGCTCTTGATGAAGGTCCCATCTGGGGCGAACTTCGAGATGCGACCGATGGCACCCGGACCGGCTTCGTCCAGGAATTGGGCGCCGTGCGCCTCCCCTACGAAGATGCTGCCGTCCGGGGCGACGAGCCCGTCATTCGGCTCGGTGAAGTGCGTGGGCGGGTCGCCCGCCTCACCAGGGGTGCCGAGGACGAGCAGCACCTCGCCCTCCGGGCTGAACTTGATGACCGCGTGCCCCTTGCCTGCAGCGTCGGGAAAGCGCTCCAGCTCCCTGGCGTTCGCCGAGCGGGCGTCGGCCACCCAGACGTTGCCTTCGCTGTCGACGTCCATCCCGTGGGGCCACAAGATCAGCCCTGCGCCGAAGCTCTGCACCACGTTGCCGTCCGGATCCAGCTTGACGATCGGATCCGCGTCGGAGCCGGCGCACGAGTTGACCCCGCACCGACGAGAGGGCTGACGTCCACGAGTGCACGGGGCAAGGCGGCAGCGGCCGCCGGAGCAGCGGCCGTTGCTGGCATAATGCACGATGACGCCGTTCCAGACGAGGCTCAGATGACGGGACTTTGCACGATCGCGGTCGTGGTCGGTACGGTGGCGCTCGGTGCGCAGGACCGTGCAGGCGGGATGGTCGCATGGCGGTACGTGGGCGCCGCTTGCTGACATCAACCTGTCGAACGTCGACCAGCTCGAGATCGCCTGGACGTGGAAGCCGGACGAGCTGCCGAATCAGGAGTCTCAGACGGGCCCGGGCAGCGTCGAGGCGATGCCGCTGATGATCGACACTGTCGTGTCTCTGTCGACGATGTACAACCGCTTCAGGTCGGCGCCGAACCCGATGACACTGGCGGTCAACGGGCGGACCATCGATGCCGTCGCCGAGCCCGACGCCTCGCTCGCCGCGTTCGCGTGGCCCGACGATGAGTAAGCCTGCAGCTCACACCGTCGAACATCCGGCCGCCCTGCTGGCCTTTGTTTTCGCCTGTCGCCCTGAGGTGAAGCGGACCACGGTGCGGCAGTGGCTCAAGTACGGGTTGATTCACGTCAACGGACGGTCGGTCACACGCTCCAATCACCCTCTGCAGACCGGGGATGTGGTGTCGTTTCGCGCCAAGGGCGAGGTGCGCGGAGCGGAGCTGCTGCCATCGGGAATGACGGTCGTGTTCGAAGATGCGTCGCTGATTGTCATCGAGAAGCCGGAGAATCTGCTGAGCATGGGCAGCGCGACGGAACGGGACAAGACCGCCTATGCCTTTCTGACGGACTACGTACGCCGCGGCAATCCTCAGAGCCCGGAGCGGGTGTGGATCGTCCACCGGTTGGACCGCGAGACGTCCGGGCTCATGGTGTTTGCGAAGACAGAGGCGGCGAAGTGCGCGTTGCAAGCCGAGTGGTACAAGACTGAGAAACGGTACCTGGCCGTGGTGGAAGGACAGCCGCCGGCTGACCACGGCGTGCTGAGGTCACACCTGGATGAGAGCAGCCCCTTCAAGGTCTACAGCGCCCCTCCCAGCGAGCGGACACGCCATGCGGTGACCCGGTACCGGGTGATGAAGCGACGCGCGACTCGCGCGTTGGTCGAACTGACACCAGAGACGGGACGGCGCAATCAGATCCGGGTGCATCTGGCCGATGCGGACTGTCCGATCGTCGGCGATCAGAAGTATGAGGCGCGCACGAATCCCGCCCGGCGACTGGGATTGCACGCGGAGTCCCTGCAATTCACACACCCGTTGTCTGGAGAACTTCTCCGATTCCAGTCACCGCTGCCGCAGGATCTGGCGCGGCTGCTGTGACCTGCACGTGGGGTTGTCGCCCGACTGACGAGATCTATGCAAGATACAATCGTTCATTCTTGGGTAGGCAGGTCTCTCGCGTCCAGCACGTGGCTCGGTGCGTCCGGGGTCACTGGCACGAACGGCGACGGCGTCAGGGGTGTGGTCTACACAACCAGCGGCACCCGTCCAGGACGCACCCCCGCCATCACAGTCCTGCCCGAGCCTGTCATCCCCGACCGTCGGGTCCCGTTGCCGCCATCATGCAGCCACGTCTCCGGACGAAGACGATGAGGTGGGGTGTCGCGGCGGGTGGCGCCATCGGCGTCGCGCTCGTGCCGCTCGTCGTGCTTTCAGCTCCCACCGTCGTCACGGCTCAGACCGCCGAGATGGAACAGGGCAAGCGGCTGTACGAAAGCCAGTGCGGCAGCTGCCACGGACCGCTTGGGAATGGCGGTAGAGGCGCGAATCTGGCGCAACCACGGCTGCGCCGCGCGTCTGATGATCAGGCGCTGTTCAACATCATCCGTCGTGGTATTCCTGGTACCGAGATGCCGGGTTCGCCCCTCACGCCTCGTCAAGTGTCGAGTATTGCGGCCTACGTCAAGACGCTCGGTCGCGTCGAGCCGGAGGATATCCCCGGCGATGGACGCCGCGGCGAGGCGGTCTTTGCCGCGCTCGACTGCGCGCGATGCCACACCCTGGGCGGCCGGGGCGGTATCGTCGGCCCTGGCCTCGATGACATCGGCGCGCGCCGGAGCGCCGCCCATCTGCGAGAGGCGCTCCTCGACCCCGAGGCCTCCGTGCCCAGCGGTTTTCTCCAGCTCCGGGTCGTCACAAAAGACGGCCGTGCCCTGACAGGGTTCCGGGTCAATGAAGACGCGTTCTCGATCCAGTTCAGGGATCTGTCAGGCCGACTCCACTCGTTCTGGAAGTACGAGCTCGATGTCCTCGAACAGCAGTGGCAGCGCTCGCCGATGGGCAGCTACGCAGCACGATTGACCTCCGAGCAGACAGATGACCTCGTCGCATACTTGGTCTCGCTCAAGGGAGCCCAATGAAAACGCTCGTCCTCATGCTCGTCCTGGCTGCGCCGGCGGCCGCCCAAGTGCCCTATGCGCGGATCCTGGATGCGGCGTCCGAACCGGGGAACTGGCTGACGTACTCTGGCTCGTACGGAGCACAACGTTACTCGACGCTGGCCCAGATCAACCGTGACAACGTCGACCGGCTTCAGCCCGCGTGGATCTACCAGATCCGATCGCTGCAGAAGTTCGAGGTGTCGCCGCTCGTCGTCGACGGCGTCATGTACATCACCGAGCCGCCGAGCGATGCCACCGCACTCGACCTGCGGACGGGACGTCCCATCTGGAGGTATCGCCGTGCGCTGCCCGAGGGCATCGTGACCTGTTGCGGTCAGGTGAATCGTGGGGTGGCGCTGCTCGACGATCAGGTCTTTCTCGGCACGGTCGATGCCCATCTGGTCGCGCTCGACGCACGGACAGGCCGCGTGCGCTGGGACATCGAAGTGGCGGATTACGCGATGGGGCATGCCGTGACCGTGGCGCCGCTCGCACTGCAAGACAAGATCATCGTCGGCATCGCCGGCGGCGAATACGGCATCCGTGGGTTTCTCGACGCGTACGATCCGACCACCGGCGAGCGGCTCTGGCGCTTCTGGACCGTGCCCGGGCCGGGCGAGCCTGGTCACGACACGTGGTCTGGAGACAGTTGGGAGCGGGGTGGGGCACCGACCTGGGTCACCGGCGCCTACGATCCGGAGCTCGACCTGCTCTATTGGGGAACGGGCAACCCAGGGCCGGACTTCATCGGCGAGGTGCGCCGCGGCGACAACCTCTATTCTGAATCACTGATCGCGCTCGACCCCGACACGGGGACGCTGCAATGGTACTTTCAGTTTCTGCCGCACGACGTTCATGACTACGACTCCACCCAGGTTCCAGTACTGCTCGACGCGGAGCTCGGAGGTGAGCCGAGACAGCTTGTGCTGTTCCC
Source organism: Acidobacteriota bacterium (assembly GCA_022562495.1). Taxonomy (GTDB): domain Bacteria; phylum Acidobacteriota; class Vicinamibacteria; order Vicinamibacterales; family UBA8438; genus NP936. The sequence goes on from JADFPE010000034.1 coordinate 9,632, forward strand.
GAACCGGAACGGCTTCTACTACGTGCTCGACCGGGTCACAGGCGAGTTCCTGGTGGGACAGCCATTCGCCAGGCAAACCTGGGCCCTGGGATTGGATGCAGACGGACGGCCCATCGAGAATCCTGAGACGATACCCAGCACGGACGGCGCGCTCGTCTACCCCGACGACGATGGTGCCGCCAACTGGTACAGCCCCAGCTACAGCCCGCAGACCAACCTCATCTATCAGAACGTCCGGGAAAAGGGCGGCATCTACTACCGTGCCGATGCGACGTATGAGCCGGGGAAGATCTACATGGGCGCCAGCCGGCGCGGTGTGACAGGAGAAGACCCCAAGGGCTTCCTGCGCGCCCTCCACCCCTTGACGGGCGATCTCGTCTGGGAGGTCGAGGTCCACTCGCCTCCCTGGGCTGGGCTCATGTCCACCGCGGGCGGGTTGGTGTTCTCGGGGACGATGGAGGGTGACTTCTTTGCGGCGGACGCCCTGACAGGGGACGTCCTCTGGCGATTCCAGACGGGGGGGCCGGTCTACGCGAACCCGATCACCTATCTCAGCGAGGGTCGCCAGTTCATCGCCATCGCCGCAGGCAGCGCACTCCTCACGTTCGCGCTACCAGAGTGAGCCGGTACTACCGGATCGGTGGTGCCACGGCGTCCTGGGCGCGGGCGCCACTCAGGACGTTGATCATCGCGTGATTGCCCTCGTGGCAGGCGTACTCGAAGATCTGCCCCGACGTCACGCCGCGCGACGCGTGGTCGGTCGTCATCGGCGCGGCCGCGGTCCAGGGCTGGGTGAAGGCATGCGGGTCCTCGAGGGTGAAGGTGTAGTCGATCGCCTCGGGGCCGACGCGCGTGAAACGCTCGACGAGCCGCAGACTGGGGCGGGCGGCACGCCACGGCGTGCTCCAGTAGGTGTCCGGTTTGTCGACGAAGTTGACCGTTTCCACGACCAGCGTGTCTCCGTCCCACCGGCCACGCGCCTCACCGGTCCACTGCGCGATGCCGGTTAAGGGGCGGCCGTCGACGGGGATGATCCGGAGCTCGTGGTACATCTCGTGCAGCATCACCACCGCACCCGGCGTCTGCAGGATCTGGAGGTTCATGTTGTAGGGCTGGAGCGGCACCATGTTGGGCAGGCCGTCGGTGATGCAGCGCTCACCGGTGTCGAGGTCGAGCCAGGAGGCATACGGTCCGACGCCGTATCTCGCCTGCTCGCGGTCGCTCTCGATCTTGGCCTCCGACGTCCACGGAATCACTCCCTCCGGCGGGTCGACGATCAGCGAGGTGCGCCGGCTGTCCACGATCTGCGTGCCGGCATCCATCCACACCTGGTTGTAGCCGCCGACGGTGCCAGGTGCGGACTTCCCGTCAGACGCCGCCCGGCGCTGCGCGGACTGCTGTTCCACTGCCGCAGCCTCTTCGTCGGTCAGCAACGCCTGCTCCGACTGCCGGCGTGGTCGCTCCAGCGGCGTGAGCGTGGCCGAGGTCCAGATGCCCTGTAGGTCAGGTGCACCCCAGGCCGTTCGGGGCGTCGTCCAGCCGTGGACGGCTCCGGCCTGGCCCAGCGCCGCCGCCGGCAGCAGCACAAGCGACACGACCGCCGGACCGATCGAGGTGCGTACGCTGTGACTCATCGAGACCCTCCGTCCACGTCGGACCGATGCGAGAAGGATACGACAACTCGTCCGGGACACAGTGCAGGGCGTGATCCCTGACGCGCCCACGGGTAGAATAGCCTGGTTTTCACACGGGGGCATGGGACCCCTCGTCGGGTCGGTGCCAGTGTGTGGGTTGGCTGGTGGACCAGCAGAAGAGGGGATGAGATGCGCTATCGAGGTCTCGCGACATCGTTGACGATCATCACGGTGGTCATGTCGCTGGCGCCGGCGCCGGCCGCCGGCCAGGCGCGGACGTCCTCCGGGGCGAGCGTCGAGCTCAACGGGTTGGTCGTCAGTGAAGACACGTCGATCCTGCCGAGGACGCCGTGGGGCCATCCGGACCTCCAAGGGCTCTGGAACAACTCGACCACGACGCCGTTGGAACGGATGACGTCCGAAGAGCAAGAACGCGGACGGCTGGCTCAGCAGGCGGTGAGCCGGGCCACGGGGGGCACGGGTGCCGGCTGGCTCGAGCTCGGCGGAGAGCTCGATCGCGAGTCGCTGATCGTGGATCCGCCGGACGGCAGAATCCCGATGAGAGCAGAGGCGGTGCAGCGGCTGATCGCCAGAGAGGACGCGCGCCGTGGGCGTGGGGAAGCCGACTCCTGGCTCGACCGCAACACGTGGGAGCGTTGCATTTCCCGGACGCTGCCGATCGCCATGATTCCCAACATCTACAACGCGAATTACCAGATTCTGCAGACGCCGACACACGTGGTCATCCTCGTGGAGATGATTCACGAAGCGCGCATCATCCCGTTGGACGGTCGCCCGCATGCCGCCGACGGCATCCGCCAGTGGCTGGGCGACGGGCGCGGCCATTGGGAGGGTGACACCCTGGTCGTCGACACGATCCACTTCAACGATCGGCTGGACGGCGGCGATTTGCAGCCGTCTCACATCATTCAAACGACACATCGAGCGTCGGGCGAGACGTTACGCCTGGTGGAACGCTTCACTCTGACCGACGCCAACACGATCGACTACCGCTTCACGGTCGAAGACCCGCAGGCATTTACGAGGCCCTACACCGTCGCGATCCCGATGCGGCGGCGTGACGCCAGCGAATTGCTCAATCACCTGTTCGAGTACGCGTGCCATGAGGGGAACCACGCTATGGTGAACCTCCTGACGGCAGGTCGCGCCGACGAACAGGCCGCCCTGGATGGCGCGGCGCTCGTCAGGCGGCAGCGAATCGAGGCGGGCCACCCCGGCATCCGGGAACCCGCCGTGCCGATCGTCCCAGCTGCCCCGCCGCACTGAGGATCCATCGCGACGAGGTGCGCTCCGGCTGCTCTCGTCGGGGTGAGACGCAGCATCGCTAGTCGGTCGTGTCGTCCTGTTTTTTCGACTTGAGCTCGCCGTCGTGTTCATCGAGAAAGGCGCGGATGTCCTCCGTGTTCTCGAGCAGACGCGACCACTGCGCCTTGTAGAGGGTCACCGGAAAGCGGCCGAGCCCATAGACCGAGAGCGCCCCCTTCGCGCTCACCTTTAGCCGCAGTGGGCTCGCTTGCTGCCGCTTCAGCCGTTCGTTCTCTGCGGTGAGTCGGGCCAGTTCTGCTTGCACGTCATCGTCCATCGGTCATCTCCTCCTGCGCCTCTGTGAGTCGCGTCGCCAGCCGCAACCCCGTCCTCAGGCCGACGACGTCGCCGGCGCCGATGTGCAATCCTGCCACTTCACGTGGAAGATGCGCCAGCAAAATGAAACGAGCTGGGGGGCAGAAGCCCCATCCGCCTGCAGGGCGGCCGCGAGCGTCGGCGTGGACCCTGTCGTGCGCGGCCTGTCGACGCGACGCAACAGAGGGCATGACACCCGGGTGTCTGTGTGAAAATCACGTGATTGGGTCAACCCCATAGCGTTGGGACACCTGGCTAGACCCGAAGTTCCGTTACCTCCTGTCTCATCAGGAGCCAGGCGTCACAGCGGCCGAGTACGACGCCAACCCCGTCGGAGGGCACGGCCGGTCTGGCTGATCGCGTGGGTCCTGAGCCCAGGAGGGGCGCATCGCGAGCCGCGCGCGTGACGGTCGCGGTCGAGAGCAGTGACTACACCAGGCCGTCGCATCGGTCTCGTGCTGTCCGCGGGTGGGCTGCGGGGCGCCGCGCACCTGGGCGTGCTGCGTCGTCTTGTCGCCACCGGCATTCGCCTCGATGTGATCGTCGGCGTCAGCGCCGGCGCGGTCGTCGCCGCCTACTACGCGGCGGTCGGGTTGACGATGGAGGAGCTCATCGGCAACGCCCGTGTCTTTCAAGGACGGCACCTGATTGCGCACAGCGTGGGCCTGCGGTCTCCCCGGTGGCTACGGCCGATCATCGAGCCGTTTGCCGGGATCATCCCGCGGCGTCTCCGGCAGCTCGAGTCGAGCCGCTTCGGCCGGCTCCATCACGGCATTTCAGCGATCGGCATCGTGTGCCACGATTTGACGAACGACTGTGCTCGCTATCTCGCGACGGGCGCCCACGCCGGCGTCAGTCTCTACGACGCCGTGGCGACGAGCGCGTCGATCCCGAGCATGTTTCCGGCCAGATCGATCACCTACGAGGGTCGGGTGTGTGCGTTCACGGACGGCGGGCTCAGCGACGCGCTGCCAATCGGCTTTGCGCGAGACCCGGTCCTCGGTGCGACGCACGTCATCGCGTCGGACTGCCGCAGTCGGCGGGGTGCGCACGAGACTCACGACGCCGCCGACCTCGCCTATGTCCGACCCCGACTCGACGACACACACGTGTTGCGTGCGCCACGAGCATCCTTGCTCGAGGCCGTGGCGGCGGGCGAGGCGTCGGTCACCGCAGAAACGCTCGAGAAAATCAGAGGCTGGTAGCCACGCGATCACCGGTTCTGGTCTGCCGCGCGTTCTTCGGCGCGCGCGCCACTCAGCATGTTGAACAGCCCGTGGTTGCCTTCATGGCAGGCGTACTCGTAGAGCGGCGCGTCGGTTCGATGCAGGGGGAACCGGCCGGTAAACGGCCGGGCAAACGTCGCCGGATCGTCCACGGTGAACTCGTACGTCACCGTCTCCGCATCCACCCGCGTGAACCGTTCGACCAGGTGCAGGCGTTCCGCCGATCCCCAGGACACAAAGGATGTGCTGAAGCTCCCGGTCTTGTCGGTGAAATTCGTCGTGTCAACGACCAGCGTGTCCCCCTCCCAATGACCGCGGGAATGCCCGAGCCACTGGCGAATGCTGGTCGGCAGCGGTGCGCGCCCATCCAGGGGAATGATGCGGGCGTCGTGGACCATTTCATGGAGGATGACGACGTATCCCGGCGTCTGGAACAGCTGCACGTTGTTGTTGTAGCCGGCCGGCAGCATGGGTGGCCCCGTGCTGAACCCGACGACGCAGCGTTCAGACACCCCTCGAGCCTCTGGACCGTCTGCGTTCGCGCCGCCGACACGTAGCCTGACCGGACGCCCACCGGCCGCACGGTGTGCCTCGGCGCGTTGCTGCGCCTGCGGGGTCAGCGGGGGAAGTTTGCCGTCTGGCGGGTCCACGAGCAGCGACGGTTGGGTGAGGGCCGTGGCTCTGGCGCGGTCGGTCCAGACCGCCTGGCTGTATCCACCCACCTGCCCTGGCGGCGGCGGCGCATCGCGCGCCAGCGCCTCAGCAGTGCTCTGCTGCGCGACGACCGCGGCCTCTTCGGCCGTCAGCAGATCCCGATCTGCAAACTCGGCGGGGCGCTCCAGCGGCGTGAAGGTCCAGTAGTCCCAGATCCCCCGGAGATCGGGGTCGCCCCATGGCGTGCGTGGCATGGCCGACCCGTCCGCGGCCGCCGACCGGCCTTGTGGGATGGCAGCGACCGGCAAGAGGAGGACGATGGCGACGACGAACGACAGTGCGCGGACCTCTCGAGTTGGCTGTGTAGTCACGAAGCTTCCCCTCTTGAGAGCGCCGCACGGGAGCGCGGTGTCCGCCGACGCGTGCGCGTGCAGCGGGTAACATAGCAGAGTTGGCGCGCCTGGTCAGCCGGGGACATCGCACGTCTCGGTGCAACGCCGGACGGTCACCACGGACTGCTGGAAGAGACACACGATGAAACGCACTCGCGTTCTGGCACTGCTGGTCGGCATCTCCACGCTCTCGCCTGTTGTCGTTGCGGCGCGAGAGGCGCCATGACAGTGTACCCGGTCAGCTTAGTAAAGTGACCCACACGAACTTCAGAAGAGCCGGAGGTTACGCTTGTGCGCAAGACAGCTCGTCCCGTCGCCGTCGCCGCCCTCGTGGTGGTGTTCGCGCGGATGGACGCGGATGCGCGTGTGGTGCGGCTGGTCGTCGAACGGACGACGCCGTATGCGGACGGCGCGGCGATCGGCACGCCTGGGCCGTTCGAGCGGCTGGTCGGCACCGTCTACATGGTGGTCGATCCCGAGGACCCGGTGAACGCGGTCATCGTCAACCTCGACAAAGCGCCGCGCAACGCCGAAGGGCTGGTCGAGTTCAGTGCGCCGTTCGTCATCATCAAGCCGGTCGACGTCACACGCGGCAACCGGAAGATCCTGTATGGCATCAACAATCGGGGCAACAACATCGAGATCGCCTTTCACGCGTATCCGTCGCCGGGGCTGCGCGCGCTGCTCGGGTCGTCGATCCCGACCGACGACGAGATCATCTTTCGGCTCGGCTACACGTTCGTCGATGCCGGCTGGGCCGGCGACATCACCACCTCCGAGACGCGGCTCGGGGCGACGCTTCCACTCGCGAGCGAGCGGGACGGTGGTGCCGTCGTCTCGCGCATCCGCATCGAGTACAGCGCCTCCGGTTACACGCTGCCGCTCAAGGGGAACAGCCGGTTCCGGAGCTACGAGACGGCCGACACCGACCCGGCGAGCTCGAACCTGACGGTTCGCGACGGCGTCAAGGGCCGCCGGGTGCCGATCGCGCCGGACCGATGGGCGTTCGGCCGGTGCCCGGACGGGCGTCCGTCACTCGAGGCGACCACCACCGACCTCTGTCTGTTCGACGGCTTCGACCCGGACCGCATCTACGAGCTGATATATCCGGCGAAGGGCGCCTGGGTCATGGGGCTCGGCTATGCCGTCACCCGCGACCTCGCGTCGTTTCTTCGGTATGCGGCGGTGGACGACGCGGGCAACCCCAACCCCCTCGCCGAGAGCGAGACGACCGTCGGTGTGCGCCGAGCGTATGGGTTCGGCATCTCGTCGACCGGTATGTATCTGCGGGACTTCCTGTATCTCGGCTTCAACGAGGATGAGTCGGCGCGTCAGGTCTTCGATGCCGTCCGCATCATGATTCCCGGGACGCATCGGCTGATGGCCAACGTCGAGTTCTCCGACCCGAACGTGTACTCGCGCCAGGACCAGCATGCCGACTTCACGTCGTCCTCGTACCCGCCGCTGACCTACGCGGTGACCTTCGATCCGATCTCCGGGCTGCGCGACGGCATCCTGAAGCGGCCCCGGACCGATCCACTCGTCTTTCAGGTCGATACCGCCAACGAGTTCTGGCAGATGCATGCCTCCTTGAACGTGCATGACGGGCGAGGCGCGCCGGTGCCGATTCCCGACACCGTGCGGCTGTATTACATCGCGAATCATTCGCACGTCGGCGCCAGTGGGGTAGCGGCGCGACCGACCGACACCGGCACCTGCGCGTATCCGGTCAACGGCAACCGGAGCTACGCCACCGTCCTCCGGGCCCTCATCGTCGCACTCGACGCCTGGGCCGACGGCGGGGTGGAGCCGCCCCCGAGCGTCTACCCGGACGTGCGGAACGGGACACTGGTGAGGGTCGGCGAGGCGGCGTCGGCGTTTCCCGCCATTCCGGGCGTCACGTTTCCGACCATCCTGAACGAGCTCGATCTGCTCGACTTCGGCCCGGCGTTCGGGCCGACCGGCGGGTACGTGACGGCGCTGCCGCCGTTGCGTCGAGGCCGATATCAAGTGCTGGTGCCAAAGCCCGACCCCGACGGGATCGACGAAGTCGGGATTCGTACGGTCGACGTGGCGGCGCCGGTGGGGACCAACACCGGATGGAATCTCCGTGCCCCCGGGCCGCGCGGGATGGACCTGTGCGGCCTGAGCGGGGCCTTCTTTCCGTTCGCCGAAACGCGAGCCGATCGCGTGGCGAGCGGGGACCCCCGCCGGTCGCTCCAGGAGCGGTACGGCGACCACGCCGGCTTCGTCGCGGCGGTCGAGCGGGCGACGGCCGACCTCCTCGCGCAGCGCTTTCTGCTTGCCGAAGACGCGGAGGTGATCATCGGCCTGGCGAAGGAGAGCGATGTCCTGGCAGGCAGCTCGAGGTGACAGCTCCGCGTCGCACCGAGACCCGTCGTCAGAGAAGCCGCGCCGGGCCATGCTCGAACGCGCGGCAGTCGGCAGCGCGGCGCTCGGCGCCGGGTGCTTCGGCGTCCGCGGAGTCCCCGAGGGCGGCGCAGGCCGGTCACCCGCAGGTCCCCAACGCTCGGTGCATGCCCCGCGTCGGGTCGGCCCACGACAGCGGCGGCGACAGGCTACAGATTCTCGATCGGTATCGGCTCGAGTGGATCACTCGGGTCGAAGCCGAAGATGCGCGAGTAGAAGTAGAACTCGGCCTCGAGGCACCGCTCGATGTTCTTGGCGATACGAAAGCCGTGTTGCTCCCCCTCAATAGGAATGTAGGCGTAGGGAAGCCCCTTCGCCTGCAACGCGTCGACCATCGCCTCTGCTTGACTCGGAGGCACCACGCGGTCCTCGAGACCCTGGAACATGATGACCGGGCAGCTGAGCTGGTCCGTGAAGTGAATCGGAGAGCGCGCGCGATAGCGCTCACGCGTTTCGGGATACGGGCCGATCAAGCTGTCCAGGTAATGCGACTCGAACTTGTGTGTGTCGTGGGCAAGCGCCTCGAGGTCGGCCACGCCATAGTAGCTCGCTCCGGCCGAGAAGCGGTCGTGGAAGACGAGCGCACACAGCGTCGTGAACCCCCCGGCGCTGCCCCCGCGAATCGCGATTCGCGTGCCGTCGATGTCCCCCCGACGCTCTAAATACGTGGCTGCCTCGATGCAGTCGCTCGTATCGACGATTCCCCATTGTCCGTTCAGACGCTCGCGGTACGCTCGACCAAACCCCGTGCTGCCTGCGTAGTTGACGTCGACCACCGCAAAGCCGCGGCTCGTCCAGAACTGAAGCCCCAAGCGCAGCTCCGAGGTTGTTGCGCTCGTCGGACCCCCGTGACTCAGCACCAGCAGCGGAGGCCTCTCGTCAGCCGGCGCGCTGAAGTCCTTGTTCGTCGGTGGATAGTAGAGCGCGTGCGCGGTCGAGCCGTCTCGCGTCGGAAACCGGATCGGCTCTGGCGTCGAGAGGTACCCCGGGTCGATCTCCATAGAGGAGCAGCGCTTGATCACCTCGACGTGGCCGCTCTCCGGGTCGAGGCCGATGACCGCCGTCCCGCACTTCGCCGAGCCGCCCAAGAAGTAGACGCGACCAGCGGGATCGCTCTGGACCGAACCCCCGCCGATATGCGAGGTGAACGGCGTGTCGAGCGGCGCCAGTGTCGACGACCCGGGACGCAGCGCGCCGAGGTGGTCTTGCCCGTTTTGGGTAAACGAGCAGACCACCGTGCCGTCCGCGAGGAACGCGTATCGGCTGAGCCCGAACACCCATTGCGGACCGCCGAACTCCGCTTCCCGCGGGCACAGCGCCGAGACGTCGCCGTCGCGCACGGCATACAGGTTCCACCACCCGGTGCAGTCCGAGACGAAATGCAGATCGCCTCGAGGACTCCATCGCGGCTGGAAGATCGACTCGTCGGGCCCGCCGGCGACCCGAGTGGCATGCGTGAGCCCGCGCTCCGGATCGAAGTCCGCCACCCAGAGCTCTGTCCCGTCCCACGGCATTCTCGGATGGCTCCACTCGATCCACGCCAGCCGGGTGCCGTCGGGGTGGAGCCGCGGACACGCGTAGAAGTCGTTGCCCCCGACCAGCGGTCGCGGGAGAGACGCACCGTTCGCCGGCAGGATGACGACCTCGTTGCGGGCCTCGCCAGGGTCCACATGCGTTTCGCGAATGCAAATCGTCCAGTGTCCGTCCGGCGTCACGCAGCCGTCCGCGTAGCGGTCGGCCGCTGGCACAGCGGGCTCGGGCGTAATCGGCTCGCAGTCGCCTGCGACCGAGCGTCGGTAGAGACGCTGGTCGCTGAAGTTCGCGAAGAAGAGCGCTCCCTGATGCACCCAGAATGCCCCGCCACCGTACTCGTGTACCCGCGTGCGCACGTTGATAGCGGCTGGCGTCAGTTCCTCGACCGTACCCTGCCGGCGCCGGACCACCACGCCGCGGCCGTGTTCGAGCGGTCGGTTCTCGAGCCAATAGAGACTCTCGTCGTCCGTCGCGATCTGCGGGATCGAGATCCCGCTCGACGTGATCATCGATGGGGTGATCGGCGAACGCCAGCCTCCGAACGGCGCAGCTGTGCTAGCCGGCGGCTGCACCCGGTTAGGCATCTGCTGTTCTCTTGTGGTGGTGCTGCTCGTCCTGCTGCTCTCGCAACTTGACGAGTGCCCAGAGCACCCGGTTGATCGGGGTCTCGATCGCCAGCTGGCTTCCGTGCCGGGCGAGAAAACCGTTGAGCGCGTCGATCTCGGTCAGGCGACCGCGCGCGATATCCTGCTGGGTCGAGGAGGTGGCCGCACCGACGGCGCGGCAGACCTCGAGACCTTGCGCGATCAGCGTCTCCTGATCGAAATCGTGGCCGGCGGCGCGGGCGACCGCGATCCCTTCGCGCGCGACGTCGCGCGCGACCTGCCAGGTCGGCTCGAACACGGCCAGATTGCCATACGACGCGCCGGTCAGCGCGCTGACCGCGTTGGTCATCGAGTTCAGGATGAGCTTGAACCACTGCTCGCGCTCGACGTTCTGGGAGATCCGGCAGGGCACGCCGGCGCGCGCGAACCAGGCCGCGACGCGCGCGACCTCCGACGCACGGCTCCGGTGACCGAGCACGAGGTCGCCCCGCCCGCGGTGCCTCACCTCGCCCGGGGTCTCGACCGTCGCGGCGACATACACGACCGCGACGATCGGGTCGATCCCGGCGTCCCGCAGGCGATCCGGATTGTCGACCCCGTTCTGGAGGTCGACGACGGCCGCGCGGTCGGAGACGTGCGGCGCGATCGTCCTGGCCGCCTCGTCCGTGTCCAGGGTTTTGACCGAGAACAGCACCAAGTCGGCGGTGGCGACGACATCGGCACACGTGGCGGTCTCGACGGGGACGCGTTCGTCGAAGCTCAGCGTCTCGAGCCGGAGCCCATGCCGGGCCATCGCGACGAGATGCGCGCTCTGGCCTCCCGGCCGGCCGAGCATCGTGACCGGCGCGCCGGCGCGGGCGAGCATGCCGCCGAAGTACGCCCCGACACCGCCGGGACCGACGACCACAACGCGTGGCCAGGATGCCATGCTGTCCTCCGCTCCGACGCAGAATAGTCAGCCGGGCACCGGGGTGCAAGCGGACGGCGTCGTCTCGTCCACGCGAACAGCGTCCAGGGCGGGCGCGTGGGGTGGCAAAACGGTGTTAGGGGGTAAGCTGTTGAATCTGCGCGGTGTTGCCGGTGGTCCTCTGGCGCGTGGATGACGCGTCCACGCCTGGCGACCGGGGCGCTGGGTGCGGCCATGTCGCACGACTACGGCAGCGGCACAGGTATACGATGGCGGCGAGCACGGTGGCACTCCTGCGGGAGTTGGAAGGGCTGAAGACCGAGTTCGGCGGCAATGCCCCGGGCCGCAAGCTCGAGCTGCTCTCCGGTCTTCACGGCGAGCGTCTGGGGCGTGCGGCGGACGTGCTAGCCCTGCACGAGCAGCTCTGCTTCATGCGGGCCTACCCCGACGACGCGGCTGTGCTGCAGCGCGTCGAGCAGGTGCTGCACGGCTTCGACCGGCGCTCCGACCTGCGCCGATTTGCGGAGCGCCTCGCCGATAGCGGCATCGCCGGCACCCCGACGCACTACGCCTTCTACGCGCCAACGGCCGGCTGGCTCGCGCGGCGCTGGGGCGGTCGGCTACACATCGACTGGAAGAATTTCACCAACGCGTCGCAGCTCGACGAGCTGGTCCAGCACTTCGCGCTATGGGCCGAGACGCCTGGGCTGGACGAGTCGAGTGACGGGGCGCGCGAGTGGATCGAGCGCATGCGAGGGCCGCACGAGACCGACGCGGCGTTCCTGGTGCGCAGCTGTGCGGGCCTGGATGCGGGAGCGCCGCTGGCCACCCACGTCTACGACCAGCTCGACCCGCCGTTGCGCCTGGATGCGGGCCCCGACACGCCGAGCCGCACGCGCCCGAAACATGCGGGCAGCCGGGTGACCTATCAGACCGGGCCGCTGCGCACGGCCCGACCGGCGTTGCCCGCAGCCATCCGTAGGCCCCCGCGTGCCGTGCGCGTCCTGCCCCCGCGCGACGCCGCTCGGCTGGTGGACATGGCGCGCGAGGCCATGGTCACGCGCAGCCGCGACCTGGACGTGTTCATGTTCGGCGACGCGCGCGACGTGCGCCTCGTGGACTGGGGTGACGGGTTGGCGTTCGGGGTGTTCTGCGCGACGCCCGATCACCGTCTGCTGCTCGAGTCCGTGTACGGCATGCTGACGCTGCAGAATGGCGTGCCGATCGGCTATGTCCTGGTCTCGGCGCTGTTCGGCAGCAGTGAGATCGCCTACAACGTGTTCGAGACCTTCCGTGGCGGCGAGTCCGGGCAGGTCTACGGCGCCGTGCTCGCCACCGCGCATCATCTGTTCGGCAGCGACACGTTCACCATCTATCCCTACCAGCTCGGCGACGACAACGATGAGGCACTGCAATCCGGGGCGTGGTGGTTTTACCAGAAGCTGGGCTTCCGTCCACGCGACGCGGCGGTGACGCGGCTGATGCGCCGCGAGCTGGCCGCGATGGTCAGGCGTCCGCGCCACCGCTCGACCATCCCCACGCTACGCCGGCTGGCCCGCGAGAATCTCTACTACGCGATGGGACCGGTGCGCGACGACGTGATGGGCCAGTTGCCGCTGCGTCGCGTGGGCGAGGCGGTGACCGCGGCGGTCGCGACGCGCTTCGGCAGCGACCGCCGCCGTGCGGGCCGCGTGCTCACCGATGAGGTGCGAGCACTGCTCGGCCTGCGCTCGCTGACCGGCTGGGACCGGAGCCAGCGCCGGATGCTGCGGCGCTGGGCGCCGCTGATCGGCGTGCTGCCGGGTGTCGCCGACTGGCCCGCGGCCGACCGCAGGGCGCTGGCGGAGGTCGTGCGCGCCAAGGGCGGTCGGCGCGAGTCGGACTACGTGCGTCGCTTCGACGGGCACCGGCGACTGCGCTGCTCGGTGACGACATTGGCGCAACGAACCGAGGGATGAGACCACCGATAGCAACGACAGTCATCCTAGCAGTCCGTGGTGAAAGTCGCGCGTCGCACCGAGGGTGGCGATGCGCCGGTCTGGCAAGGCGAGACGAGGGAGCATACCGGCAGTATTCGACCGAGAAACAACGCAGGCAGGGCGGATGCAGCGCCGGCCTAATGCAGCGGGACTTTCACCACGGGCTGCTAGGGTCCAATGACACTGACCAGGCTGTCGTCGCTGGTGGCCGCCGCGCCGCCGAATCGGGCGCCTTTCCAGTCCCGTGAACGGCCTTTGACCGTCTGGCCGATTGGCGTAGTATCGGCCTAGCGAGGCTCCGCCTCGCACGTGAGATCTTCCTGCCCCAGGAGGCCCCATGCGCGGGATCGTGGTCGTGTTCGTCGGTTCGGTCGCGCTCGTCGTGTCGACCGCGTGCCAGAGCACCGTCGTGCCAGTGCCGGCCCCCGTGGCCGATGCCTCAACCGAGAGCATCCACGATCGGTTTGCCGGCAACTGGCGGCTGGTCCGGACCGAGCGGTTCGACGCAAACGACGAGTTGATCCCACCGTCCGCGCCGACGCCGGCCAGCGAGGGACGCCTCGGGTACCTGATGTACGACCCGGCGGGCTACATGGGGGTCGTCATCATGCAGGGCGACCGCCAGCCGTACGCCGAAGGCGGCCCGAGCGCCGACGAGGCGCGGGCTGCGCTCCGGACCTATACGTCGTATTTCGGGCCCTACACGGTCGACGAGGCCGAGGGCATCATCATCCACCACGTGCGCGGCAGCCGCAACCCGAACTCGCGAGGCCGCGACAACGTGCGCGAGTACGAGCTCCAGGACAACCTGCTGATGCTCAAGCCGCCGCGCGCGGCGTCAGGCGTCCAGTCCCGCCTGACGTGGGAGCGGGTGCCGGAGACCGAGCTGTCGGCCGAAGCGCGGAAGTTCGTCGGCTTCTGGCGCATTCGGAGTGTCGAGCGGCGAACGGCCGCCGGCGATTCCCTGCCGGCCACCCAGTATGCGGACGGCTATATCACCTACACCGCGTCGGGGCACATGGCCGTGCATCTCATGCGGCCCGATCGGCCGCGCTCCGAGCGCTCGCCGCCGACCGACGACGAGGTCATGACGGCGCTCCGGGGCTACACCAGCTACTTCGGGCTGTTCAGCGTGGACGAGGAGGCGCAGGTCGTTACCCATGAGCGGATGGGCTCCACGACGCCGACCGCCGGCCGGCCGACGCCGTTCCCGCGCAACTACGAGTTCCGCGACGACACCTTGATTCTCTCGCCGCCGGGGCGGATAGTCGACGGTCAGGAGGTGCGCGGCTACCTGACCTGGGAGCGGCTCAGCAGGTAGAGCCCGCGCCGGAGAGGAAGAGGAGGACACCATGACCCGTCGCGTCATCGCCACCCTCGCGGCTGTCGTGCTCTCGGTGAGCTCTGTCGCGGCCCAATCGGCCGGCACCTACACGGTCCCCCGTACGCCGGATGGCCAGCCGGACTTCCAGGGCATGTGGAACAACGAGACCCTCACGCCGTTCGAACGACCGGCGTCGATGGGCGACAAGGCGTTTCTCACCGAGGAGGAGGCGGCGGCGCGCAATCAGCAGTCCGACGAGCGCCGCGTGGCCGCGGACGCGCCGAGTGAGGTGCGGACCGAGCTGCTGCCGGCGGGGGGCAACATCGGCGGCTATAACCAGTTCTGGTTCGACCCGGGCCGGCGCGTACTCTCGACGCGGCAGACCTCGATGGTCGTCGACCCGCCGGACGGCCGCGTGCCGGTCAAGGCATGGGCCGTGGCGGCGCGCGCACACAACCTCGAGCACGTCGGCGACTCCTACGTGCATATGAGCGTGTGGGACCGGTGCCTGTCGCGTGGGGTCCCCGGCTCGATGTTTCCGGCCGGCTATAACAACGCGTATCGCATCCTGCAGACACCCGACCACGTGACGATCGTCTATGAGATGATCCACGACGTCCGGATCATCCCGCTCGACGACCGCGCGCACGTCGACAGCGGCATCAGGCTGTGGATGGGTAATTCCCGCGCCCACTGGGACGGGGACACGTTGGTGGTCGAGACCCGCAACTTCCACAATCGTGGCTGGATCGCCTCGAGCGCGGCGGGCGGACGTATCAAGGGCATCCCGACGAGCAAGGCGCTCCACGTGGTCGAGCGGTTCACCCGCGTCTCGGACGACACGATCATGTGGGACATGACCGTGGAGGACCCGAACGTCTATACCCGTCCGTGGACCGTGTCGATGCCGCTCACGCACCGCCCGGACTATCAGATGTTCGAGTATGCCTGTCACGAGGGCAACTGGGCCGTCCGGAACGCGCTCAGCGGCAGCCGCGCCGTGGAGCGCGCCGCCAGGTAAAGGGGCGCGGGACATCCCGATGTGGGAAGCGCGCGCTCCAAAGGAGGAGTCAGATGAGCCATCGAGTGATCGCGTCACTGAGGGCTGTGGCCGTGGTGGTCGCGGTCGTGTCGTTGGGGGCGATACCGGCCGTGGCCCAGACCGAGGCGCCCCGGACGGCGTGGGGGCAACCGGATCTCCAGGGCGTGTGGGACTTTCGCACCATCACGCCGATGCAGCGGCCGGAGCGTCTGGCCGACCAGGAGTTTCTGACGGAGGAAGAAGCGGCGAACCTCGACCAAGCAGCCGTGGACCGCAATTCTCGCCTCTACAACCAGGATGCCGAGCGCACCGAAGCCGGTGACAACGTGGACAGCAGGGGGAGGGGGCAAGCACCAGGCTCCTACAACCAATTCTGGATTGATTCGGGCACGAGGACCATCGGGACCAGGCGTACGTCGCTGATCATCGATCCGCTCAACGGACGGATGCCCTCGTCGACGCCGGCGGGACGAGAACGGGCGCAGGCGCGCCGGGAGTACGCGCGCGAGCACGTGTCCGAGACCTGGGTGGACTTCAGTGCGGGCGTTCGGTGCATCCTGGGTTTCAACGCCGGCCCCCCCTTCACGCCGAGCGCCTACAACAACAACATGCAGCTGTTCCAGACGCCCGACCACGTCGTGCTGATGACCGAGATGGTCAACACCGCTCGTGTCGTCCCGATCGACGGAGGGCCCCATCTCCCAGAAGACGTCCGCCAATGGTCGGGAGATTCGCGTGGTCACTGGGAGGGTGACACGCTCGTCATCGAGACGAGGAACTTCGACGTCAAACGGCGGTGGCGAGGCACGACCGAGAGCATGCGTCTGGTCGAGCGCCTGACCCGCGTTGACGCCGAGACGCTCCTCTACGAGTTCACGGTGACCGACCCGGAGACCTGGACGAGCCCGTGGACGGCATCGGTGCCGCTGCGGTTGAACCCGGAGCCGATGTTCGAGTACGCCTGTCACGAAGGGAACTACGCGATGCCGATCATGCTCGCTGGCGCGCGTATGGATGAGGCCGCCGCCGGGCAGCCGTAATTGGCGAATCCCACAACGCCTGTCGGGAGTTCTGCTCCGGATGACACCCGAGCTCCACCCGAGTGCGGGCAACAACCTCTTCGTGTTCGCACTCCCGCAGCGAGACTGAGCACCGCATCGCGGCCGG
>JADFPE010000274.1 GCA_022562495.1 Acidobacteriota bacterium
ACTGGAGTCCCTGCTTTCAGGGGATTTCTCAGACACCGCTCCACACGTGTGCCCTTTCTTCGCCAGGCGGACTGCGTTGCACTCAGGCCGCGCGTCAGCCTCCTGGCACCGGCAGCGCCCAGATCCTCCGCAGCATGTCGCCGAACAGTTCAACCTCGGGATCATGTATGCGAACGGCCGGGGTGGCTCGCAAGACGATGCCGAGGCCGTGCGCGCGAGTGGACGCCGACGCCCGAGTCGTGAGGTGACGGCCGGCCAGAGCGTCATGCGCGTGTCCTCCTAGCCCGCCTCCAGGCCACGCTCCGTCGTCCCCACGTCACCGACACCGCCTCTCAGGGCCGCTGTCGTGCCCCGTGTGGTGCAGGCCGCGAGATGGCGCGCCCCCCTCCCCGCACGCAGAGCCGTCGGGGGTGTCTCAAACCCGCTGGACGGCAGCAGGGGTGCGGAGGGGCAGAGTCGCTGGGCTCGGGCCACCACCGCGCCTGAGCAGCTCCCTCCAGGAAGCGAACGAATACCATTGCCCGAATGGGGCTGAAGCCCGGCCGCTATGTACGCGGTCTGACGGTGGCGCGGACGACGCGTTCGATCGTGAGGCCCTGGACGACGATCGAGAAGACCACCACGCCGTAGGTCGCGGCCAGAATCTGGTCCCGGACCGGCGACAGCGGGAGCGAGAGCGCCAGCGCCACCGAGATCCCGCCGCGCAACCCGCCCCAGGTCAGCACCGGAATCGCCCCGGGTGTGAAGTCGTGCCACAGCCGGAGCGTCAGGATCGGCACGCTGACACTGATGAACCGGGCTGCCAGCACCAGCGGGATGGCGACCATCGCGATCCACAGCATCGCCGGCGTGAGCGTCAGCGCGAACACCTCGAACCCGATCGCCAGGAACAGCAGCGAGTTCAGGATCTCGTCGATCAACGACCAGAACTTCTCGACGTGGTCGCGTGTGGTCTCGCTCATCGCCAACCGCGTGCCGCGGTTCCCGATGAACAGCCCCGCCACGACCATCGCGATCGGCCCCGAGAGGTGCAGCTGCTGCGCGAGGGCGTAGGTGCCCATGACCAGCGCCAGCGTGATCAGCACCTCGAGGTTGTGCTCGTCGATCGCCTTCATGGCCCGAAACGCCACATAACCGGCGACCAGGCCGAGGAGGCCCCCGCCGACCGCTTCGGTGATGAGGAGCCGAACGATCCCGCCCGCCGTCAGCTCGGCGCCGTGCTCGCCCCCGCCGGTTGCGACGGCGACGAGAATCGCGAACAGCACGACCCCCACCCCATCGTTGAAGAGGCTCTCGCCGGCGATCTTCGCTTCGAGAGTTGCCGGCACCGTGGTCTTCTTCAGGATGCTGAGCACGGCAATCGGGTCGGTCGGCGAGATAAGCGCGCCGAAGACCAGACAGTAGGGCAGCGGGACGTCGAGACCGGCGAGACCCGCCAGCAGATAGGTGCCCCCGCCGACAAGTCCCGTCGAGAGCAAGATGCCCACGGTGGCGAGCGTCGAGATTGCCCAGCGGCGGCTGACCAGGTGATCCAGGTCGACGTGCAGGGCCCCGGCGAACAGCAGGAAACCGAGCATCCCGGTCATCAGGGTGTCGTGGAAGTCGATCTGTGTGAGCGTGTCACGCACCGTGCTCTCGAGCCGCAACGCCGGCACCACCGCGTCGAGCATCAACGCCGCGAACGACACGGCGAGCGCGATCAGGACGAGCCCTATCGAATGGGGAAGCCGGAGCCAGCGATGGTTGATCCAGCCACAGACCGCCGCCAGGGTGACGACCAGCGCGGCAAGGTTGAAGATGGACGTGAACGACATGGGGACTCAGGGCCCGACAGAGACAGGAGGTCGGAGGCAGGAGGCAGGAGACACCGGAGACTTCGCAACCATCATCACTATCCGAGCGCGGAACTACCGCCGTTTGGCTCGGGGCTTGCGCGTCGTTTTCCGCGTGGGCCGGGGCGCTGCCGAGGGAGCCGAAGCGGCCTCGTTGACGGCGCCGAGCGCGACGCTGCGTTGGTAGGCAGCCAGCACCGCCTTCGAGAGGACCGTGCGGAAGCCGCCCTTTTCGAGCTGATAGATCGCGTCGGCGCTCGTCCCGCCCGGTGACGTTACCATGTTCCGCATCTCGGCCGGATGCACCGGGGACCGCTCGGCAAAGATCGCCGCGCCCCGTACCGTCTGGATGACCAGCACCCGCGCGTCGGCGCGCGACCACCCGAGATGCACGGCGGCGTCGATCAGCGCCTCCATCAACAGAAAGACATAGGCCGGTCCGCTGCCGCTGACAGCGGTTGCCTTGTCGAGAAACCCCTCGTCTTGCACGTAGAGCTGCTTCCCGAGCGCACTCAGAATGGCGCCCGCCTGCTCCCGCTGGGTGTCCGACACCGCGTCGGTCGCGGTCCAGACAGTCATCCCTTCGCCGACCTGAGCCGGGGTATTGGGCATCGTCCGCACGATCGCCTTATGACCCAGGCCCGCGGCGATCGACGCGATGCGGGCGCCCGCTACAATCGACACCACCAAGGTCGATGGCCGCAGGGCACCCTTGAGATCGGCGCAGACCGCGGTGAGCACCTGGGGCTTGACTGACAGCACGACGACCCGGGCATTGCGCGCGGCGATGCGATTGTCCCGTGTCGTATGGACGTGGAAGAGATCGCGCACCTCGTTCAGCCGCTCCGGGTGCCGGTCGGCGGCGGTGATGGCGTCCGGCTCGACGAGCTTGTGCCGCAAGAGGCCGCCGATCATCGCCTCGCCCATCGCCCCCGCGCCGATGAACGTGATCGGCACGTCGTGCAGTATCGTGGACCGTTTCAAGAACTGCTCCTGTCCCGCGTGTCGAGGGACGATACCGACGGTCTGCGACCGAGGAGCAATCCGCCTCCGCCAAGGCTGCGGCGAGACCTGGCCATAGCCCGGGGACAAACGGGCCGGGCGGCGGCTGGCGCCGTCGCGCGGGATGCGGCGCCCTGTGGCAGGCTCAGAGCGTCCCGAGTGCGTCGAGGGGCGCCGGGCGCATGCAGCGGTCCTGTCGTCATCATGGACTGCTAGACGGCCGCCCTCCCGCCCCTGTGTAGCGTGAATGGTGGCGCGGGCTCGGCCGGGGTGGTCTCCTGGTGTTCACGCTGGCTCGCGGCACGCTCTTCCTTCAGGCGCTTGCGCTCGCTCTTGTCCTTGTACATCCGGCGGTCGGCCACCGCAAAGAGGACGTCGCTCCCTTCGCCGTCGTGCGGAAACACAGCCTCGCCGACGCTACAGCCGACCCAGATGGTCCCCTTGCCCGACGCGGCGAACGGTACGCGCTCGATCGCCGCCCGCAAGCCTTCCCGTCTGTTTTGCAGCTCGACGCCACTGACACCTGACAGCACGATGACAAACTCGTCACCGGCGTAGCGCACGCATAGATCATAAGGTCGGATCTCCGAGCGTAATGTGCTCGCGACGGCGCACAACGCGCGGTCTCCCACATCGTGTCCGTATTGATCGTTGATCTGCTTGAAATCGTCGAGGTCAATGACGAGCAGCGACACCTGGGTGCCGAGGCGTCGGGCGCGCGTGAGCTCGTTCGTCAGGTGCAGGAACAGGGACCGCCGGTTCGGCAGGCCGGTCAGCGCATCGGTCAGCGAGTCCTTTTCCGTCTGCTCGAACATGATCGAGTTGTTGACGACGGCCGCCGCCTGGGTGGCGATGCGCTCGAGGAGCCGGAGGTGCTCCATGCCGTAGAAGTCGGCCTCTTTGTGATACACGGCGAGCGTCCCGATGAACCGATCATCGCTCGTCAACGGGCACACCAGGGCGGACTGCAAGGACGTCGTGATCGTGGAGTCGAGACCCGCGGCCTCGAGGTCCGCAGCGGGCCGGGCGTTCAGCAGCGACTTGCCGTTCTGGGCCACCAACCCGTTGGCTCCCGCACCCGAGGCGACTGTCAGGTCTTGCAAGAGCTCGGCGTCCGTCCCAGACGCGGACCGGCACGTCAACGACTTCGCTTCCGCGTCGTAGAGAAATAGCGCGCAGCAAGAGAACGGGACGAGCCTCGTCATCTTCGACGAGATGAGCAACAGCGTCTCGGAGACCCCCAAGCTGCTGCCCATCGCCTGCGCGATCTCGTACAGGACGTAGATTTCCTGGTGTGTACGGGCGATGTCGTCGAAGACGGTCGGACTTGCTATCGCCAGGGCTGACCGGTCGTCCGTCGGTTGAGACTCGACCAAGAGGCTGTCACCGTGCCGATTGGAGCGATCTGCTTGCCCGCCTCGCGCCGCGTCCATCAGGTTGGGGAACACGGCGAGAAACGTCTGAAGCAGCTTCGGGTCGAGCGCCTGGCCAGCTTCCCGACCGAGCACGTCAATCGCATCTGTAGCGCTGATCGGTTCGTGGTGAGGTCGCTTCGACATAAGCGCGTCGAAGTAGTCGACGATCGTGAGGATTCGGGCACCGAGCGGAATCTGCTCGCCCTTCAGGCCCCTCGGATAGCCCGTGCCGTCCCATCGCTCGTGGTGGTTCCGGATGAGCGGCGCGACGGGATAGGGGAAGGGCACCACCTCGACGATGTCGGCGCCCACCTGCGGATGGGCCTTGATCCGCTCGAACTCTTCCTTGGTGAGGCGCCCAGGTTTCGACAGAATGTACTCGGGAACGGCGACGTTGCCGATGTCGTGCAGCAGCGCGGCGGTCTTCACGCCATGAATCTCGTTGTCTGGCATACCGATGGCCCGCGCCAAGCCGGCCGCGTACACCTGCATCCGATGCAGGTGGCCCGGCGACATCTGGTGCTTGGCGTCGATGGCCCGCGCGAGCGCCTCGACCGTCGCGAGATGGATGTTCGACATCTGCTCCACTTGCCGTTTCTCGGCGTGGAGGCGTTCCGAGTAAATCTGGTAGCTACGGTATGTCAAATAGAGGGGGACCACCGCCACAGGCACGATCCACAACGCCGAGCGGGGGACGACCAGCGCCACAAACGTCGCGGCGCCGGCACCGACGAAGTAGCCGGGCACGTTATAGAGAAAGCTCTCCATCCAGACTTGCTGGACGCGCTGTCTCGTCGACAGCGCGATGGCCGTCGCAACGAGGCCGGTGTTGACGAAAAAGTAGACGAGGACCATTGCCACGACCGACGGCAAGAGCGTCGTGACGGTCGGTTCGCCTGGGATTCCGCCAAGCGCGCGGTAGACGAACCCGGCTGCCTGCACCGCAAGCACGAGACACGCCATGCTGAACAACGTCCGGTGGAGCGGCGTGCGGGTTTTGGTCCTGAAGGTGCACTGGCTCAACGCGCTCGTCGCCGCGATCAGCATCGTCGGGTTCGCTCCCAGCAGCAGCAGGGCGGTGAAATCAACGGCGTACGAGACCGACAGGGTCGATTCGCTGCGCGCGAGCGGAAGGCTGACTTTGAAGACCGCGGTCAGTGCCGATAGGACCGCCAGCACAATGAACGGTATTGGGGCGTCGAGGACGCCAACCGGAAACAGCGTCACCAGCAGGGCAGCGCCCGCGGTGACCACCGCCGTGACGTAGAGTTGCGCAGAGACCGGCAGATTCTTCATCAGGCCCATTTCCCCTGGTACATGGCCTGTGCCGTCGGCCAGGATCATTGGCCGACAGCGGCATCCGATCAACCTTCTTGTGACCGTTTACCTATCAACATGCGTGCCACGGCCAATCTACCGTGGACAGTTTTGGTTAACAGGATTCTATATCAGAAACTTATGGTCAGATACGGACAATCGAAGTGGTGGCTCGAGAATGACATTCATGTCTTGATTCAGATCATGTCGTAACGAAACGGCACACTCAAGACACATCTGAAAGGCTGCCGGCGTCTGGTGACACGGTCGCGTCCTACGCGATCGCCAGGGCGTTGATGATCTCGACGGCGACCGAGATCCCGGACCGGGATCCGGTTGCTGGAAGGCAAGGTCGAGCAGCTCAGACCCAAGTAATTATTGAACCGGCTCGCGAGGCTGT
>JADFPE010000035.1 GCA_022562495.1 Acidobacteriota bacterium
TACCTGGGGCTGGGGTTCGTGCACATCGTCCCCCGCGGTCTCGACCACATCCTGTTCGTGCTCGGTCTGTTTCTGCTCGGCACCCGGACCCGCGCGCTGGTGTGGCAGGTGAGCGCGTTCACCGTCGCTCACGCGGCGACGCTGTCGCTCGCCGTCTTCGAGATCGTCGCGCTGCCGGCGCGCGTGGTCGAGCCGTTGATCGCGCTCTCCATCGTCTACGTGGCGGTCGAGAACGTCCTGACCGCCCGGCTGACGCCCTGGCGACCGGCGGTCGTCTTCGGGTTCGGGCTCCTCCACGGTCTCGGGTTCGCCGGCGTGCTCCGTCAGCTCGGGCTGCCCGAGCAGCAGCGGCTGCTCGGATTGCTGAGCTTCAACGTCGGGATCGAGCTGGGGCAGTTGCTGGTCATCACGCTGGCGCTGGCGTCGGTCGGGTGGTGCCGCCGCCGTCCTTGGTATCGAGCGCGCATCGCGGTCCCCCTGTCGGTCGCCATCGCCGGGGTCGGCCTGTTCTGGGCGGTCGAACGGACCATCGCTGGCTGAAACGACTGCCGGCGGCGTGTAGTATATTAATTTGCTTCAGCTGCTTCGGTGGGCTCGCGACCCGCTGTCCACGTCAGTGAGGAATGAGGGGATGAACACGGCTGCACACGACGCCTCTGCACGCGTGGCCTCGGCGCTGCTCGTCGGCCTGGTCCTGGCGCTGGCGGCTCCGGCCGCGGCCCAAGACTGGCCAAGCTGGCGCGGACGTCACCAGACGGGCGCCTCCGACGAGACCGGCCTCGTCTCGAGCTGGTCGCCCGAGGGCGAGAACCTCGTCTGGTCCGATACCTGGGTCGGCCGTTCGACCCCGGCGGTGTTCGACGGACGGGTCTGCGCCAACGGCCGGACCGGTGGCGGAATCGACGAGCAGGAGATCGTCGCCTGCTGGAACGCCGAGACCGGCACCCGGCTGTGGGAGCACACCTTCAGCGTGACCAACACGACCGTGCCGTTCAACCGGGTCGGCTGGGGCAGCGTGACCGGCGACCCGGAGACCGGCTATCTCTACGCGATGAACATCGACGGGCACCTGAACGTGTTCGCCCGCGACGGCGCCATCGTCTGGAGCTGGCGGCTGGGGGAGGACCTGGGACGGGCCTCGGGCTACGGCGGGCGCACCTCGAGCCCGATTATCGATGAAGACCAGCTGCTGCTGAGCGTCATCGGCTCGATCTGGGGCACCCTCGGTGGCCCGCCGCGTCATCGGTATGTCGCGTTCGACAAGCGGACCGGGGAGGTCCGATGGATCTCGACACCGGGCGGGACCGTCGCCGACATGAATACGCAGTCGGTCGGGGTGGTCGGGGTGGTCAACGGCCAGCGGCTGTGGATCGACGGCAACGCCGACGGTCACATTTACGCGCTCAAGGTCCGCACCGGCGAGAAGGTCTGGGACTTCCATCTGAGCAAGCGCGGCATCAACGTCTCCCCGGTCCTCGTGGGCGACACGGTCTATATCGCACACAGCGAAGAGAACATCGACGAGAGCACGATGGGGCGGCTGGTGGCGATCGACGCGACCGGCACCGGCGAGGTGACCGCCACGCACGAGCGCTGGCGGCTCAACGAGAAGGGCTTCGGGTTCTCGTCGCCGCTGGCACATGACGGCCGGGTCTACATCATCGACAACTCGGCCAACCTCTACGCCGTCGACGCCGAGACCGGCGAGGTGGCGTGGGAATTCACCACCGGCACGGTCGGCAAGTCGTCGCCGGTCTGGGCCGACGGCAAGCTCTACGTCACGGAGGTGAACGGCAACATCCGGATCCTGCAGCCGGGGCCGAACGGCGCCACCGAGCTGGACCACGACCAGCTGACGGTGGAGGACGGCCGACATGCCGAGATCTACGGGTCGTTTGCCATCGGCTACGGCCGGCTCTACGTGACCGCCGAATCGGGCATCTACTGTATCGGCGACCCGAGTGCCCCGTTCATGGCGAGGGTGGGCACCACGCCGGACCTGGGCCAGGAGACGGCGCCCGGCGGCACGCCGACCCTCATCCAGGTGGTCCCCGCCGAGGTGATCGCCTCGGCGGGCGACACGATCGCGTTCGAGGTGCGCGCGTTCGATGCGGGCGGACGGCTGCTGGGCACGCGGAACGCCACCTGGGCCGTGGAGGACCTGGTCGGCGGACGGGTCTCGGCGAACGGGGTGTTCTCGACCGACCCGCGAGCCGCCAATCAGGCCGGCACCGTCGTGGCGACCCTCGGTGCCCTGACCGCTGTCGCGCGGGTGCGTGTCTTCGCGCCGCTGCCGTGGACCGAGAACTTCGAGACCGGCCGTCCACCCCACTGGATCGGCGGAGGTGGGAGCCTGGCGGTCGTCGACCAGGGCGGCAACCAGCTGTTCCGGAAGGGCGCGTCGCGCACCGGCATCCACCGCCACGCCATCTACCTGGGCCCCTCCTCGATGTCGGGCTACACGGTGCAGGTCGATGTCATGGCCACCGAGCAAGGACGGCGACGGCCGGACGTCGGGCTGATCAACAGCGGCTACACGATGGATCTGCAGGGGAATCGTCAGAAGATCCAGCTGCAGTCCTGGGCGGCGGAGCTGCGCATCAGGGAAGAGGTCGATTTCGCGTGGGACCCGAACGTCTGGTACCGGCTGAAGCTGCGGGTCGACATCGAGGGGGACCGGGGACTGATCCGTGGCAAGATATGGCGCCGCGACGCGACGGAGCCGGCCGACTGGACGGTCACGGCGGAGGACCCGCTGCCGGTTCGTCAGGGCAGCCCGGGGATCATCGGCTACTCGCCGATCGACATCTTCTTCGACAACGTCAGTGTGGTGGAGAACCAATGATTCGAGAGCGTGTGATCTATCGAGCGAAGCTTCGCCTCGCGCTGCTCTGCCTTGCGGTCGCGGGGACGGCGGGCACCGCCGACGCACAGGACGAGGTGGCGATGTTCGGCAACACGCCGTCGCGCAACATGGTGTCCCCCGAGACCGGGGTGCCGGAGAGCTGGGATCCCCGGACCGGCGCCAACATCCTCTGGACGCAACCGGTCGGCTCGCAGGCATATGGCGGTCCGGTGGTGGCCAACGGCAAGGTCTATGTCGGTACCAACAACGAGGGGGTGCGCAACCCGGCCTACGAGGGCGACAAGGGCGTGCTGATGGCGTTCGACGCGACCACGGGCGACTTCGTCTGGCAGATGGTGCACGACAAGCTGTCGGCCGGTCGCGTGAACGACTGGCCGCTGCAGGGGATCTGCTCGACCGCCTTCGTCGAGGGTGACCGGGTCTACTACGTCTCGAACCAGGCCCATATCGTCTGTCTCGACGCCAACGGGCTCGCCAACGGCAACGACGGTCCGTTCACCGGCGAGACCGGCACCGGACCGACCGACGGCGACATCATCTGGTCCTACGACATGATCGCCGAGCTCGACGTCTTTCCGCACAACCTGGCCACCGGGTCGCCGGTCGTCATCGGCGACATACTCTACACGGTGACCGGCAACGGCGTGGACGAAGGGCACGTCAACATTCCCTCACCCTTCTCACCCAACTTCATCGCGCTCGACAAGAACACCGGCGAGCTGCTGTGGGAGAACACCGTGGTGGGTGAGGGCATCCTGCACGGCAGCTGGACCAACCCGGCCTACGGCGAGATCAACGGGCGCGGGCAGCTGGTGGTCCCGGGCGGGGACGGGGTGATCTACAGTCTCGACCCGTCCACCGGCGAGATTATCTGGCAGTTCGACTGCAACCCGAAGGACTCGGAGTGGATTCTCGGCGGCCGGGGCACCCGGAACAACATCCTCGCCACGCCGGTCATCTACGACAACAAGGTCTATATCGGCGTCGGCCAGGACCCGGAGCACGGCGAAGCGCCGGGGCACTTCTACGTCATCGACGCCACCGGCACCGGTGACGTCACCGACACCCACAAGGTGTGGAGCCGCGACGGGGACGATTTCTACCGCACGCTCTCGAGCGCCGCAATCGCCGACGGTATTCTCTACATCTCGAGCCTCTCCGGTTTTCTCCACGCGCTCGACCTGGACACCGGTGAGGAGCTCTGGACCTACGACGCGTTCGCCGCGGTCTGGGGCTCGGCGTTCGTGGTCGACGGCAAGGTCTTCCTGGGGGACGAGGACGGCGACGTCGCCATCCTCCGCGCCGGCCGCGAGATGGAGCTGCTCGGTGAGATCAACATGGGCGCGTCTGTCTACAGCACCCCGGTCGTGCGGAACGGCGTGATGTACATCCTGACCCGCAACCGCCTCTGGGCGATTCAGGAAGGGGCGCAGTCGGACCCGATCCGGTAGCCAGGGCCGTCAGGGCCGCCCCCTGTTTCCTTCTCTCCTCCTGTGAGCTGGAAGGCACGCTGCTCTGTCGTGCTATCCTCGCCGTCGAACCCTTGCTGGACGGACGTAGCAAACGGCGGAGTCAGACAAGTGCATTGGACGGCCTGGGTTGTCGTTGGCCTTGTCATCCTCAACGCCGGTTGGATGACATACGATGGCTCCCGAGCGCTGCTCGTCGGGGACTACGTCACCCCACAGAGCGGCCGTCACGCCGGCCAGCTCGGCCCCTGGTCGAAGGTGGTGGCAGGTGTTGGGATGCAGCCGCGGTCGACGTTGATGAAATGGATCTTCGTCGTCTACGGTGTTGGGTACCTCCTGGCGATGCTCGCCTTCATGTTCGAACTGCCGGGGGCATGGTGGGGACTGCTGGTCGCGGCGATCCTCGGGTTGTGGCACCTGCCGTTCGGGACGTTGATCAACGTGGTGGTGATGATCCTCATCAGCCTGCCACCTCTACGATGGTGAGCATCGACGTCAGGAGCGTCATGCGCGTCATTCCGACATCGCTGCTGTGTCTGGCGGTGACCGTGTCGTCGCCGGTCGCGCAAGTCCGGCCGCGTGACACGCTGGACATCTACGTCATCGACGTGGAGGGCGGGGAAGCGACCCTCTTCGTGGCGCCGTCGGGTGAGTCGATGCTCGTCGACACCGGGTGGCCCGGGTTCGACGGGCGCGACGCCGACCGGATCGCCTCGGTGGCCGAGCAGGCTGGCGTGACGCAGATTGATTACCTGATCGTGACCCACTTCCATACAGACCACATGGGCGGTGCCGCGCAGCTGGCGGACAGGCTGCCCGTCGTGCACTTCATTGACCACGGCACCACCATCGACCAGGGTGACCGGGCTCGAGCGGCCTTCGAGGTCTACTCGACTCTTCGGAGCACCGGCACTCACCGCGTCGTGAGACCTGGCGACCCCATCCCGGTCGCGGGACTGGATGTGCGCATCATCGCGTCCGACGGCTCGGTCCTGAGCGGTCCCCTCGCGGGCGCCGGTGACGCCAACCTGTTCTGCGCCGGGTTCACGTTTCATGGAGAGGACATCACGAGCCGGTTCGGCGACGCGGAGGACCAACGGTCGGTCAGCACGTTCATCGGCTTCGGCCGATTCCGCACCGTGATCATGGGCGACCTGACCTGGAACTTGGAACACGCGCTGATGTGCCCGGACAACAACATTGGCACTGCCGATCTCTATCTGGTGTCACACCATGGTTCCGACACGTCAGGCTCGGAGGCACTCGTCCACGCGCTCCAGCCACGGGTCGCCGTCATGAACAACGGACCGCGCAAAGGCGGCGCGGTGCAGACCTTCCAGATCCTGCACGCCGCGCCACGCCTCGAAGACCTCTGGCAGAATCACTACTCCATCCCGGCCGGAGACGACCACAACATGTCCGAACGGTTCATCGCGAACCTCCAGGACGAGACGCCGACCCAGGAGAACCCAGCTGTCCACATGGGGCCCGCGCACTGGATCAAGGTGTCGGCCCGGAGGGATGGATCGTTTACCGTCACGAACAGCCGCAACGACTTCAGTCGGAGCTACGGACCGAGGAACTAGCAGCGCATGGGGTGCGTGAAGATCGGCGGCTACGTGCGGTGAGCGGCTATTGACGCGCTTCTGGCACGAGCTCGGTCTCGACTCGCGCGCCGTCGCGCATGAAGACGACCGCAGCGGGCTCGCCGACCTTCAACAGGTCGAGCGCGTAGGTGTAGTCGTAGATGTTGGTAATCGACTGACCGGCCAGCTCGACGATGATGTCGCCTTCACGCAGACCGGCTTGCTCGGCCGGGCCGCCGCCCATCACGCCTGACAGCAGCAACCCATCGACCTCCGAGCTGTAATCGGGGATTGTCCCGGTGAAGATGCGGATCGCCATCTGCCCGCCCTGCTGCCCCGACCGCTCCGCCCGGACGAAGTCCGGCGGAACCGGCTCGTTGGCCAGACGGGCCGCGACTGCCGCACCATAGCGCGCGACCCGCTCCAGGTCGACATAGTTGACGGTGTCGGCATCATCGGTGGGGCGGTGATAATCCTCGTGGCTGCCGGTGAACAGCGCCAGGGTTGGCACCTCGGCCAGGTTCAAGCTGCTGCTGTCCGTCGGCAGATACGGGTCGGTGACCGGTTGTAAGTCGAAGTCGAACGACGCGTTGATCTCATCCACAAGATCCGGCCAGATGCTGCTGCTGCCGAGCGCCTGCACCGTCAGCTTGTTCTCGCGCATGCGTCCGACCATGTCGAAGTTCAGATAAGCGGCGATCTGATCCATCGGCACCGGGGCGCTGTCGACGAAATCGGCCGAGCCCAGCAGGCCAATCTCCTCGCCCGACCAGAACGACAGGATCACGCCTCGCGCACGGTCCTGCGCGGCCAGCTCGGCGCCCGCTGAGAGGACGGCCGCCACCCCGGACGCATTGTCGTCGGCGCCGTTGTGGATGTCGCCCGCCTCGTCAGCCTTGGCCAACGTGTCTCCGTTCTCGCCCCGGCCCAGATGGTCGTAGTGGGCGCCGAGCATGACGTAGGGCTTCGCTACCGCCTGCCCCGTCGTCGGTGGTAGATACGCCACGACGTTGTACCCGGTGCGCTGGTCGCGTATCACCTGTGCGTCGAGCGTCGCCTCGGCCGGAATCTCGAACCCGCTGACGTGGGGATTGCCGGAGTCGAGCTCGAGCTGCGCTTCCTCCAGCGTCTTGTCCGGCACCAGCTCGAACAGGGCGTCAGCCACCGCCCCGCTGATGCTGGCGGCCGCGATGCCGGAATCGGCCACGGCGGTGTCGGCAGTCATCCGGACGAGCGCCCCGGCGTTGGGCGACCGGGGGCCGGTCACGACGAGCAACCCCTTCGCGCCCCGCTGCCGCGCGGCGCGCGCCTTGAACCGCAGCCTCGAATACCGGGAGAACACCGCGCGCAGGTCCCCCTCGCTGTCCTCAGGGAAGTACCGCAGCACGACCACGATCTTGTCGGTCACGTCGATCGTCGCGTAGCTGTCGTAGCTGAACCCGTCGGTGTCTGGCACGACCAGTCCGTAGCCGGCGAACACGAGCGGGCCGCTGACCACCTCCGACTCTGAAAACGAGAGCGCCCGCACCGACCCGGAGTCGTTCCAGTGCGGTCCCCCGTCGGTGGCGAGCCGCAGACTCGTCCCGCCGTCGGTAGCGCTGCCGGTGTACCGGAACGCCAGCCGATACCCATCGCTGCCGGGCAGTGGCTCCGCCCCGATCGCCTCGAGCTCGGCGATGATGTACGCTGCCGCCTGCTGGATGCCGGTGGTGCCGGTCAACCGCCCTTCGAACGCGTCGGAAGCGAGCACCTCGACGTTGGTCTGGATCGAGGACGGTGCGCGCTGGGGCTCGGGCGTCGCCGCCGGTTGCGCCACGCACGCCGAGATCAGCGCCACCGCGACCACTGCAACCATCGAACGAACACCGCTGACGACGTAGGGCATACCATTCACTTTGAATGGAAGGGGTCTGGGTGTCAACCGGCCGGCGACCCTGTCCGCCGTAATTCGCTGATCGGTAATTCTTCAGCGAACCGCGGCGGGCAGGGCCGTGCGACGGCGAAGGGCCCGGACGAACCTGGCAACCGCGATCGTTCAGGCGCTCTGGATCGAGGCCGGCGTGGTGTCAGCTGACGCAGGTGGAGCGGCGCTCGCGGGCAACAGCTCGACGAGCCCCCCGGAGAGCGCGCTGACCCGCGGACCCGGGAGGACGATGCCGGTGAGGTTCAGCGGGTCCGCCGCCGACACCGAGAGCGAGTGGGCCTGGGGCCCCTCCCGTCGAACGACCCGCAGCAGCGCGACCGCGTCCGGACGCGCGAACTGCTCGCCGACGAACCCCGCGACGAACCGGCCGCCCCGGATCTCGCCGCGGGCCTCCATACGCCGCAGGGCCGCAACCAGCTCCCGCCATGACGGCGCCAGCGTCTCGCGAGCCAGCAGATCCCGGAACACCACGCCCCATCGGTCCAGCATCTGCGACGCGAACCGGGCGACCACCGCGTCGTGACGCGTCAGCGCGGCGGCAGCGTCGTCCGGCGCCCCGGCCTCCTGGGGCAGGTCGGGCTCGTCGAGCAGCGCCCATCGTCCGGCAGCATGCCGTGGCCGCGCCGCGCGCCCGCGCCCCTCGCCCCGACGACGCTTCGGGTCGACCAGTGCGCGGAGGTTGTCAAAGCCATCCGCCGTCACCAACCCGGCCGCGACCAGCTCCCAGAGCCCGTCCTCCACCTCACTCGCGAGCCGACCGGTCGAGCGCACGAGCTCGGCGAGGAACGAGGCGCCGCGCGTCGTCAGGGCCGCGAGCACCTCGCGAGCCGGATGGGACAGCGCGAGGGGATCACGGACGGTGTCCCGCCGGCCGGCACATTCCAGCAGCCAGTCGGCGTCCTCCCGGAGAAACACCGTGACCGGCGCGACCCGTGTCGGCCGCACGCGCTTCGGCCGGGTGCCGCTCACCCCAGCCGGCGCCTCGCCATCCGCCGGCCGGGACGGCCGCGGCGCCGGCGACTCGAACGCCGGGTGCGGCGACAGCCGTCCCCACATGACCTCGCCCGACAGACAGAGCCGGTCGAGCATCTCCGGCTCGTATCGCGCCACCCGCCGCGCGAGCACCTCTCGTTCCAGCGACGCGCCGGAGATTTCATAGCCCTGGAGCTGTCTGAGAATCTGGAGGAGCCCGTCGGTCCCATGCAGCGTCGTCCCGGGCGCCAGGTGCTGCCAGCGATGGAGGAACCGGACGAAGTCGGCCGACGACACCGGCTCGATTTCGCGCCGCAACCGCCCCAGCGTCAAGCGGTGAATACGCGCCAGCACCCGCCGGTTGCACCATTCGACCCCGGCGTCCTCTCCGTCCCGCGCGCCGGCGGCGGTGAACCGCCCCCGCAGCACCTGCCCCTCGCCCTCGAGACGCGCCAGCCCGGCATCGACCAGATCGCCCGGCACCGCCAGCCGCGCCGCAAGCGCCCCGGCCGTGTCCGGTCCCGTCGACTCCAGCCACCCGCGCAGCAGCTCGGTCGCGGCCGCCTCGCGGCTCTCCGGTCGAGGCTGTTCGATCTCGGGCAGCGGCGGCTCCACCGCGGCGCCCGGGTAGAGACACCGGATGAGCCCGAGACGCTCGGTCGGCACCCAGAGCAGGGTGTCGCCGACCCGCAGCTCCCCCGCCCGGCGCGCGGCGACGAGCGGCCCGAACCAGACCGCCCACTCGCGGACCGGCGGCACCGCCACCAGCGTCAGCAACGCATCGTGCAGCTCCTCGGCATCTCGGACGACCGGCCAGGACTCGTCCGCCACGGTGGCGATCGCCGTCGCGTCGAGCGCCCCGATCTCGCCCACGTCGGGCCCCAGCGTGCGTCGCAGCTGTACCGCACGTGCCCGCCGCTCTTCGAGCGGCGCGTCGTCGAGAAACGCGTACGGGTTGGCGTTGAGAATCTCGTGACAGAAGGGAGACGGTTCGGCGGTGTCGATCGCCCGGGTCCGGATCTCGCCCCGTTCGATCCCGGCGAGGACCGCCCGCAACCCGTCCAGGTCCATCGCCTCGTGGAGACAGTCCCGGATCGTCTCGTTGACCAGCGGGTGGTCAGGAATGCGGATGTCCCCCGTCAGGTTCTCCTGGCACGCCACCTGGTCCGGAAAGACCGATGCCAGCAGGTCGTCGGACCGCATCCGCTGAATCGGCGGGGGCACCTTGCGGCCGCCGGCAAACCGCAGGACCGCCAGGGCGCGCGACGCGTTCCACCGCCACCGCGCGCCGAACATCGGCGACGGGAGCATCGCCTGGGTCAGCACCGCTTCGACCGTGTCGGCGGTGAGGAACTGGAAAATGGCCTCGAGCGGGAAACTGTGCTGCTCGGCGAGCGAGATCACGATCCCGTTGTCGGTCGCCGCGGCCTGCAGCTCGACGTTGAACGAGCGACAGAACCGTTTCCGCAGCGCGAGCCCCCACGCACGGTTGATCCGCACGCCAAACGGTGCGTGCACGATGAGCTGCATGCCGCCGGCCTCATCGAAGAACCGCTCGGCGACCACACAGCGGTCGGTGGGCAGCACACCCAGCCCGGCCACGCCCGCGCGGACATACGCGACAGCCTGTTCGGCGCCGGCCCGGTCCAGACCACAGCCCTCCCGCAACATCGTCAGCGCCCGGGTCTCGCCGTCAGGGGTCTGCCCGATCTCGCCGGCCGACGACAGCGCCTCGGCAATCCGTTCCCGGAGACGCGAGACCTCCTCCGACAGCTCGGTGGTCCGTCCGGGCGCCTCGCCCCGCCAGAACGGCAGGGACGGCGCGGCGCCGTGGGCGTCCTCGACGCGCAGCCGACCCGACTCCACGCGCCGAATCCGCCAGGAGGTGGTGCCGAGCAGGAAGATGTCACCCGCCATGCTCTCGACAGCGAAATCCTCGTCCACCGTCCCGACCGTCGTCTGATCCGGTTCGGCGACCACCAGATAGGTCGCGTTGTCCGGAATGGCACCGCCGCCGGTGATGGCCGCCAGCCGGGCGCCGCGGCGCCCGCGGAGCGTGGCGTTCACCCGGTCGAAATGCAGGTAGGCGCCGCGACGGCCCCGTGACGTCGTGATGCCGTCGGCCAGCATGTCCACCACCGCGTCGAACGCGGACCGGGGCAAGGCCGCGTATGGGGAGGCGCTGCGGACCAGGTCGAAGAGATCATCCACGCGCCAGCTCTCGCAGGCGCAGGCCGCCACGAGCTGCTGCGCCAGGATATCGACCGGCCAGTCGGGGATCGCCAGCCGATCGAGGCGCCCGTGGCGGATAGCGCGCACCAGCGCGGCGCACTCGATCAGCTCGTCGCGTGTTGTCGCGAAGAGCCGTCCCTTGGGCACATGGGGGTCGTCCGGTGTGTCGACCTGATGGCCCGACCGGCCGACCCGTTGCAGCGTGACCGCGATCGAACGGGGCGACCCGATCTGACACACCAGGTCCACGGTCCCGATGTCGATCCCGAGCTCGAGCGACGCGGTGGCGACCACCGCTCGCAGCCGCCCCTCCTTGAGCCGTGACTCGGCGGTCTGGCGCAGCCGTCGCGACAGACTGCCGTGGTGCGCCAGCACCGCCTCGTCCCCCAGCCGCTGGGCCAGGTGATGCGCCACCCGCTCCGACAGCCGTCGGGTGTTGACGAAGACCAGCGTCGTGCGATGCTCGAGGATCAGCGCCGCGAGCCGCTCGTACATCTCCGCCCACATCTCGTTGGTGGCCACCACTCCCAGCTCGTCGCGCGGCACTTCTACCGCCAGATCGAGCTGACGCCGGTGTCCCGAGTCGACGACATCGACGGCAGGCTTCGGGCTCGGCTCCTCGAGATGGCTGCCGTGCAGGAAACGCGCGACGTCTTCGATCGGCCGGACAGTGGCAGACAGCCCGATACGCTGGAGTCTGGCGCCACCCGCTTTGATGACCAGGTCGTCGAGCCGGGCCAGCGTCAGCGCCAAATGCGATCCTCGCTTGTCATCCACGAGGGCATGAATCTCATCCACGATGACGGTGCGGGTCCGACGTAACGCCACCCGACTCCGTTCGGCTGTCAGTAGGATGAAGAGCGATTCCGGCGTGGTGACCAGGATGTGCGGCGGCCGCCGCACCATCCGCGCGCGCTCCCAGGCTGGGGTGTCGCCGGTGCGGACCGCCGTGCGGACGCCCGGGGCCGGCAACCCGCGGTCGGCGGCCAACGCCTCAATCTCGGCCAGCGGCGTCTCCAGGTTCTTCCTGATGTCGTTGCTCAGCGCCTTCAGCGGCGACACATAGACGACATCGATCCGGTCGTCGAGACGCCCGTCCATCCCATCCGCCACCAGCCGGTCGAGACAGATGAGGAAGGCCGCAAGCGTCTTGCCGGACCCGGTCGGCGCCGAGACGAGCACATCCCGACCGGCCCGGATCCGCGGCCAGGCCTCGAGCTGGCACGCCGTGGGCCGAGCGAACCGGCCACGAAACCACTCGGCGATCAGCGGATGGAAGTCCTGCATCGAAGCGGCGGTGTGGCGAGTGTCCTGTCTCAGGAATTATGCACCGAACGTCTGAGACAGGACACTAGCAGAAGCTGTGCTTCCAGCCCGCTACGCAAGGGCTAGCCATCTCTGCGTGTCGTGCTTCAGACGCGACGATGTCACCCGTTAAGAGATGTCTAGTCTCGGTGGCGCGAGCCTGGGCGTGGTCGATCATGGCGGGGACGGGGGGCCTCGTCGCGGGGCCGAGGCGCGCGCGCGGCCGGCGACGGTGGCTGCTGCTGGAAGAAACGGTCACAGGCGATGCGGAACCGGTCCGAGAGCTGGCGCCCGATCTCACCCGGCACCATGCCGAGCGCCCGGCGTTCCATCTGCGCGCGTTTGACCTCATCGGTGTCGGCGCGTCGCTTCACCTCCGGGTCCTCGCGCGCCCCCATCGTGTTGCTCGCCAGCGCGTCACGCAGCCGGGCCGCGAGAATCTCGGTTGGCGACCCTCCGCTGGCGGACGGCACCGTGGCATCTGCGAGCAACGCCTCGACCCGCCCACATAACCGCTCCAGCGCGACCCGGTGGCGTTCCGGGTCGAGGTCCGACCCGCTGAATGCCACCGGGTAGCGCTGGACCACGCGGGTGAGCGCCGCCTGGAACCGGGCGGTCAGACTGCGCTCCTGTGGTCGAGGTACGGGTGGCAGCTGACGCCACTCGGTTTTGGCGGCGGCAACGATCTCGGCCAGGTTGTCCGGCGGATCGGTCCCGGTGTCGCCCGTCTCCGGCGTCTGGGACACCAGCGTCTCGAGACGCTCACAGACCGAGGCCCTCGCCCCGATCTTGTCGGCAAACTCGCTGTCGCTCGCCTCCTGCGCGCGCGCGTAGACGCGGTCACAGGCCGTGCGGAACCGCTGCCACAACGCTTCGGACCGCGTGCGCCGGACCGGGCCCACCCTCCTCCATTCCGCCTGCAACTGCCTGATAGTCTCCCTCCCCGCCTCGAGGTCGCTCTCGCCGGCCACCGCCTCGGCCTTCTCGCACAACGCCTCTTTCAGCGTGGCGTTCTTCGCCCAGACCTGCTTGCGCTCGGCGAGATCATCGCGGCGGCGGTGGAAGAACCGGCCGCACGCCGCGCGAAACCGGTGCCAAGCCTCGCGCTCGTGCTTGCGGGTGGCCGACCCGATCTGCTTCCACTGCTCCTGCAGCTCGGTGATGCGTTGAGCCGTCTTGAGCCAGTCGGTCGACTCCGCCAGCCGCTCGGCCTCCTCGCACAGCGCGACCTTCTGCGCGAGATGCTCCGCGCGCAGGGCAGCCTGCGTGGCCAGGTAAGCCTCGGCTCGCGGGTGGATCGCATCGTGCGCCGTCTTGAACCGCTGCCAGATCTCCTCACCCTCGCCGCGCGACACATCGCTCGCCTGTCGCCACGCCACCATGACCTGCTGGAACTCTTTCGCCACGACCGCATCGTCATCCACCGCGACCAGCGCTTCGAGCCGCCGACAGAGCGTGGCCTGGACCCCGAGGTTTGCCCACTGCTTCCACTCGACCAAGCCGCGCAGCTCGCGCACGCGGCCCCGCAGAGCGCTCTGCGCCTGACGCAGTCGCTTCGTGAGCGCGTCGCGGTCCCCAGGGGTCGGCAACCGCCCCAGGTTGCCCAGCAGCGACTGCGTCGTCCGCTGCCACCGCTCGGCGTCGTTGAGCTCGAGGTTGTCGTCGGCCAGCGCCCGCTCGAGCTCATCGCATCGTCGCTGTTGGGTGGCGAGATTCGCCTGCTCGCGACCCCGGCGCTCCTCGCGAGCCGCCTTCAGCCGCGCGGCGCGTCTTGCCTCGGCCGCCTGGACGCGTGACACGAGCTCGGCTACCTCGTCGGGCGTCGAGAGCCCCACCACCTCCGTCCACTCCCGGTGCGGGCCGAGCCAGGCCGTGTGCAGATCGGCCACCCTGGTCTCGCTGATCGCCTCGAGCTCGCCGGCAAGCTCCGTGAGCCGCGCGATGCGGTCGGCGGCGGAGCGCTGCTGCCGCACCTGTCCCTCGGTGCGCGCCACCAGCGTCTCGAAGCGCCGTTCGATCCCCGGCGCCTCGTCCTCAGGCGCCGCGCCCCCGGCGTCCGGCAGATCCGGCAATGCCTGCCACGCGCCGTGTACGCTGGCCAGCTCGGCCGTTCGGGCCTCCGCGTCACGCGTCTCGTCGGCGGCCAGAACGGCCAGCTGCTCACAGAGCGCGGCCCGCGCGGCGACCGCCTCGCGGCGGGCCTGACTCAGACGGGCGGCCTCGCTCCGCGCCAGATCCAGACGCGCCAGATGCTCCCGTAGCTGCGCCCCGGCGGTGGTCCAGCGCTCCCCGACGGCGGCGTTGGTGGCGTCGGCTGCGTCCAGATCGGTCCTGTCATCCGGTCCAACATCGTCGTCCTGATTGTCGATGGAGGCGACCAGGGGGTGCGTGTCGGCGAGCGACCGCCATTCCCGTTCCGCCTGCGCCAGTCCGCCGCTCACGAGATCCCAGTCCTCGGCGCTCGTCAGCGCCTCGACACTCTCACAGAGCCGTTCGCGCTGGCTTCGCAGCTCATCGAGCGAGGGTGGGGTCGGCTGCGTATCCAGCGCGGTCAGCGCCGTTCTGGCGCGTCGCGCCACCGGCTTGGTGCGAGCCTGTACGACGATCGTCTTCAACCGCTCGCGGTCCTCCGGCCCGCCAGGAGCAAGCTGATCGAAAGCCGCCAGGGCAGTGTCCTTGTGATCACTCTTCACGGCGACTGCCACCAGTTCGTCCCGGTCATCCAGCCGCACCAGCGCCGCGCGGCGGATCGCCGGGTGCGCGGACCGCCGGGCCACCGCGCTGATCGTCTTCTGGTCATCGAGTCGCTCGAGTGCCGACCCGCTGATCGCCTCGAGCCTGGCCGTGCGCGCCACCTCGCCGAGGTGGCGCACCTCGGAGAGACCCGCCAGCGCGAGCGCGGCACGCTCCGGGTTGGTGTCGTCCACAGCCATCGCGCGCAGCCTCGCGGCCGCGTCGGCCCGCACGCCCACGTCCTGGTCGGTCTGCACGATCCGCCCCAGAATCTCTGGGTCGGACAGCCGCACCACGGCCGCCGCGCGCACCCCGGGGTCGGCATCCTCGGACGCGATCGCCGCCAGCAAATCCTGGGCGTCGTCCTCGAGATCGTCCACCGCGGATGCCCGCACCGACGGGTCCTCATGCTGCCACTCTGGCTGGCCACGGAATCGATCGAGCAAGCTCATGTGATGGGGTCCGCCAGCTCCGTCACCGTGCAGCACGGCGGCGTGGGCACGAGTGTACCAGTGTCCCGCGTCAAAAATGCCCGGACATGTTCCGAGCGGAGCATCTCGTCTGGCGGCGTGACTCCTCGGTCGAATACTGTCGGTCTGCTCCCTCGTCGCGCCTTGCTATGGCCAAGCGCGGCATGAGTACGACGCCGGAACATCTGTCCGCGAACTTCTGACACGGAACACTGGACAGCGCCACGGTGAATTATGCATACTCTGGGCCGAAGTCTGCAGGCGAGCCTTCACTTCGAGAAATCGGCGTGAGACAGCCCCGCAGCGCTGGTCGGACACACGTGATTCTCCGGTTGTTTGGATCAAAGATACCAAAATTTGAATGAGCGAACCCTGTTCGCAGCATGGAGGAATCGTGATGTCTGTTCGCACGTTCGTCTTGCTCTCGACCTGTTGCCTTGCCATGACACTACACAGCCCGGACGCAGCCGCGCAGGAAAACCCGGTCGTGATCATCGAGACCAGCCTGGGAACCATCACCGCGGAGCTCGACCGAGCCAAGGCGCCGCTCTCGGTGGAGAACTTCCTGCAGTATGTGGCCGACGGCCACTACAACAGCACCATCTTCCACCGGGTGATCAAGGGCTTCATGATCCAGGGTGGCGGGTTCACGGCCGACATGCAGCAGAAGTCGGTGCGCGACCCGATCAAGAACGAGGCGACCAACGGGCTGAGAAACGCCCCTGGAACTCTGGCGATGGCCCGGACCAATATCGTGGACAGCGCGACCTCCCAGTTCTTCATCAACACCGGCAACAACTCATCGCTCAATAATCGCAACACCACGCAGGACGGCTACGGGTATGCGGTGTTCGGAAAGGTGACCGACGGCATGGACGTGGTCGACAAGATTGAGGGCGTCGCCACCGGCACCCGCGGTCCATTTCGGGACGTGCCGGACACGCCGGTCGAGATCCTGTCGATCACCGTGCAGTAGCGGCCTCGCGTCGCGAAGCTCCGCCTCACACCGTCGAGATCATCTTTCATGGCACCACTGTCATGGCACCACGGCTCCGCTGTGCGAGGCAGTTTTCCTCACAGCCCCGCTACGCGCGGGCGAGACTCCTTGAACGGAGGCTGTCCCGGTATTCTCCCTCGGCGCGCCTTGTCAGCCTGGCGCATCGCCGTGCTCGGTGCGACGCGGAGTTTCACCACGGACTGCTAGCGTGCGTTGGCGGCGACATGTGACCGAATCGTACACATTCTCACTGGTCAAACCCGGCTAGCGGCGCGCCACGCGACAGGGGTGCGTCGGTTCGCAGGAAGGAGCACTTGGTGTCTCGACGTATGCTGACTGTATTGCTGGCCTCGGCGCTGGTGGGGGGCTTGGCGACACCCGTTGCCGCGCAGGACGCCCCGCCCAACCCCCGGGTGCTCGTCGAAACGAGCGAGGGCGACTTCGAGATGGAGCTGTTCAAGAATCAGGTACCGGCGACCGTCGTCAACTTCCTGATGTACGTGCAGGCCGGCTACTACGACGGCACCATCTTCCACCGGGTGATCCGCGACGTGATCGTGCAGGGCGGGGGCTTTGTCGCCGAGGGGGACAATGAGATTGTCCCGAGGATCGAGGGGTTGCGCGGACAGATCTTGAACGAGGCGTCCAACAGCCTGCAGAATAATCGAGGCACAGTGGCGATGGCCCGCCTCGGCGAGCCGAACAGCGCACGAGCGCAATTTTTCGTCAACCTCGACAACAACTCCATGTTCAACCACAGGAACGGCTCGCGCGAGGGGTTCGGGTATGCCGTGTTCGGCCGTGTCACCGACGGCATGGACGTGGTCCGTCGAATCGGCCGCGCGCGCACCACGAGCAAGAGCAACCAACGCGACGTACCGCGCGACACGGTCGTCATCCTGTCGATCACGCAGGTCGACACAAACTAGGGCGTCTGGCGCCGCCCGGCTTCGGGCGTCGAGCCTCAGGCTTCGGCGCCTCGGGCTGAGCGCATTCCGCCCCGAAGACCGCGACTCAGTGGGGGTATCATGGCGGCGGGGCACTGGCCCCCCCGGCCGCCCCTATGTCGCAACCCACGCCGGACGATCACGCCGCCCTCGAACGCCATATTCTCCAGCTGGTCGGACAACTCGTCGGCGAGCTCAGACCCGGCTCGGCCGCCGCGGGTATCGGTCCGGGCGACTCTCTCGAGCGCGAGCTCGGGATCGGCTCCCTAGAGCGGGTCGAACTGCTCACCCGGATCGAACGCGGGGTCGGCGTACGGCTCGCGGACAGCGTGATGGCGGCGGCCGACACCCCGGCCGACCTCGTGCGCGCGGTCGTCGCGTCCGAACCGGCGGTCGCCGAGACGCTGCCGTCGGTGCTGGCCCCGGTTGGCGCGGCCATCCCCGCACCTGCGTCGGCCCAGACGCTGCTCGACGTGCTGCACTGGCGGGCCCAGACGGCCCCGGAACGCACGCAGATTTTTCTGCGTCAGGACGACGGCACGGAGCAGCCCATCACTCACGCCTGGCTGTGGCGTCGCGCGGTGAGGGTGGCCGCGGCGCTGCGCGCCCGCGGGATCGGCCGCCGCGACACGGTGACGATCATGCTCCGCACCGAGGCGGCCTTCTTCCCGGCCTTCTTCGGAACCCTCCTGGCCGGCGCCATCCCGGTACCGATCTACCCGCCGTTCCGTGCCGACCGGATCGCCGAGTATGCCCAGCGACAAGTGGGCATCCTGTCGAACGCCGGGACGCGGCTGATGATCACGTTTGCCGAAGTCGAACGGCTGGCCGGGGTGCTACGCGGGCAGATCCCGACACTGACGGCGGTCACGACCCTCGACGACCTCGCCCCGGCGGCCGATGACAGCGGGCCGCTGCCGCCGAGACCGCCGGTCTGGTTGACAGCCGAGGACCCGGCGCTCATCCAATACACCTCCGGCAGCACCGGTCAGCCGAAGGGCGTGCTGCTGACCCACGCGAACCTGCTGGCGAACATCCGCGTGATCGGTGGCGGTCTCGACATCCGCCCGGACGACGTCGCCGTGAGCTGGCTGCCGCTCTATCACGACATGGGGCTGATCGGCGCCTGGCTCGGCATGTTGTATTTCGGGGTACCGGTCGCGATTCTCTCGCCGCTGGCCTTCCTGTCGCGGCCAGCACGCTGGCTGTGGGCGATCCACGCGCATCGGGCCACGTTGTCGGTCGCCCCGAATTTCGCGTTCGATCTGTGTGTCAACAAGATCACCGACGCGGAGATCGAGGGGCTGGATCTCAGCTCGTTGCGGGTCGTGCTCAACGGCTCGGAAGCCGTGCTGCCGGAGACCCTGACCCGCTTTGCCGATCGGTTCGCCGCCGCCGGGTTCCGTCCAGACGCGATGCGACCGGTCTACGGACTGGCCGAGTGCTCGGTCGCCCTCACCTTCACGCCACGCCGGCACCCGACGCGTGTGGACCGAGTGGCCCGCCGGTTCCAGGCGACGGGGCAGGCGGTGCCAACCACCGACGCCGACGCCCTCGCCTTCGTGTCGTGCGGCGGAGCGCTCCCGGGGCACGACCTCCGAATCGTGGACCAGACCGGCGCCGCCCTCGCCGAACGCACGGAGGGCCGCGTGCAGTTCCGCGGTCCGTCGGTGATGGCCGGCTACTACCGGAACCAGGCTGCGACGCGGGCGGTCACCACCGACGACGGCTGGATCGATTCCGGCGACCTCGGCTACCTGGCCGACGCGGAGCTGTTTCTGACCGGCCGTCGCAAGGATGTCGTCATCAAGGGGGGCCGCAACATCTACCCGCACGAGGCCGAGGCGGTCGTGGCGGCGATCGAGGGTATCCGCAAGGGCTGCATCGCGGTGTTCGGGGTGGCCGACGCCGTGCTCGGCACCGAACGGCTCGTTGTGGTGGCCGAGACACGGGAAACCGATGCGACGGCGCGTGTGGGACTGCAGCAGCGCATTCTCGAAGCGGTGACGGACGCGCTCGGGGTACCGCCCGACACGGTGGTGCTCGCGCGTCCCGGCGCGGTGCTGAAGACCTCCAGTGGCAAGGTGCGACGTGGCGCCACCCGTGACGCGTACCTCGCAGGCACCCTCGACCGGGGCGCCGGGTCGATGACGCGCCAGTGGCTGACGCTGGGGTGGCACGCGGTCGCCGCCCGGGGACACCGCGCGGCCGATCTGCTGCTACGCGTGTCCTTTACCACCTATATCGTGGCCCTGACCCTGGTCTCGATGCCACCGCTCTGGGCGCTCGTCCGGATGAGCGGCCGGCCGGCCACGGCCAGACGGCTGCTCAGGCGGTTCTCACGGTTCCTCGTGGCGATGTCGGGGTGCCGGCTCACAGTCCGCGGGCTCGAACACCTTCGCGGCCTCGGTCCCGCGATCTTCGTGGCCAACCACGCGAGCTACTTCGACGTGGTGCTGGTGCTCGCCACGCTGCCCGCGACCCTCCGGTTCGCCGCCAAAGCCCGGTTGGCGACCTACCCGGTGCTCGGGACCCTCATTCCGAGGGCGGGCTACATTGCCATCGAGAAGACGAAGCTGTCGGAGCAGATGGAAGGCGCCGACGAGGTCAGCGCCGCGCTCGGCGCCGGCGAGTCGATGTTCGTCTTCCCCGAGGGCACCTTCGTGCGAGCACCGGGGCTGCTCCCGTTCCGGTTGGGGGCGTTCCGGGCGGCCGCCGAGACCGGGCGGCCCCTGGTGCCGGTGGCCATCAGTGGCACCCGCCACATCTTTCCCGCCGACACCCTGCTGCTGCGCCCGGGACGGATCACCCTGACGATCGCCCCGCCGCTGCGGCCGAAGGACAGCGGGTGGGACGAAACGGTCCGGCTGCGCGACGAGGCGCGACGCGTCATCACGCGCGCAGTGGGCGAGGTTGCCGGATGACGCTCGCTGCTCGCGAAGCTGCGCCTCACACCGACCAGCGACAACGGCGCAGCCTCGCGAGCAGAGGCTGTTCTCACAGCCCCGCTCCGCGGGGGCTAGACATCTCCGCGTCTCATGGCAACTTGCTTCAAACGTTCCGATGCCACCCTTCGGAGATGTCGAGCGGCCCGCCACATCCCCCGTAGCCGTCTGCCACAGGACGCGTCCCCGGCTCGATGGCCATCGGTCTGTCCGCGGGTCTGAAGACCCGCGGCTACAGCATTCTCTTCAGGGTACCAGCACCATCCGCCCGACGGCCCGGCCGTCGCGCAGGTCGTTGAGCACCGTCTGCGCGTCGGCAAGCGGTCTGGGCTGCACCGGGATCGCCGACACCGTACCTGTCTGAACCAGCTCCATCAGCTCGCGCATCTCCTCGGGACTGCCGACATAGGATCCCTGTATCGTCAGACTCCGCAGCGGCAGCAGCGGCAGTGCCGTGCGTAGCTGTCCGCCGAACAACCCGACGACCACGAGCAGACCGCCGGTGGCCAGCGTCCCGAGACCGAGAGCCGCGCTGGTCTCGGACCCGACGAAGTCGATGGCCGCCGGCGCACCGCCGTCGGTGAGCCGCCGAATCTGCCTCGCCGCGTCGTCGGCACGGGCATCGACCACGGCGGCGCCGGTCTCGGCCGCCGCCTGTAGCGTCTTTGGTTCGACATCGACGGCAATGATCGAGGCGGTCGTCACCGCCTGAGCCAGCCGCAGCGCCGCGAACCCGACGCCCCCCAGACCGATGATGACCAGCGGCCGTCCGTCCACGCGGCTCTGCACCTTCCGCACCGCGCCATAGGCGGCCAACCCCGAGCAGGCATAGGTGCAGGCCAGGGTGATGGGCCGGTCGCCGAACGCGAACAGATAGCGGGGGTGCGGGACCAGGACATGGTCGCTGAACCCCCCGTGTCGCGTCACCCCGAGCGCACGGGACTGGGCGCACAGGTGCTCCTGCCCCTCCTGGCAGGTCCGACAGCTGCCACAGCCGATCCACGGATAGACCACACGTCGCTCGCCGACCTCGACACTGCGGGCGTCGGGACCGCGCGCCACCACCGTGCCGCCAATCTCATGACCCAGCGTCAGCGGCAGCTCGCGGCCCCTGGACAGATCGAGCCGCTTGCCGTCGCCCATGTTGAAGAAGCCGTCCCGCAAGTGCAGATCGCTGTGACAGACACCACAGGCCTCGATCTGGACGAGCACCTCCGTCCCGACAGGATCCGGGCGGGCAGTCTGGGTCCGTTCGAGCGGTTGGCCGTAGCGCGTGAGCTGATAACTGATCATAGGCCTCTGAGGTGCTAGCAGCCGGTGGCGCAAGTCCCGCTGCTTTCGGCCGGCGCTGCATCCGCCGTCCCTGCGCCAGCCGCCGCCCGCTTGTCCCCGGGCTATGGCCAGGTCTCGCCGAAGCCTTGGCGACGGCGGATGATGTCTCGGTCGAAGACTGCCGGTTGGTTCCCCCGTCTCGGCTTGCACGGGCTGTGCGCGGCGTCGACCTCGACGACCCTCGGTGCGACGCACGACATTTACCACGGACTGCTAGGGGATGATCCGCAACGACTGACCGGAACAGGCCAAGATGACCCCAAATACCCCGGCCATGCCGGGTAAATACAGAGCCATCGGCAGGATTATAGCAAGAGGATCGGGCGCCCAGCGCCCTTCGCGTACATCCCAACGTGCTCCAATGTGTATCGGCACTCGTCGACATAGTCACTGACGGCGAGATTCTCGCTCCGCGCGATTGCCACAGCACTCGATCGGCAGTGCTTGCGGACTCGGGTCTAGTCGACCGACACTGTGTGTCAGCTCCTCGAACCGGTTGGCTACGGCGTGGGATGGCCTCGCGTGTGGGGGCGGCGTCAGGGGGTGGGCACGAG
The DNA here is from genome assembly GCA_022562495.1 of Acidobacteriota bacterium. Taxonomy (GTDB): domain Bacteria; phylum Acidobacteriota; class Vicinamibacteria; order Vicinamibacterales; family UBA8438; genus NP936. Next base: position 22,333 of record JADFPE010000035.1, read on the forward strand.
GCGCTGGAGTTCGTCGCACCTGTGCCGGACGAGCACGATCTGTCAGGGCGTCAGAAAGCTCTTCGGCATCTTGGCCGCGATCGTGAAGTGCGGGTCGACGACTTGGACGACCTCGTATTCCATCGCGTGACCCATGAGGAGCGACGACCCTCGCTCGTCGTACCCGTAGTCAGTCATCAGCCATCGCTGCAGCTCGGTGGTCGCATGCTGCAGGGCCTGGAGGAGTGGTCGGGCGCTCCCCAAAACTATGATAGCGTCCTCCGTCTCGAGTCGCGGCCAACCGATTTGGCCGCCCTTGATCAGGTCGACGGAGAACTCGACATCCATCGAGATCTCGAGCGCGTTACCGAGCACCTCACCCTCGCCCTGGCGCACGTGACCGTCACCGATGAAGAGCAGCGCGCCGGGTTCAAAGACCGGTAGCATGACGGTCACACCCTCGACCATTCCGAAGTAGTCGAGGTTGCCGCCGAACACACCGGGGGTCGCCGTCCACACCGCTTCTTTGCGTGGCGGCGCGACAGCGACGCAACCGAGCATTGGCCTGAACGGAATCTCTATATGCTGTGCCCGCAAAGCGGGCGTAGACGGTCTAGCCACACGAGCCACGGAGTCCACGTCCCACCGCTCTGACTGCTGCTCATGTTCGCCCTCGTAGCGCAGGAACGACGGATCCGCTGCGTACGGTGCCAGCACCGTGCTGGAAAAAGCCCAATCGCGGTTCGGCTCAATCTTCTCGAGTCGTACCACAAGGACATCGCCCGGTTCAGCTCCCTCGACGTAGAACGGGCCGATCTGCGGGTTGGGTCCCTCGGCGACCTGGGTGCCGTTCCAGTCCCGCCCCCTGGCATCGATGGTTCTCGTGACGACGCGATCGCCAGGTCTGATACGCAGCGCCGGCGGATGCGAAAAGGAGAAGGTGTTGTAGTACTCGGTGGCCTCGAACTGGTGTGTCGTCTGCGCCAATGATGGCACGGAGGCGGCGGTCATCGCGAGCGCCGCAACGAGTAGGTGCGCGTCGGTCGAACGGATCATGAGTCTCGCTCCTGTCAGATTGGTCGGGGACCAGTCGGGTCCGTCGCTGAGTCGGGTACCGGCCCACTCACGGGCGCTCAGGCGCCGTGACGACGCGTCGTGATTGACGTGGCCCATGTGCGAGCAACTTGGATACTTTCCTCCACGGCGGGCTGAGAAAAGCCAGCCAGCGTAAGCTGCGCTCGTAACTCGCTCTCGCGCATCAGCGTTTCGATTGCCCGAAAGCCCAGTTCGCGGACCTTCGTCGAGTCGGTGATGATGAAGGTGAAGTGCTCGCCTTCCGGGACGCGAACGCAGACAACCCCGAGTCCATTGGACGCGGCAAGGTCGCCACTCGCCATACGTCCTCGCTTCATCAGATACAGAAAAAATGCGGCGAGGGCGCTGAACATGCCGGCGGTGATCGCGAGCAACACCAGCATGCCCGAGCTCGCGCCGATCGCCATCGGGGAGTTCGGGTCCCCTGAACAGACGGGGCACGCCCACGTCAGACGTGGCGTCATGAGAAAGACCGCCATCAGTGCTGTTGCTGTTCGCATGCACTTCTGGGCCCACGTTCTGCTCCGACGCCTCAGTCCGCCACTGTCACCCTTCAGCGCCACGTCTCGGTTGAGCGTGGTATCACGGGCGCGATACACCTCACCCATGCCCCCCTCGCCGAGGAGAGCGGTCACAGCGTAGTGCCCGAGGCGGGTGGCGGGACTGACAGCAGCCATGCCTACAGACCCAGACAAGGACGGAGGAATGCGCCGATCTTGGCGATGGCGTCGTCGGACTCCGGTACGTGGCCTGCCCCGATCTGGAAGACGTGTTGCATCTCCGGGAACACCTCGAGCGTCACATCGACGCCATCCCGCCGCGCGGCCGCAGCCACCCGCTTCGCATCATCGAGCAGGGTCTCATGACCACCCACCTGGATGTACAGCGGCGCGATGCCCGTGAAATCTGCGTGGATCGGCGCCACCAGTGGGTCCTTCGGATTGTGGCCTCCCAGAAACATCCCGGCCATGGCGAGCAGCATCGGTGCGTGCACGAGCGCGTCGTTGTCCGCGTTTGTCGTCATGGTGTCCCCGGTGGCCTCCATGTCGACCCAGGGTGAGATCGGCACAGCTGCGGCGGGCAGCGCCGTGCCCGCGTCGCGCAGCGCCAGCAACGTGGCCAGCGTCAGCCCGCCGCCGGCTGAGTCGCCCGAGATGGCAAGATGCGCGGGAGCATAGCCTTGTCCGAGCAGCCACCGGTACGCCGTGGTCGAGTCCTCTACGGCCGCCGGGTGCGGGTGTTCGGGAGCCAACCGGTAGTCCACACTGAGCACACGACAGCCGACCGCTTTGGCGATGTGACCGGTGAGCCGCTTGTAGTAGTGCGCGTTCCCGATGACGTAGCCGCCACCGTGCACGTACTGCACCACGCGGTCCGTCGCTCCGGCATCGGGGTCGGCCCAGATGGCAGGAATTCCACCCGCGTCGACCTCGGTCCAGGTCACCTCGTCAGGCTCCGCCGTAATGTCAGCGAAGAGTCCATACAACCCACGCATCTCGTCCACCAAGACCGGGTGCTCCTCGGTGCCCGACAACTGCGCCAGCATTTCGGCAAGCTTTCCCTTCAACGCCTCAGCTTCCGGGCTGGTCATCGCCTGTCCTCCAACTGGGGGTCCACCGTGCCGCGGCCGCACCCAATGTCGCGGGCCTGCCAGACCTGTCCCATGCCCCGCTCGCCAACCTTGGCGGTTACCGCAAACGGACGGAGACGGGTGCCAGGACTCAGAGGCATGGTCTGCTGGGACCGCGGATGGAGACATTCTACGCCGAAGCGGTCCACGGCTCCAGCGGGTGCACGGAATGCCTTCGAACACGCCCAGGTGCGCATTCTCAGAGGATCTGTCGTGCCGGAGGTCCTCAGGGCCGGCTAGCAATCGGTGGTCAAACTCCAGCGTCGCACCGAGGACCGTCGAGATCGACGCCGCGCCGGGCCCCTGCACGGCGTGACGAGGGAGCATACCGGCAGTATTCGACCGAGAAACAACGCAGGCGTGGCGAAAACCGTCGAAACTGTTTACCGGGTCGGCTAAGCTGTCTCGGTAAACAGTTTCGAGTAAAGGACCTGCGAATCTGAGCGACAGCTACCGCCAGCAGATGGGCGAAAGGGTTGATACCGTGAGTCCCTGTCTCGTCATTGTTTACCACCCATTGACCGAAGGCGGTCAACAATTACCTGTCATGGCAACCACCGGACCCACGTAATAAAACGTCACCGAACCTGAAGGAGGAGCAACGGTGAATAAGCTCTGATGAAGGTTCGAGCCAATCGCCATTCAAGGTCCTTCCTTGGTGAACTCCTAAGGATTGGATCGCACAGTGGAAGGGTCCCAACGATGCGCATACGAGGGAGGTGCCTGCTTGGCTCCGCACGTCCATACTAAGTGGCCCCGCTCATAATTACGGTAGCATTCGGCTGGCGATGCATCCCGCCTGGACGGCGTTGCTCCTCGGTCACAAGACCCCCAATTTGCTCCCTCGTCCCGCCTTGCCAGCCGGGCGCCT
>JADFPE010000275.1 GCA_022562495.1 Acidobacteriota bacterium
AAGCGGCATCGAGCCGATTCCGGCCAGCAGCGTGCCCACGGCCGCGACGCGGTCCGACGGCTCGTTCGTGATTGTGTTCTAGCAGTCCGTGGTCACACCCCACGTCGCACCGAGCACGGCGATGCGCCCGGCTGACAAGGCGCGCCGAGAGAGAATACCGGCCTGTATTCGACCGAGACGCAACGCCGGCAGCCGGGATGCAGCGCCGGCCGCATGCGGCCGTATTTATGACACGGGCCACGTAGCCTTGGTTTCTCGAAGATCTGATCAGCGCGCTCCCCACAAGTGGGCCTTCCGGTCCCGCTTCCGCCGGAACGCGTTCGGCTGGCGGTCGCAACCCCCGATCCAGCGCGTCAAGCAGGCGGTCTCGGAGATCAAGAAGATGGCGCGCACCGACCACGTGCTGGCGGGCGACGGCGCGGTGCTCTTTCTCGAGAAAGTGTCCGCGGCCCTCGCGCTGGTCGACAGCTCGTCGGGGGCGATCGGGACAGCGGTGAATCGTGCGGTCGTCGAGCTCGCCGCCATCATTGCCCGTGCGCCCGCAGATCCGTCCACCCGCGACCGCTGGCTTGGGCGTTTGTGGCAGGCCTATCAGTGTGACGAGATCCCCTACATCGAGGAGCTCGGTGACCACTGGGGCGAGCTGTGCGCCGCGCCGGCCGTGGCCTCGCAATGGGCCGACCAGTTACTGGACCAGGCGAGGGATGCCTGGAGCAACAGGCGTGAGGGCAGCGGCTATTCCCAGGCCACCGTGCCCTGTCTGAGCGCGCTGCTCGCGGCCGAGCGTCACGACGAGATCCTCGACCTGCTGGAGCGCGCGCCGCAATCAATGTGGGACCAGCGGCAGTATGGCGTCAAGGCGCTGGTCGCGATGGGGCGCAAGGCCGAGGCGCTCCGCTACGCCGAAGCACGCGGCGGCCTCAACGACGACCCGGTCGCCATCGCCCGGGCTTGCGAGGAGATCCTGCTCTCGTCAGGACGGGCCGACGAGGCCTACGCGCGCTACGGGCTCGAGGCCACCCGGGCCGGCACCAACCTCGCGAGGTTCCGCGCCCTCGTGAAGAGGTATCCGCATAAGGGGCCGGACGCGCTGCTCGCCGACCTCGTCCAGATGACACCGGGCCAGGAGGGCAGGTGGTTCGCCGCCGCCAAGCATGCCGAGCTCTACGACGAGGCGCTCGCGCTGGTGCGCTGCTCGCCATGCGACCCAGGCACCCTCACCCGCGCCGCGCGCGACTTCGCCCAGCGCCGCCCAGGCTTCGCCGTCGAGGCCGGGCTGCTCGCCCTGCATTGGCTGGTCGAGGGGTACGGCTACGAGATCACCAACCTGGATGTGCTGGCCGCCTACACGCACACGATGCAGGCGGCCGAGCAGCTGGGCACCTCGGACGAGACCAGGCAGCGCATCCGTCAGATTGTCGCGCAGGAGTCTGTCACCGACCGGTTCGTCGGGCGCTCGCTGAAGCGGGTGTTGTGGGAAGGGTGAACAGGGATACCATCCTCCCGAGGTGATGGTCGCACGGCCCGTCCCGTCTCTGCTGAAGCAACGGCGGACAGGCAGGACCCGCGAGATCGCTGCCGAGCAGCGGGTGACGCGGTACCGGACGGAGGGACGAAGATGGATTTGACGACCTTGACGGACATTCCACCCTGGCAGTGGCCCGCAGACACCGGGACGCTGCTGCTCGACACCCTCCGAGACGACGCCGCCCACGAGCCAGAGCTGCTGCTGGCCGCCGAGCTCGCCGGCGACATCACCGCCATCAACGATGGACTGGCGGATGCGCTGCTGGTCCTCCTGCGTCGCGGCGATCGGTCCGAGCCGCTGCGGGTCCGGGCGGCGATCTCGCTGGGTCCCGTTCTCGAGCTTGCCGATACGGACGGGTTCGACAATCTCGGTGACGTGCCAATCACCGAGCAGACGTTCGGGCGGATCCGGGAGTCGCTTCGGGGGCTCTACCGGGATGTGGATGTCCCCGCGGCGGTGCGACGGGGAATCCTGGAGGCCTCGGTGCGTGCGCCGCAGGACTGGCACCCTGGCGCGGTCGGTGTGGCGTGGTCAGGCGATGACGCAGCCTGGCGGCTCACCGCCGTCTTCTGCATGCAAAATGTCCGCGGGTTCGACGCGCAGATCCTCGAGGCGCTCGACAGCCCTGACCCGGACATTCACTATCAGGCGGTCGTCGCGGCCGGCAACTGGGAACTGACGGCGGCCTGGTCCCACATGGTCGCCCTCGTCGCCTCGCAGGACACCGAGAAATCGCTCCTGCTCGCAGCGATCGACGCGGTTGCCAGCATGCGCCCCAGCAAGGCGGCCGACATCCTCTCTGATATTCTGGACACCGGCGACGAAGACATCGTCGTTGCGGTTCATGAAGCCCTGGCCATGGTGGAACCGTAGCTGGTCGGATCGCGGTTACCGACCGAACCGCCGCTCGCACGCCTCGTCAGAAGACGGTGATCTCCCGATCGTCATCGGCTCTCCACACTCGCGGCGCCGAATGGCGCCTCGGGCGGCCATGCCGGCGAGAGCCGAGGCGGTGGCGTCAGAGCCCGTAGCTGGGGAAGGGGCCCTTCGGACCCAGACGGACTGCCCGCGCCACCATCTATCCCGACTCTGCGTCGCCACGGACCGGCAATCGTCCTGCCAGCGCGTCTCGGACGATCGCTTTGACCTCGTCCGAGAAATCCTTGCGCAGCACCCATTCGAGAAAACCGCGGTCATTGGCTGCCAGGTCCGCCAGGGATGTGCCCGCCTGTGCCCCGAACGCGACCGTCGCGACGCCGTCGCGCCACACCAGCTTCCCGTCGGCGTCGATCCGATTCGGGTCGCTCGGGTGGAGCCAGGTATGCAGTGCGGCGACCGTCTTCGGCAGGTCGGCATAGGTCTTCAACTGCGCCGCCAGCACGGCGACCGTGGCTTCGACATCGCTGCTGGCGTCATGCGCCTGTCGATCGGCCTGTCCCGCCTCGACTCCGTAGAACCGCAACGCGGCGTCCAGACTGCGCGGTTCCTGGCGGACGAAGATGGTGTAGGCGTCGATGACGAGCGCACCGACCATCGGGTCGGCGACCCCCGCGCGGCGGAACTCGGCAGCGAGCAGCCGGCGATCGAATCGTTCGACGTTGTAGCCGGTCAGGTCACAGCCAGACAGCAGTGTCCCGACCCTTGGCGCCAGTTGCGCGAAGGTCGGCGCGGACGCCACCATCGCATCGGTGATGCCGTGGATAGCCAGTGCCGCCTGGGGCATCGGCTGCTCGGGATTCACAAGCGACGACCATGTCGACACAGTGCCGTCCGGGAAGATGCTGGCGGCCGCAATCTGGACGATGCGGTCGTGTCCTGGCCAGACGCCGGTGGCCTCCAGGTCCACGCACACCAGCGGTCGAGTCAGGACGAGGTGGGCGGTCAGTTCTTGCGCCAGGCGCTCTACAGTCATCGGTTCGTCTCTGTGTCGCAGGCTCGGGCGGGAGGAAGCTTATCGCACTCCTGCCCCCAGGCGATGGACCGGTACACCGCCTACGCGATCTCCTGGGTGACGTCCGGTTGGCTCTGGAAGGCGGATAACGCCAGGCAGCACGCTGTGCGGAGACGCTCGCCTCGCGGAGGGAGGCATGCAGTGACCGTGTCCCCGTCGATCGTGACGCCGCCGGCGGCCAGGTGAGAGGCGGTCGGCTCCAGCGCAGGTCCAGCCCAGCCGTGGGGCTGAATCCTGAATCATTCGCTGGTAAATGATAGGCTGCATGGCACGACATCGCGGTCATCGCCGATCCAGACTCTGGAGACTGCTCGACTATGCGCCATTCAGGACTGCTCGCGGTTGCCACGCTGACCGGTTCGCTTGCCGTGTTGTTTTCCGGACCGGTTGCCTCACAGGATTCCGGGCCGACCGGACCCAGTCCTTATCACGTCGTCGAAGCGTGGCACAAGCCATTTGCCAAGCAAGGGTTTGCCTTCGGCGGGAATTCAGGTGTCTTCGCTGAATCGCCCGATCGCATCTTCATCGCGCAGCGGGGAGAGACCAGACTGCCGATTCCGATTCCCTCCGATTTTGCGGGTTTTGCGGGATCGCTCGGGATCAACACCTTGCGGGCCACCGATCTGCGCACGTGGCAGAACTGTCTGTTTATAGTTGATGGTGATGGGCATGTGATCGAGGTGTGGGATCAGTGGGACTACTTGTGTGCAGGGTCAGAGGGACCTGGACCTCACAGGGTGCGCATCAGTCCCTATGATCCGGCGCGCCGTGTCTGGGTCGTCAACGAGACCTTTCATCAGATTTACGTCTTCTCCAACAACGGCGAGGAACTGCTGATGACGCTGGGTGAGAAAGGCGTTCCGGGGGACGACGAGACCCATTTCGGCAGACCTCAGGATGTGGCGTTCCTGCCCGACGGCAGGATTCTGGTGGCGGACGGTCTGGACAATCATCGCATCATCATCATGGATAGCGATGCGAAGTATCTGTCAGAGTTTGGCGGGCGCGGAGACGGGCCGGGTCAGTTCAATGGCATTCATGCGTTAGGCATCGGGCCAGATGGTCTGATCTTTGCTCTCGATCGCTCGGGGGGTCGAATCAATGTCTTCAGGACCACCGATGATCCGAAAGAGGTCGAGTTTGTCGACGCTTTTCCCGGTTTTACCCTGCCTTTGGACATCATTGTCAACGAAGACAGTCTCTGGATAACCGACCTGGGACCGCTCAGGTTCGTCAAGTTGGACTTCGCAGGCAATCACCTGTACACGTGGAATGTCCCTCGAGAGCTCCCCAATGGATATCTCGAAGTGCATACGATTACGGTCGACTCCGACGGGAATCTCTATGGAGGCGACAATCAGTATGGGCGCACGCAGAAATTCGTGCCCAGGCCTGATGCAGACCCGGCATTGATCATTGGCACGCCGTGGGTCGCGCGCTGATTGCCACGTCGCCCTATCAAGACCCCTCGGAGATCGAGTCGCTCGCAACCCGTCTCGAAAGGTGCGCATCATGATGACGTCCAGGTGGCGCAGGCTGTCGTGCGTGGCGGTATCGGCCCTGGCGATCGTCCTCGGATCGGTCTCGACCGAGACGCGGCCGAATGTCGCGGCCAACGGGATGGTCGCCTCACCGGAGCCGTTCGCGACCGATATCGGTGTCGCGATCCTGAAGGCCGGCGGCAACGCGTTCGATGCGGCAGCCGCGGTGCAGTTCGCGCTGGCGGTGACCTACCCCACGGCCGGGAACATCGGCGGTGGCGGCTTCATGGTGGGGCTGACGGCGGATGGCGAGCCCTTCGCGCTGGACTTTCGCGAAGCGGCGCCGGCGGCGGCCACCGAGGACATGTTCGTCGACGCCAACGGCGAGATGGTGCCCGGGCTGAGCACGCACACGCACACGGGGGTGGGCGTGCCGGGCAGTGTCGATGGGATGCTGAAGCTCGTCGACCGATACGGCACGCTCGGTCGTGCCGACGTCCTGGCGCCGGCCATCACGCTGGCCCGCAACGGATTTGCGGTGTCCCACGCCCTGGCGAGGAGTCTGCAGAGGAATCAGAGACTGCGGCAGTTCGCGTCCTCCGTCGAGGCGTTCGGGCTCGAGGGCGGCGGCCCCAGCATGGGGGACGTGCTGACGCAGCCCGATCTCGCCGCCACGCTCGAGGCGGTCGCCCGGGACGGGCGTGACGGCTTCTACAGCGGCCGGGTGGCCGACCTGATCGTCGCCGACATGCAGGCGAACGGTGGGCTCATCACGCACGCGGACCTCGACGGCTACGCGGCGGAATGGCGCGAGCCGCTCATCTTCGAGCACGCCGAGTACCAGCTCATCACGCACCCGGTGCCCAGCTCCGGCGGCATGACGATCGCCCAGACACTCGGTCTGCTCAACATCCCGGTGCTCGAGCGGGTCGGCTTCCACTCGGCGCAGGCGATCGCGATGGTGACCGAAGCGCAGCGGCTGGCGTTCGCCGAC
>JADFPE010000276.1 GCA_022562495.1 Acidobacteriota bacterium
GACGCCGTCTTCGATCTGGCGCTGGCGTCCCTGATGGTCGGCGACATAGCCGACCTGACGCAGTGGGTGGCCGAGATCCACAGAGTGTTACGCCCGGGCGGTCACCTGGTGTTCTCCGATTTTCACGAATCCTGGGCTGCTGATGGGTGGCGCCGCACGCTCGAGGATCGATCGGGACGCCGGTTCGAGATTCCGTATCATCCGCGGTCGATCCGAGACCACCGCTGCGTGTTGGAACGAGGCGGGTTCATTGTCGACGAGGTGCGCGAGACCGGCCTCGACGGGGAGACCGGCGTGGCAGCCGAGACGTTTCGACATCGGTGGAAGAACCCGCTGGTGGCGGTGGTGGTCCAGGCGCATCGTCATGACGCGCAGGGGATCGCTCCCCTGAGGTGATTCGAGATGTTCGCGCAACCGGTCGCGCTCCGGCACGCACAGGTGGTGACCGATCGGGGCATCGCCACGGCCGTGCGTTATGGCACCAACGTGCTGTCGGTCGACACCGCGCCCAGCCCCGGCGACCACGTGGTCGATCTCGATGATGCCGTTGTCCTGCCCGGGCTGATCAATGCACACGACCACCTCGAGCTGAACCACTACGGCCGACTGAAGTGCCGACCGGTCTACGGGAACGCCAGCCAGTGGATCGACGACATGCGGCCGCGTCTGCGAAACGACCCGTCGTTGCAATGTGGACAGGCGTTTCGCCTGGCCGATCGGCTGTTCATCGGCGGACTCAAGAACCTGCTGTCCGGCGTCACGACCGTTGCGCACCACAATCCGTTGTATCCGGAGCTCCGGTTCCGGTTTCCCGTGCGCGTGGTCCGGAGATATGGCTGGGCGCATTCGCTCGGTCTGCAACACGGTGCGGCGGGTGCACGCGGGGAGCCGGGTGGCGACGTGGTCGCGCGGTTTCGCGCGACGTCGCCCGAGCATCCGTTTCTGCTGCATCTCGCTGAGGGGACCGACCAGGCGGCGCGCGACGAGCTCGGGCAGCTCGAGCGACTGGGCTGTCTGGGTGAAAATTCGGTGCTCGTGCACGGGGTCGGTCTGAGCGACGCCGACTGGTGCCGTGTGGTGCGGCGCGGGGCGGGTCTTGTCTGGTGTCCCGCCTCGAACCTGTTCCTGCTGGGGCAGACCGCGCCGATTCGACAGTTTCGCGACGCCTGCCCGATGTCGAGGACACGGATCTGTCTCGGCACCGATTCGCGGGTTACCGGTTCCTTCGACTTGCTAGACGAGCTGCGGGTCGCCGTCGAGGCAGGGCTGATGGAGCCCGCCGAGGCGCTCCCGATGGTGACCACGAACCCGGCGCGGATGCTCCGGCTACCAGACGCCGGGCGGATCGCGACCGGACTGAAGGCGGACCTCCTGGTGATTCGCCGGCTCGCCGACGACCCGGCCGCGTCGCTGATCGCTGCGCGGCGTCGTGACGTGTTGCTGGTGGCGGTCGGGGGCCGCCCGCTCGTCGCCGACCCGGAGCTGGCCGGTGTGTTCGCCGCCCACCGGCACCCGGCGACGCTCGTCCGGATCGATGGGGCGGTGAAGCTGCTGGACGCCGGTCTGGCCAGGCGGATTCAGCGGTGCGCCATCCACGAGCAGGGGGTCGAGTGCGAGAAGTGACCACCCTGGATGAAGGTCGCTCGGGCACGTTCGTGATTCACGGGGAGAATCTCTTCGCAGGCACCACGCTCGGCGCCTTTGCGGTCATCGTCACGATCGGCGAAGGCCTGATCGGTGAGGTGTGCCGTACCTGTGACCCCTCGCTCGACCGGGACGTGGCCGATGGCAAAGCAGAGCGCCGAGCAGCCCGTGGTGAATGTCCCACGGCATTCGACCGGCGCAGCATCCCGCGTGCCTACGTTGCTCCTCGGTCAAATACTGCCGGTATCTTCCCTCGTCGCGTCTTGCCAGACGGGCCCATCACCGGTCTCGGTGCCAGGCTGGACTCTCACCACGTGCTGTTAGGCCCTGGAGGTTGCGCATGAGGCGGGTGTGATCCGTTGGGAGCTGAAGCATGAGACACAAAGTCGTGCTCTACAATCCTCAGGCGGTGTTCTACACCATGCCATTGGGCCTATTGGCGGTGGGATCGTGTCTCGATCCTGAACGCTATGATGTTCGCATCATTGATGCTCGTCTGGAAGATGACCCCGAGGCTGCGGTGCTAGCGGAAATCGATGACGCCGTGTGCCTTGGTATGTCCGTCTTGACCGGTCGACCGATCGCCGACGCACTTGGCATTCTGCGTGCCGCCAAGGCGCGCCGACCCGACTTGCCCACAGTGTGGGGCGGCTGGCACCCGTCGCTGTTCCCCACCCAATGTCTGGACGAACCGTGTCTCGACTATACGGTCAAGGGGCAAGGAGAGACATCTTTCAGGGAGCTTGTCGAACGGCTGGTCGATGGCCAGGCTGCTGACGGTATTAGCGGCGTTGGTTTTCGTCAAAACGGGCACGTTGTATTCACCGATTCAGCCGGACTGGAAGATATGGATACCTTTCCGCCGCCCGACTTTGGCCTCATCCCGGTGGCAAAGTACTTCTCGCTGAAGGGCAGGCGCCAACTCGACTACATCACCTCCACGGGTTGTCTGTTCCGCTGTGCGTTTTGTGCCGATCCCTTCGTCTACAATCGGGGCTGGTCGGCGGTGTCGCCATGCCGGTTGGCCGATGACATCGAATCACTATGGCAGCAGTACAACTTTACGGACCTCAATTTTCAGGACGAGACGTTTTTTACCTACGCGCATCGGGTTGCCGAGATATCCGAGGAGTTCTTGCGACGGGACATGCAGTTTACCTGGGCGGCGACCATGCGCGCCGATCAAGGCGTGCGCTTACCGGAGGAGATCTTCGACTTGTGCATTCGCTCCGGCTTGCGCAGGGTGCTCATCGGGGTGGAGTCTGGATCGCCGGCCGTGCTCGAACGCATCATGAAGGACACAACGGTCGATCAGGTCATCGCGGCGGCTGAAATGTGCGCCCGTCACGGCGTCGCCGTAATTTTTTCGTTTATCGTAGGGTTCCCTGGTGAAGGGAACGACGAGGTACAGGAGACTCTCGATCTCGTCAAGAGGCTTCGCGCCATGAGTTCAAGGTTCGAGACACCGATATTCTATTACAAGCCCTACCCCGGATCGCGACTCGCACAGGAGGTGACCGCCGACATACCCCGGACGCTGGACGGGTGGGCGGACTTCGATTACGTGGCCGGCGCGGCAGGCCCCTGGGTATCACCGCAAATCTATAAGCTTGTGGAACGGTTCAAGTTTTACAACCGGTTCGCTTGGGGACCCCAAACGGCTTGGCGTGTGCCTTTGCAGATGATTGCCCGCTGGCGTTGCCAGCGTGACTGGTATCGCATGCCTTTGGAAAAACTCGTAGTCGAGTGCGTGAAGCCTTCGCCGAGGCTTTCGTGAGGTAAGGGGTTGGCTGATGAACACGTCCCCTTGTGCCAATTCCGAAGGCCCGGACCGCGCGGCCAGGCACCTCGATAATCGACGCGCTTTTGACAGCGTGGCCCAGGATTACGACGGTCCATTGGGCAACAACTCGCTGGTGCAGCACATGCGATCCGCTTTATGGCGGTCCATTGTTGACTGTGTGCCAACGGGGGGGCGGCTGCTCGACCTCGGCTGCGGTACCGGCCTGGACGCGGAACACCTGGCCCGTCAGGGCTATCGTGTCGTGGCTGTAGATTGGTCGCCAGCCATGATTGAGCGCGCAAAGTCGCGGGTGGCAGGCGCGGGCTTGGTCGGCCGGATCTCAGTCAGGGCGGTTGGTATCCATCATCTCGACCAGCTAAGAGACGAGAAATTTGATTGCCTCTATTCAAATCTTGGCGCTCTGAATTGTCTGCCTGATTTACCGGCGCTCGCGGAGTCCTGCGATGAATTACTGGTACCGCGCGGAAAGTTAGTGATCTCGGTCATCGGGCGGCATTGCCCCTGGGAGATACTCTATTACTTGGCTCGGGGCAATCTGAAACGGGCGCGGATCCGGTACGCGCGTGGAATGGTGCCTGTGCCGCTGAATCAGCGCACCGTCTGGACCGCGTATTACGCACCGAGGGAGTTTTATGCCGCGTTCGCAGACATGGCCGAGCTCACCAGCTATCGTGGCCTCAACCTGTTTCTGCCGCCACCCTACTTGGTCCATTGGTGCAGACGGTGGCCGCGTCTATGCGCGACCCTGGCTTGGATCGACGACCGCTTCGGCGCGCTGCCGGTCTTGCGCAATGCGGGTGATCATTTCCTCATGATCCTGACCAAGCGCGCCTGACATGAATCCGACCTCGGGCGAAGGACAGGCCAACACGTGGGCATGGGTCTGTCCGGTCTGCAGGAACGCGTTCGAAGGCAGAGAGCGTGAGGTCCGCTGTAGGCCCTGTGGTCTGATGCGGCGCCTGCGGCGGTGTGCCATCGACGCGCAAGGGATTGAATGCATGTCGCTCACCTGATCTACACGCACGATCGGGATCTCAGGGACCCGGACGCGCTGCTCGACCGGTACTCGACGCTGACCGGCTGGAGCGACGCGCTGGTGGGTGCTGGTGTGGAGCGGACGACGGTGCTGGTGGCGTTTTGGCGCGACGCTCTCGTGCAGCGCGGTCAGGTCAGGTATCACTTCGTGCGTCCTGTCCTGGCGTGGCCGCAGGTGTTCACGTCGGGCCGGCTGCACCGCGTGCTCGCGACGCTCGGTCCGGACGTGCTGCATGTCAACGGGCTGTCGTTCACGATGGAGACCTGGCGACTGCGCCGCGAGTTCCCGCACACGCCGATCCTGCTGCAGGACCACGCCGACCGGCCTCCGCGCCATCCCGCGCGCCGTGCGCTCCGCCGTGTGGGGCTCCGCGCAGCCGATGGCTTCCTGTTCGCCGCCGCTCAGCAAGTTGAGCCCTGGCGGGCGGCCGGGCTCATCGGTGCCGACACGCCGGTGTTCGAGGTGATGGAGAGCAGCACGCGGTTCGAGCCGATCGGGCGTCGTCGGGCGTGCGCCATGACCGGACTGCCGGGCCGGCCGGCGCTGCTCTGGGTGGGGCGGCTCGACGCGAACAAGGACCCCGTGACGGTGCTGGCAGGCTTCGAGCGTGCGTTGCCCCAGCTTGGCGATGCCCACCTGACGATGATCTTTCACACCGAGGAGCTGCGGGCCGATGTTGAGCAGCACGTGGTAGCGTCGCGTCGGTTGTGTGGGCGCGTCCATCTCCGCGGTCAGGTCGCGCACGATCGGTTGGCGGCGTTCTACAGCGCAGCGGATCTGTTCGTGCTTGGCAGTCACCACGAGGGCAGCGGGTATGCGCTGCTCGAGGCGATGGCATGCGGCGCCGTGCCGGTGGTCACCGACATCCCATCGTTCCGGCTGATCACGGGAGGCGGTGCGGTAGGCGCCCTGTGGCCGTGCGGCAACGCCGGTGCGTTCGCCACGGCGCTCGTCAGATGCACCAACACGGACCTGCGGGCTGCGTCCAGACAGGTGCGGCGGCGATTCGCCCGCCAGCTCTCGTGGCCCGCAGTGGGTCGCCAAGCGTTACGAATCTATCAGACACTGGCGTCCGTCTCCCCGGTCCGCCTGATTGATCCGCCGTCGCGGGTGGGCGAATGAAGATCGCGGTGCTGGTGCCCGGTTTCAGCCGGAGTAGCACCGACTGGTGCATACCCGCTCTCCGCGACCATGTCGACCGGCTTGGCGGCAGCAAGCATGAGGTCCATGTCTTCGCGATCCGCTGGCCTCACCGGCGGACCTGCTACGTGATCGGGGCGGCGCGGGTGCACGCCTTTGGCGGTGGCCAGCGGCTGGGCGTCCGGGTGATCGGACTGTGGCGACGCGTGATCCGTGCGATCGTCGAGGAGCACCGCCGGGGCGCGTTCGCGGTGATCCATGCCTTTTGGGCAGACGAACCAGGTTGGCTGGCGGTCTGG
>JADFPE010000036.1 GCA_022562495.1 Acidobacteriota bacterium
CAGCGCCGGGCAACCCCCACGACCGCGAAGCGCCGGGCAACCCCCACGACCGCACAGCGCCGGGCAACCCCCACGACCGCGAAGCGCCGGGCAACCTCCACGACCGCGAAGCGCCGGGCAACCCCCACGACCGCGAAGCGCCGGGCAACCTCGACGACCGCACAGCGCCGGGCGACCCCCATGACCGCGAAGCGTCGGGCAACCCCCACGACCACGACGAAGCGAAAGGCTCCAGTGGCCCGTCCACGCAGCGCCACGCGCACCCCGGTCGTCAAGATCCGTGAGGCCTATGCGAAGGCGGTCGCGCTGTACGAGAAGGGCCTGAAGGCGCTGCAACGCAAGCACTACGACGGGGCGGCGACCGCCTTCCGGCAGGTGCTGAAGCAATATCCCGAGGAGCGCGAGTTGCACGAGCGGGCGCGTCTGTACCTGAACGTCTGCGAGCGGGAAACCGGTCCGCGGGCGAAGAAACCGAAGTCAGTCGACGAGCGAATCCTCGCTGCGACGCTTGCTCTCAATCGTCGCGACGTGGACGAAGCGCTGTCGCTCCTGCGCGGTACCGCGTCGTCACACCGGAAGCACGACCACCTCCAGTACATGCTGGCCCTGGCCCACGCGCTTCGCAACGACGTGGAGAGTGCCGCCAAGCACCTGGCACAAGCCATCGCGCTGAACCCGAGTAATCGACTGCAGGCCAAGCAGGAGCCGGATTTCGATTCCATTCGAGGGACCAAACCTTTTCTCGACGTGGTCAAGACACCGTAACAGTCAATGGCGCACGTCTGGCCTCGAACCGAGGGTGGCGATGCGTCGACTTGACGAAGCGAGCCGACGGAGCATTCCGGCAGTACTTGACCGCGGAGCAATGCCGCCAGGCGGGATGCCCCACCCGGGAATTAGGGGACGAACTTCTGACGCGGGACACTCGCATGGCACGTCACGTCCTGATCCTCGCGGCCGGTCAGGGGACCAGGATGCGGTCCGGCCGGCCAAAGGTGCTGCACCGTCTCGCCGGGCTGTCGTTGATCGAACACGTGCTGCGCGCGGCGAGCGTGCTGACCCCCGACTCGACTGGCGTGGTGGTCGGCCCGGTGGCCGATCAGGTTCACGCGGGGCTCGCAGATCACACGGGGCTCGCGTTCGTGCTCCAGCCCGAACAACTCGGCACGGGGCATGCGCTGCTTCAGGCAGAGCCTCTTTTTCGCGACCGGCGCGGCGCCCTGGTGGTGCTGTCAGGCGACGTACCTCTGATCCGCCCGGAGACCCTGCGGCGTCTGGTCGAGACTCACGAGCGGAAGGGCGCCGCCGTGACCGTGCTGACAGCCAGGATGGCCCGCCCTTACGGCTACGGCCGTATCGTCCGAAAGAACGGCCGGCTCAGGCGCATCGTCGAGGAACGGGACGCGTCGGAAGCACAGCGCCAGCTAAACGAGATCAACAGCGGGATCTACGCCCTCGACCTGACACCGCTTTTCGACGCCCTCCGGGAGATTCCGGCGGCCGGCGCGATCAACGAGATCTATCTCCCGGGACTCGTAACGATTTACCGGCGACGCGGGTTGGGGGTCGAGACCGTCGAGGTCGAGGATCCGGACGAAGTGCGCGGGATCAACAGCCAGACGGAGCTGGCGGAGGTCAAACAGATCGTGAGACAGCGCAAGAACGAAGAGCTGATGGCGGCCGGCGTCACCATCGAGGACCCGGCAACGACCTATGTCGACACCGACGTGACCGTCGGCCCCGACACCGTGATCCACCCGAGCGTCATCCTCGAGGGACGCACCACGATCGGCGCCCGCTGCGAGCTACACTCGGGTGTGCGCATCGTCGATTCCACGCTCGGTGACGACGTGCTCATCAATAATCATTGTGTCATTCAGGGCGCCACCATCGCACAGGACGCCCGGATTGGGCCGTTCGCACACTTGCGTCCGGAGACCGTGATCGGCAAGGCGGCGCGCATTGGCACCTTCGTCGAGACGAAGAAGACGTCGCTGGGCGACGGGTCGAAGGCGAACCATCTGACCTACCTGGGTGACGCCACGATCGGCAGCGAGGTGAACGTCGGGGCCGGCACCATCACCTGCAACTACGACGGCGGCCAGAAATACCCCACGACCATCGGCGACCGTGTCTTCATCGGCAGTGGCACCGAGCTGATCGCGCCGGTGACGCTCGGCGACGACGCCTATGTTGCGGCCGGGTCCTGTATCACCAACGACGTGCCCGCGGGCGCTCTGGGTGTGGCCCGGAGCCGGCAAGTCAACAAAGAGGATTGGGTCTCACGCCGGAAGAAGAGCCAGGACACGGCGCATTCAAACGCCTGACGTCTGCCGTCTGACTTCTGACTCCTAAGTGGTCCCGGTGATAATTACGGTAACGCACCGAGGGTGGCGAGGCGCCCGGCTGGCAAGGCGCGACGAGGGAGCAAATTGGGGGATGTGTGACCGAGGAGCAACGCCGTCCAGGCGGGATGCATCGCCAGCCGAATGCTACCGTAATGATGACCGGGGCCACTAAGTCTTATGTGCGGCATCATTGGCTACGTCGGAGAGAAACCGGTCGTCCCGGTCCTGATCGACGCGCTCCGCCGATTGGAGTATCGCGGCTACGACTCGGCGGGCGTGGCACTCGTGCGCAACGGCGAGATCGAAGTGCGCCGCAGCGCCGGCAAGCTGGCACGGCTCGAGGAAACGATCGCGGACCACCCGGTGGACGGCGACTACGGTCTGGGCCACACCCGGTGGGCGACCCACGGCCGGCCGACCGAGGAGAACGCCCATCCGCACCGCGACTGCACCGGCCGCATCGTCGTCGTGCACAACGGGATCATCGAGAACTACCTGCAGTTGAAGCACGATCTCGCGGAACACGGACATCGGTTCAAAACCGA
Organism: Acidobacteriota bacterium; assembly: GCA_022562495.1. Classification (GTDB taxonomy): domain Bacteria; phylum Acidobacteriota; class Vicinamibacteria; order Vicinamibacterales; family UBA8438; genus NP936. Next base: position 2,894 of record JADFPE010000036.1, read on the forward strand.
GACCGACACCGAGATCATCGCGCACCTGGTCGAGCGGGAGATGCGCGACGACGGGCTGGAGCAGGCGGTCCGCCGGGCACTCACGCAGATCCGCGGTCTGTTCGCGATGGTGCTGCTGGCCGCAGACGACCCGTACAAGCTGGTGGCCGTGCGAAACGGCCCGCCGATCGTCGTCGGCATGGGCGACCAGGAGTTCCTGGTGGCCTCAGACGTCGCGGCTGTGCTGAGCCATACCCGCGACGTCGTCTTCCTCGGCGATGAGGAAATGGCGGTCATCACACCCCACGGTGTCGTGTTCACCGATTTCGCCGGCGCCCCGGTCGAGACGACGACCCAGCGCATTACCTGGGACCCGGTGATGGCGGAGAAGGCCGGATACAAGCACTTCATGCTGAAGGAGATTTTCGAGCAGCCGTGGGCCGTACAGGAAACGGTGCTCGGCCGCGCCTCGCTCGAGTCCGGACAGGTGTTCCTGGGCGAGCTGGAGATCCCCCACGACCGGCTGCAAGCGGTCGACCGTATCATCATCTTGGCGTGCGGCACCTCCTGGCACGCGGCCCTCGTCGGAAAGTTCCTCATCGAACAGATCGTCGGGATTCCGGTCGAGGTGGACTACGGTTCCGAGTATCGCTACCGGAACCCGATCGTCACGCCCACGACGCTCGCCATCGTCATCACGCAGTCGGGCGAAACGGCGGACACGTTGGCGGCGCTCCGGGAGGCGCGGCGCAAGGGCGCCGCGTGCATCGCCATCTGCAACGTGGTCGGCAGCATGGCGACCCGCGAGGCCGACGGCACGGTCTACACCCACGCCGGTCCGGAGATCGGGGTCGCCTCGACCAAGGCGTTCACCTCACAGCTCGTGGCGCTGCACCTGCTGGCGCTCTATCTGGCACAGAGCCGTGGGGCGGTCCCGACGGACACGGCGCTCCGGCATCTCGAAGATCTGCACCGGCTGCCGCGGCTGCTCGAACAGGCGCTCACGTGCGACCAGGCGATCCAGGCGATCGCGCAGCGGTTCTACACGCATCGAAACTTTCTCTATCTGGGTCGCGGGATCAACTACCCGATCGCCCTCGAGGGCGCGCTAAAGCTGAAGGAGATCTCCTATATTCATGCCGAGGGCTATCCGGCCGGCGAGATGAAACACGGCCCGATCGCGCTCATCGACGAGCAGATGCCGGTCGTGGCACTGCTGCCGGGCGGACAGGTGTTCGAGAAGATGACGGGCAATCTGCAGGAAGCCAAGGCGCGCGGCGGCCCCGTCATCGTCGTGACCGACGACAGCCAAACCGGCATCGAGACACTGATCGACCGGTCGCTGGACGCGCTCATCACCGTGCCCGCTTCCCCTCCGCTGCTCACCCCGATCGTCATGGTCATCCCGCTCCAGCTACTTGCCTACCACATCGGCGTCCGCCGCGGCTGCGACGTCGACCAGCCACGTAATCTCGCCAAGAGCGTGACGGTGGAGTGAAGGCGCGGACTCTCGGGAGCCGGTTTTCCTCGATGGACTTTCTCCAGTCTCTGAACCCCGAGCAGCGCCGTGCGGTGCTGCAGACCGAGGGACCGTTGCTGATTCTCGCCGGCGCGGGGTCCGGGAAGACCCGGGTCATCTCGTATCGGGCGGCGTATCTGATCGGGGACGGCCATGCCAAGCCGCACGAAGTGCTCGCGGTCACCTTCACGAACAAGGCCGCCGAAGAGATGCGCACGCGGGTCGCACAGCTGCTGGCGACCGATTGCCGCCGGTTGTGGATCTCCACGTTCCACGCCTTCTGCGCGCGGCTGCTGCGACGCGAAGGCCCCGCCATCGGCCTATCGCGCGACTTCGTCATCTACGATTCGTCGGACCAGCTGGCGGTCGTACGACGCGCGCTCCGGACGCTCGACATCGACGACGCGGTGCTGTCGGCGCGCCAGGCGTTGTCGCTCATCAGCCAGGCGAAGAACCAGATGGTGGACCCCGAGACCTTGCGCGGCGAGAGCTGGAGCGCGCAAGGCGAGATGGCGGCCACAGTGTACGCGCGCTACCGGCGCGCGCTGAACGAGGCCAACGCCCTCGACTTCGACGACCTGCTGCTGCGCACCGTAGAGCTCTTCGCGACCGCCGAGCGGGTCAAGCGACGCTACGGCGAACAGTTCCGGTTCATCATGGTCGACGAGTATCAGGACACGAACCAGCCGCAGTATCTGCTCATCCGTCATCTGGCCGACCACCACCGGAATCTGTGTGTGGTGGGCGACCCCGACCAGTCCATCTACAAGTGGCGCGGCGCCGATCTGCGCAACATCATGGACTTCGAGCAGGATTTCTCCGAGGCGACCGTCATTCGCCTCGAGCAGAACTACCGGTCGACGCAGGTGATTCTCGACGCGGCCTCTGCCCTCATCCGGCAAAACCGGAACCGCAAGGAGAAGCGGCTCTGGACCGACCGGACCGGTGGGGCGCCAATCTGCTACTTCCGTGGCGAGGACGAGCTCGAGGAGGCGGATTTCGTGACCACGCGGCTCCGCGAGGGGCTCGCGACGGAGGACGGGCTCGCCGGGGTGCTGTATCGCACCAACGCGCAGTCGCGCGCGCTCGAGGACGCACTGATCCGCGAGGGGCTCGCCTACAAGATCATCGGCAACGTCCGGTTCTACGAGCGGAAGGAGATCAAGGACGCGCTCGCCTACCTGCGGCTACTGATGAACCCTGACGACGATGTCAGCGTGCGCCGGGTCATCAACGTCCCGGCCCGCGGCATCGGCAAGGCAGTGTTGGCCTCGCTCGACGGGCTCGACCCGGCAGCGGTGGATACTGGACCGCTGTTCGCTGCCACCGAGATCACCAGCGGTGCGACCGGCTCGCTGTGGCGACGGCTGACACGCGCGGTCGACGAGACGCTGCTGCCGACACGTGCCGTCGCCGCGCTTCGGCGTTTCCGCGATTTGATCCTGACGCTCAGCGACATCGCGACCCGCGAGCCGGTGTCCGAGGTCCTCGGCAAGCTGCTCGACCAGAGCGGCTATCTCGGGGACCTCCGCGAGCAGCACACTGAGGACGCCGAAGGACGTCTGGCCAACCTGATGGAGCTGGTCTCGGCGGCACGCGATTACGAGATACGGGACCCGGAACCGTCGCTCAGCGGCTTCGTCGACCGGCTGTCGCTGCTGTCGGAGACCGACGAGGAAGCGGGCGCGCCGGACGCGCGGATCTGGCTGATGACGTTACACGCGGCCAAGGGGCTCGAGTTTCCGGTGGTCTTCATGGTCGGCATGGAAGAGGGGCTCTTCCCCCACATGCGGGCGCAGGACAACGAGGACGAGCTCGAGGAAGAACGACGGCTGTGTTACGTCGGGATGACCCGCGCGCAAACACGACTCATCCTGACAAGCGCCGCCCGCCGTCGCGTGTTCGGCGAATATCGGGCCTCTGATCCGTCGCGGTTCCTCACGGAGATCCCCAGCACGCTGCTCGAGGTGGTCGAACCGATGTTCTCCACGCCGGTGCCCGGCCGGACGACCGGTGGCCGGCCGCAGCGCGGTCGGCGGCGTTTCGACCCACCGGCCGACGAGAAGATCCAGCCGGACTACGGGTACGACTACGAGAACGAGGACCAGTCGGTCATCAGCGTCCGCCCCGGCACCCGCGTGCGCCACCCCACCTTCGGGGTCGGTACCATCCTCACGGTCGAGCCGGTGACCGACGACCTGAAGCTGACGGTCCGCTTCGGCGACATCGGACGGAAAACGCTTCGGGCGAAATACGCCAAGCTCACGCTGGCATAGACGGCGACTGATCGCCGCGTTCGCCGGCTTCACGCAACGGGCTTCACGCTACGGGCGCTCTGAACGCCAGCCTCACTTGGGGTTGACACGGTGGCGCAGGCTTTCAGGCCTGCGCGGCACGGCTGAAGCCGTGCCCCACCGATGTCGACGCCGGCCTCGAACTGCAGGCGCGTCACGAAGACTGCGCGCGGCGCTGCCGCTCTGGCACCGAGCGAGCCGAGGACGATCCGATGGATGTCATCGCCGCGGTGGCGAGTGGTCTCCCGACTCGCCACCAGAGCGCCTGAAGCCTACAGCCCGAGGTAGTGGAGGACCGCGAAGTGTCTGGCGGCCATCCCTTTACCCGATCAGCAGCGAGAGCAGCCCGACCGCCAGTACGACCCAGAGTACCGTCACACCGATCGGGAACCGATACCGGTTCTCGTCGTAGGGCGACAGCGCACCGTCGCTGGCACCCGTCACGAGACGACCGACGCCGATCAGCGGGTTGGCGGCATAGCCGGCCGCCGTCTGCACCACCCACCGCGCCGCCGCGTGCGCAAGACGTCCCGTGGCGGCCGCCGCGCGAACCAGCCAGGCCATCACCTCCGGCACCGGCTTCCGGTAGAACCAGTCGGTATCCAGGCTCTCGGTCGCCTCCCCTTTCAGTGTGCCCAGCAGCCACCAGAACCCGAGCGCTGTTCCGCCCAGCAGCTGGAGCGATCCGGCGACGTGGTCGAGGGTGTAGGGGTGGTAATCGACTGTCGTCGCCAACCGGGCATACAGCCAGCCGGGGGCGAGACCGAGCCCGATGCAGCAGATGGATGCCACCACCATCGCGGCAATCATGTTGGCGGGTACCGGGGTGGGACGCAGACCACGTGACGGTCCGAAGAAGGTGAAGTACGGTAGCTTGAGACCGGTGTGCAGGAACGTGCCGACGCTCGCGAGCGTCAGGAGCAGCTCGGCGATGCCGTGGCCCTCGTCGCCGGCGGCCGTGATGATCATCGACTTGCTGATGAACCCGTTGAACAGCGGTACACCGGAGATCGAGAACGCGCCGACAAAGTAGAGCGCCACCACGACCGGCATCTGGCGCCCGACGCCACCGAGCTCGGTCAGCTTGCGTCGGCCGGTCGCCGTCATCACGGCGCCCGCGCCCATCAGCAGCAATGCCTTATAGAGGATGTGGCAGAACGCGTGGGCGGCCGCGCCGGCGAGCGCCAGAGGTGTACCGAGACCGACCCCCGCCACCATGTACCCGACCTGGCTGATGATGTGATAGCCGAGCAACCTGCGGATGTCATTCTCCAGCACCGCGTAGACGACACCGTAGAGCGCCATGAGGACCCCCGCCCAGAGCAGGAGATCGCTGTTTGGAAACACCCGGATCAACACGTAGACAGCGGTCTTGGTGGTGAACGCGCTCAAGAACACCGTCCCCGTGATCGACGCTTCCGGATAGGCATCGGCCAGCCAGGCATGGAAAGGCGGGATCGCGGCGTTGACGGCGACGGCCAGGAGGATCAACCCGTAGGCCCAACCATGGGTCTCACCGAACGGGCCGAACTCGAGCGGGCCGCCGCCCGACAGATGCACCGCGAGTCCGGCGAAGAAGAGTGACCCGCCAGCGACGTGCACGAACAGATAGCGGAATCCGGCGGCGCGGGCGCGGTCGGTGTCCCCGGACCAGACGACGACCAGCGACGCGATCGACATAAGCTCCCACCAGACGAACGCGCTGACCCAATCGCCGGCGTAGACCACCCCCAGCGCGCCGCCCGCATAGACCAGCGTCGCGCCATGCTCGCCGGCGCGCGTGGCATGCAAGGCGTACAGCGCGCCGACCGCCATGATCAGTGTGAAGATCAGCCCGAAGAAGTGGCTGAGCGGGTCCACCCGCAGCAACTGCAGCTGGTAGTCGCCGACGGCGTAGCCCCAGTGAACGCCGTGCGGCAGGGTGACGGCGGCGACCAGTGCCGCGATCGTTCCCGCGAGGAGCAGCCCCGCCCGGACCCTGCCACGGCTCAGTCCGACGAGCACCGCGGTGGCAAACAGGATGAGCGCCGGGTGCGGTGTCATTCCTCTGTGTCCTCGTAGAACCGCTCGCGACGCTGCAGCCATACCTTGCCGAGCGCTTTCGAGCCGATCACGATCGCCGCACACCCTAGGAAGCCGTAGACCAGGTCAAACCCCGCTAGGTGGTGCCACCAGGTGTCGCCATGGGGATGAGCCAGCAGATCGAGGGCGCCCGTAGCGGCCGCCGCCGTGGCGATCAACGCACCCCGCCCCGCGGTCATGGCACCTCACCGGCCACCGACCCGGCCACCACACTCGTCGCGGCGCTCAGCGCGAGACGAAGAAAGCCGGCACCGAAGTCGGGCATGATCCCGAGCAGCAACGCCACGACGGCGGTGATCGCTAGCGGCGCCGACAGCGTCAGCCGCTCGGGCGCCACGTCGCCGTGCGCGGGCGCGAAGAAGGCGTCGTATACGATCGGGAAGAAATAAGCCAGATTGAGGAGCCCACTGAGGACGAGCACCACGATGAACACCCCGTGACCGGCCTCGAGCGCGCCCAACCCCAGGTGCCACTTGCTGATGAAGCCGGCCAGCAACGGCGTCCCGGCCAGGCCCGCCGCGGCGATGGCGAACGCGGTCATGGTGATCGGCATCTGTCGGCCCAGACCGCCGAACTGGGTGACATCGTCGCGGTGCGCCTCGGTGTGAATGGCGCCGGCACAGAAGAACATCGTAATCTTCATGAAGCCGTGCGCTGCGATGTGAAACATCGCGCCGGCCAGCGCCGCGACCGACCCGAGCGCCGCGCCGAGCACGATGTAGGACAGCTGACTGATGGTGGAGTACGCCAGCCGACGTTTCAGATGAGTCTCGCCAAGGGCTCTCAGCGAGCCGAACAGGATCGTCACGGAGGCAAGCACCGCCAGCACGATATCGGCCCCGACCTCGCGCAGCACATCTACTCCGAACACATAGCCCACCAGCCGCAGACAGCCAAACGCGCCTGCCTTCACGACCGCCACCGCGTGGAGGAGCGCACTGACCGGCGTGGGCGCGACCATCGCCGCCGGCAACCACCCATGCAACGGCATGATTGCCGCCTTCACGCCAAAGCCGACGACGAACAGGGCGAACAACCCGAGCACCGTGGCGGTCGGGAGGCCCGGCGGCAGCAGGCCCCCGGGGCGGAACTCGGCGCCGGGCGCCAGCGACTGCGTCCAGACCACGGCCAGGAGCAACGCCTGCCCGGCCGTCAGGGTGTAGACGAGATACGTCCGGCCACCGGCGCGCGCCTCCGGTGTGCGGTTATGCGCGACCAGCGGGTAGGTCGCGAGGGTCAGCACCTCGTAGAACAGGAAGAAGGTCAGCAGGTTGGCGGCGAACGCCAGGCCGATTGTGGCCGAGACGCAGAGGGCGAAACTGGAGAAGTAGCCGGTCTGGTTCTCGTCGCCTGCGGCCCGCATGTAGCCGACCGAGTAGACTGACGTAAGCAGCCAGAGCGTCGAGGCCACGAGCGCGAACAAGAGCCCGAGCGGGTCGGCGCGCAGATGCAGAGAGACCCCCGGCAGCAGCGACAGCCGCGACGACTCGACGACGCCACCAGCGAGCACCACCGGGAGCATCGACGCCACCAGCGCAAGCTTGATGATGCCGGCGCCGAACGTGCAACTCTCGCGCAGCGCAGGGTATCGGCCGCACACACGCATCAATCCCGCCGCAACCAGCGACACCAGCACGGCTGCCAGCGGCCGGTCGGCGCCGAGCAGGTCAGGCATGCGGGTGCCACCGACTGTGTTCGAACGTGTTCCGGACGGACGCTGGCGACGCCCTCCCGCCTTTGCCAAAGCTTCGGCGGGCAAGTCGGTCTCCAGCCGTCTGACGTCTGACGTCTGACTCCTTGGGCATGACGTTTACAGCTCCGGCAGCGCGTGGCGAATCACCGTGGTGACGAACCAGCCGTTGAAGAGACCGATCAGCAGCACCGCGGCGCTGAGCGTGATCACCGGGCCCAGCAAGCGCAGTGATACTTCCGGATGGCAGCGCGATCTGTCGGGCTCGGCCGCCGCCGGGTCCGGTGCGAAGTAGATCTGCTCGATGACACGGAAAAAGTAGACGGCGCTCAGCAGCGAGCTGACCAGCAGCACCGCCGCGAACAGCCACGCGTCCGCCTCGATCGCGCCCTGCAGCAGATACCACTTGCTGAAGAATCCAGCGGTCGGCGGCATCCCGACGAGGGACAACGCCGCTAGCGTAAAGGCCGCCATGGTAAGCGGCGCCCGGCGGCTGGCACCAGCGAACCCGGCGATGTCGGCCTGCACCGTGTCCCGGGGCAGGCTCGCCACCGCGCCGAATAAACTGGCCTTCGCCACGGCGTGCCCCATGATGTGGAGCAACGCCCCGGTGAGCGCCGCGGCGTTGCCGATCGAGAGCCCAAGCACGACATATCCCATCTGCCCGACGCTCGAGTACGCCAGCATCCGCCGGACGTCGGTCTGAGCGAGCGCAAGGACCGAGCCGGCGAGCACCCCGCCCGCCGCCACCCAGCTCAGCACCGACAGCGCGGTCTCGACGGCGCCGGTGCGCGGCAGCACGAAGAACAGCACCCGCAACAGGGCGTAGGCGCTCACCTTGGACATGACCGCGGCGATGAACATGGTCACCGGCGGCGGTGCGTACGTGTAGGCATCCGGCATCCAGCCATGCAGCGGGAACACCGCCATCTTGATCGCCAGGCCGACCACGATCAGCACGACGCCGACCGTCATGGCGCTGCCACCACCCGCCTGCGGTAGTCGCATGGCGAGGTCGGCCATGTTCACGGTGCCGGTCAACGCATACAGATAGCCGATCCCCAGCAGGTAGAAGCTCGCCGCGATCGTCCCAATGAGCAGGTAACGAAACGTTGCCACGATCGCCCGCTCGCCGCCGGACGCGAGCAGCGCGTAGGCCGCCAGCGACGAGATCTCGACGAAGACATACAGATTGAAGAGGTCCCCCGTCAGCGTGATCCCCAGCAGACCACTCGTCAGTAACAAAAACAGGCTGTTGAAGACAGCGGCGCGGCGCGGGGAGAGGGCCCGCAGGTGGGGACCGGCATAGATGGCGACAAGCGTGGCCAGCAGCGCGACGAGCACGGCCATCCCACCACCGAGTGGGTCGACCACGTACTCGATACCCCAGGGCGGGGCCCATCCACCGAGGTAATAGTGCCAGGGACCAGAGTCGAGCGCGACCCGGAGCGCCATGACTGCACACACGAGCGCCACCGCCGGCGCCACAACGGTGATCCCGTGCGCGAGTCGAGCTGAGACCCGACCCACCAGGGGTACGACCAGGGCCGCGATCATTGGACAGACGACGATGAGAATCGGAAGATGCGCGCTCACTCACGCAACCGGTCGAGTAACTCGGCCTCGTCGACGGTGTCGAAGCGGCGGTGGATCCGGATCAACAACGCGAGCGCGACACCGGTGGTGCTGACGCTGACGACGATCGCGGTCAGCATGAGGGCATGGGGCAGCGGGTTGGCGTAGACAACGTCGGTCTGGGCGGCCTGATGCTCGATCTCGATCGGCGGTGTTCCCCCGGTGCGCACCGCCAGCGACACGAACAACACGATGACCCCCACCTGCATGACGTTCATCGCCATCAGCTTGCGCACGAAGTTCGTCTGGACCAGCATCCCATACAGACCGACCAGCAGCAGCACGGCCGAGAGCGCGTATTGCAGCTGTCCCCAGGCGATCAGGTTCATGCGTGTTCCGTCGTTGGGGTCTGGATACAGGTTGCCGAACACCGCCGGCGCGCCGTGTCAGCCTGGCGCATCGCCGTTCTCGGTGCGACGCGGGGTTTCACCACGGGCTGCGAGCGTGTCGAAGATCAGCACCAGCACGCCGGTTACACCGACCAGCACTCCGGCTTCGATCCCGAGCGTGCCGATGACCCGGACGTCCGCCGGGTCCAGCCTCAGGGGTAACGCGCCGTAGTCCAGGAAGTTGCCGCCGAACAGCAGACTTGCGACGCCGATGCCACCATAGAGCAACGGGCCGGCGCACGCGAGCATGAGGGCGTGGTGCGACGTGAAGGCCGATTGGCGCTCGCGACCGTGCACGAGACGCAGCAGAATGATCGACGCGGCCAGAATCACGCCACCCTGAAAGCCGCCACCGGGACTGTCGTGCCCGTGGACCAGGACGTAGGTAGCAAACAGCCACATGAAGGGTACGAGCAGCCGGGAGGCCGCATCGATGACAGGGCTGCCGACACCGGACCTCATGCGTTCCCCCTGTCTTGCGGTGGCGACTCGTCGTCTGTGCCACCCACGATCAGCAGACAGGCCACCCCGGCCGTGAAGATGACCGTCAACTCGCCGAACGTGTCGTAACCACGATAGTCGGCGAGCACCGCGGTCACGTAGTTCGTCGCGCCGGTGTCTTCATGACCATGTTCGATGTAGTACGGCGCCACATGGGTGAATGGCGCCGACGCGCCGTCGCCAACCTGCGGCAGGTCGGCCGTGGCCTGTAGCAGAACGACGAGGGCCGGGAGCAGCAGCAGCATCGCCAGGGGCTTGGGCGAAAAGCCTCGCTGCGTTCGCCCGAGCCCTCGCACCCCCCGTGTGGTCTGCCGGATCGCGCAGACGAAGAACCCCGTCGTGATGACCGCCCCGACCGCCGCCTCGGTGAAGGCGACGTCCAACGCGTCCTGGACGACGAAGAACGCCGCGGAAAAGAAACTGAAGGCTCCGAAGATGATCACGGCCGCCAGCAGATCCTTCACGTGGAGCGCCGCGACCGCGCAGACCACCATCAGCAGGAGAAACAGCAGTGCCATAAGGACGTCGATCACTGCCCGTCCTCCCCGCGGGTCCTGGTCCAGGGCGTGAGCCCGGCCCGGACGGCGGCGCGTCCCAGCGCGTGGGTGGCGGTCGGGTTCGCGAGGGAGACGAACACCAGCACGAGCAGCATCTTCAGGCTGATCAGCGTGAACCCCTCGCTCACCGCCAGACCGCCGATCATCAAGGCCACCCCCAACGTGTCGCACGTCCCCATGGCGTGCAGCCGGCAATAGAAGTCCGGAAGCCGCAGGATCCCGATGACGCCGGACAGGATGAAACCGAACCCCAGGACGAGCATGACACCGGCGACCACGTTCATCCCGATCCCCTGTGCGGGTCAGCAGTCGCTTCCAAGTACTTCGCCAGGACCAGCGTGCCGACGAAGCTGATGAGGCCATACGACAGGGCGATGTCCACATAGAGGTCAACCCGTTCGCTCCAGGCGCCCAGGACCAAGAGTAGGACGATCACCTTGCTGCCGATCAAACCCAGACCGGTCAGCCGATCGAAGATCGACGGTCCATTCACCACCCGATACAGCGACAGCAGCATCACCAGCGCGAGCGCCACCGCAACTGAGGCCAGCAGTTCGGACATGGTCATCTTAGGGCCCCGTCACTCCATACAGCCACGCTACCCGGTCTGGCATGGTGCTCCGCTCCAGGTCATGACCAGCGGACTCGGTCAACGCGTGCACCAGGAACTCGTCGCCGTCCACATCGAGCGTGACGGTGCCGGGGGTCAGCGTGATTGAGTTGGCGAGCGTCAACCGAGCCAGCGTGTGGGGATAGCGCGCGCGGATCCGGAGCACCCGTGGGCTCACCGGCAGCCGCGGGTGCAACAGGAGGTAGGTCACCTGCAAACTCGCGACCACGACCCGCACCGCGAGCCACGGCACGTAGAGAGCAAAGCGATGCCACGGCATCCAGAGCAAGGTGCGGCCGTCTGGCTCCGCGATCGGCGGCGGCTGCACGATGAGCCGCTCCGAGAGCAACGCGACGACGCAGGCGGTCAGCGCACCTAGCGTGAGATGAAACGGATCCCACTTCGGCGAGAGCACGAGCCACAGACCGAACAAGATGAGACCGAGCGGTAGTGTGGCGAGCAACCGGAGACCGAAGGATCGCGGAGGTGACCGGTTCGTGGGGTGTGTGCCTACGCGTGCCGGCATGTCACGGCCGGGGCAAGAGAATCGGCCCGACCCACCAGCGTAGGGGGGGTCGGGCCCGTTCATTGTGGTTCGTGCTCAGTCGAACGCCCTCGCCGTCAGCTGACCTTCGCGATGACCCAGTTGCCTTCGATCGTCGTGCCATCGGCACCGATCAGCACCGCCTTCTGCAGCGTGATGACCATCGACCGCTCACTCTCGTTGCCGTCCAGCTCGAAGTTGGCGGTGATTGAGACATCCTTGGTTATCAACTCGCCGTCATACTCTGTCAGCTCCAGCGGGTTGTTCGGGTCGAACATACTCAACGACGCCGCGTTCTGCTCAGTGTCGAGCGCCACCCGCGCGCCCGAGACCATCTTGGCATGCTCCATGGTCCGGCTGCGCCAGTCCGTCCAGGCTTCCTGCACCTCGACGTCGCGCGAAGCGACATCCTCGTCATCACGTTCAGACGCGAGCACGCGGTTGATGGCCTCGAAGTTCTCCTCCTGATACGTGAGCATCTCGGCGGTGAAATCATCCTCCGTCTCCTGCATCTCCATCAACGCCGCGTTCAGCTCCTTGAGTCGCAGCGGCCGGCTCTGCTCTTCCTGGACATTGTCGATCGAGAAGGTCGACACCGTGCCCTCCTCACGCGGGAACGCGACCATCGCGATGTTGTTGAGTGTGGGTCGGTCATTCAGCCGCGCGGCAAGGAAGTAGCTCCGGATCAGCGTCCGCTCCCGTCCGGTTCCGCTACAGGCGGAGACGAACAGCGCCACCAGCGGCGCCATGAACAGCACGCACACGAACGCCGTCGTCCTGGATCGAGCCATCTCAGCGCCTCCCTTGCATGTGTCCTGTCTTCGAGCTTCCTACGCCACCGTGTCCGGACCGGCGTCTGCCTCGGTTTCGTCACCGGCCTCGTCGGGGAGGCAGGCAAGCGACACGACCTTGTCTCGGTGATCGATTTCGATCAGCCGCACCCCCTGCGTTGCCCGACCGATCGGCCGGATGTCCTTGGTATCCATGCGGAGCAGCTTTCCGTGCTGGGTGATGAGCATCAGCTCATCCTCGTCCTCCACATACTCGATACCGATCACGCGGCCGTTTCGGGTGGTCGTTTGGATATTTATGATACCCACTCCCCCACGGGATTGCACGCGATATTCCTCCAGGGCGGTGCGCTTCCCGTAGCCGTTCTCCGTCACCGTCAGCAAGGCGCCGCCTGGCCGTACGATCGCCATGGCGACCACCTCGTCCCGATCTCGCAAGCGGATGCCGCGCACCCCGTGGGCCGTGCGCCCCATCGGGCGGACATCCTCCTCGGCGAACCGAATCGCCATGCCGCGCCGGGTGCCCAGAAACACCTGGCCCTGCCCGTCGGTGATCTCCGCGGCGATCACCGCGTCGTCCTCGGCCACGCTGACGGCGATGATCCCGGCCTGCCGGGGATGTCGGAACGACCGGAGGTCCGTCTTCTTGATGGCGCCGCGCCGGGTGCCGGTCACGATGTAGCGCTCCCCATCCTCGGCGGGCCACTCTCCGACCGCCAGCAGCGCCGCAATCTTCTCGGCCGGTTCCATGGACACCAGGTTCGCGATCGCCTTCCCGCGACCGTCCGGACCGACATCCGGAATGGCGTGCACCTTTAGCCAGTAGACGCGGCCGCGGTCCGAGAAGATCAGGATGTAGGCGTGTGTCAACGCGACAAAGAGATGGGTGAGAAAATCTTCGTCGCCGGTCCGCATGCCGATACGGCCCTTGCCCCCACGGCGCTGGCTCCGATACTCGGTGATCGCGGTCCGCTTGACGTAGCCGGTGTTGCTGACCGTGATCGCCATGTCCTCGTTGGCGATCAGATCTTCGATCCGTAACTCCCCCGGGTCGGGCACCATCTCGCTGCGGCGGGCGTCGCCGTATTTGGTTTGCACCTCGCGGAGCTCGTCGACGACGATCTCCATCAGCAGCGCCTCGGTGCCCAGGATCTGGCGGAGCCGCCGGATGAGGACCAGGAGCCCCGCCAGTTCGTCCACGACCTTCTGGCGCTCCAGCCCCGTCAGCCGTTGCAGCTGCATGTCGAGAATCGCCTGCGCCTGGATCTGACTGAGCTCGAACTGATCCCTCAGGCCCACGCGCGCCTCGGCCGGGTTCTGGGCGCCGCGGATGAGCGTGATCACCGCATCCAGGCGGTCCAGGGCGATCTTCAGCCCCTCGAGAATGTGTGCACGCGCCTCCGCCTTCCGCAACTCGAACTCCGTGCGCCGCCGGACCACCTCGTGGCGGAACTCGATGAAGCGCTCGACGAAATCCAGCAGGCTCAGCACCTGAGGCCGCCCGCCGACGATAGCGAGCATGATCATGCCGAAGGTGGTCTGCAACGGGGTCTGCTTGTACAGATTGTTCAGTACGACCTCCGCCACCTCACCGCGCTTGAGCTCCACAACGATCCGCATCCCGTCGCGGTCCGACTCATCCCGGAGGTCGCTGATCCCTTCGAGTGACTTATCGCGCACCAGCTCGGCTATCTTCTCGATCAGCCGTGTCTTGTTGAGCTGATAGGGGATCTCGTTGATGATGATCGCCTGACGGTCGCCCTTGCCGATGTCTTCGATGACGGTCCGGCCGCGCATGGTCAGGGACCCGCGCCCGGTCCGGTAGGCGGCGTCGATCCCGGCTCGCCCGATGATGTAACCCCCGGTCGGAAAATCGGGTCCAGCAATCCGGGCGCTCAGTCCCCGGTGTTTCTCTTCCTCGCTCTCCTCGCGGTGCTGGATGATCCAGATCACCCCGTCGATGACTTCGCGCAGGTTGTGCGGGGGAATGTTGGTGGCCATGCCGACCGCGATGCCGGCCGACCCGTTTACCAGCAGATTCGGATACGGCGTCGGTAGGACCGTCGGCTCCACGGTCGTCTCGTCGTAGTTGGGAACGAAATTGACCGTTTCTTTATCGAGGTCGGCCATCAAGTCATCAGCGAGGGGCTGCAGCTTCGCCTCGGTGTAGCGCATGGCCGCCGCGGGATCCCCGTCGACCGACCCGAAGTTGCCCTGACCATCTATCAGGGGGTAGCGCATGTTGAAGCCCTGGGCCAGTCGGACGAGCGTGTCGTAGATCGAGGCGTCGCCGTGGGGATGCAAGTTGCCCATCACATCGCCAACGATCTTCGCGCACTTCCGGTAGGAACGGTTCGAGGTCAATCCCATCAGTCGCATGCCATACACGACACGCCGATGTGCCGGCTTCAGCCCATCGCGCACATCAGGTAACGCACGCCCGATAATGACGCTCATGGCATAGTCCATGTACGAGCGTCGCATCTCGTCTTCGATATTGACGCGTAACTTCGTATCGGGAGTGTCGGGCATGGGAGGATGATCTCAACAACGCAGACGGCAGACGCCGAACGGCAGCCGGTGGAAGAGCAGCACGAAAAAAGCAGAAGAACGCCTGCCGCAAGAACCGTGGCAGCCAAACGACCTCGTCTGACTCCTCACTGCTGAATTCTCACCTCGACGACGCTGCGTATCACACGTCGAGGTTCTTCACATCGAGCGCGTGGTCTTCGATGAACTTCCGCCGAGGCTCGACCTGCTCGCCCATCAACGTCGTGAACATCAGATCGGCTTCCGTGTCGTCTTCAGCACGTACCTGCAGCAACGTCCGGTTTTCCGGGTTCATCGTGGTGGCCCACAATTGATCGGGATTCATCTCGCCGAGCCCCTTGTAGCGATTAATCGCGACCCCGCGCTTGCCGGCGTTGAGAAAGTAGTCGACCAACTGGTCAACATCCTCGATCTGGACGTCCCCAGACTTCCCGTCCGCCGGCGTTTCCGGCTCGTCCGTCTCTGCGGTCTCACCCCGTCGGACCGCCATCGTGACGACCATCGGCCCAGTAACACCGTCGATCGCCTGGTAGCTGGCGAACAGCGCGCGATACTCAGCCGAGGCGATGAACTCGATACCCACCATCTGCCGGCGGACAACGCCGCCGGTGCGCGCGTCGACGGCCAGTGCGAAAGTGTTGTGCTCCGGATCCGCCTCCACCTGAACAACACGCTGCCCGGTGGACAGTTTCTGCGCGAGGCGTTCGAGCAGCTCGCGGTCGCTGAAAAACGTCTTGTCGGCGGCCCCCTGGTCGAGCAAGCTTTGGATGATATCGGAGGCCGGACCACGCCGTTCGACAATCCTTCGGTAGCGCTGGAACGTTACAAGTCGGTGGAGCAGCACCTCGAGGTCCGCACCGGTCAGTTCTTGTGTTGGGAGCTTGAGCACCCGTTTCTCAGCCGCGCGTTTAAAGAGCCACGACTCCAAGTCCTCGTCGTTCTTCACATAGGTTTCGCTCCGTCCGCGTTTGACGCGATAGAGCGGTGGCTGCGCGATGTAGATGTAGCCACGCTCTATGAGTTCCCGCATCTGCCGGTAGAAAAATGTCAAGAGCAGCGTTCGAATGTGGGACCCGTCGATGTCCGCGTCGGTCATGATGATAACGCGGTGATATCGTAGCTTGTCGGCATTGAAGTCATCCTTGCCAATACCGCACCCGAGCGCGGCGATCATCGTCCGAATCTCATCGCTGCCCAGCATTTTGTCGAACCGTGCCTTTTCGACGTTCAAGATCTTGCCCTTGATCGGAAGCACCGCCTGGCAGCGGCGGTCGCGGCCCTGTTTCGCCGACCCACCTGCCGATTCGCCCTCGACGATATAGAGCTCGCAGCGCTCCGGGTTGCGTTCCTGACAGTCAGCCAGCTTCCCCGGCAAACTGCTGTTATCGAGAGCGCCTTTACGACGCACGAGCTCGCGTGCCTTCCGGGCTGCCGCACGCGCCCGGGCGGCGTCGATCGTCTTATTGACGATCCGCTTGGCGATTGGTGGGTGCTCTTCGAGATAGGCACCAAGCCGATCATTCACGATCGCCTCGACGATGCCCTTGACTTCGGTGTTGCCGAGCTTCGTTTTGGTCTGACCCTCGAATTGTGGGTGTGGAATCTTGACGCTGATGACCGCCGTCAGCCCCTCCCGGATATCGTCTCCGCTGAGGCTCTCCTTGAGATCCTTCGCCAGGTTCTGGCGACTGGCGTATACGTTGACGGTGCGGGTCAGTGCTGCCCGAAGTCCTGAGACATGCGTTCCGCCTTCCTGTGTGTTGATGTTGTTCGCGAACGCATAGAACATCTCCGAATAGCCGTCGTTCCACTGCAGTGAAATCTCGGCCTCAACGCCATCCCGTTCCCCTCGCATATAGATCGGTTCGACATTGACGACGTTCCGGTTCTTGTTGAGGAACTGCACGAATGAGCTGATCCCACCTTCATAGCAAAAATTGTGACTCTTGCCGTCCCGTTCGTCATCGAGGGTGATCCGCACGCCGGCGTTCAAGAACGCCAACTCACGCAACCGATGCGCGAGCGTGTCGAAGCTGTAGTCGACCATCTCGAACACGTCTCCGTCCGGCTTGAACATCAGCTTCGTACCACGACGTTTCGTCTTGCCCGTGACCTCCAGATCCCCGTTTGGCGTGCCACGTGTGTAGCTCTGCTGATAGACCTGACCGCTGCGCCAGATCTCGAGCTCGAGCTTTTCAGAGAGCGCATTAACGACGGAGACACCAACACCATGCAGGCCACCGGAGACTTTATAGCTGTCGTTGTCGAACTTACCCCCCGCGTGCAGCACTGTCAGAACGACCTCGGCTGCCGGTCGCCCACTCGAATGTAGATCAACCGGAATCCCCCGACCGTTGTCCACCACGGTAATAGAACTATCAATGTGAATCGTGACCTTGATCGTATCGCAGAACCCCGCCAGCGCTTCATCGATCGAGTTATCAACCACCTCGTAGACCAGATGATGTAACCCGGAGGCACCGGTAGACCCTATATACATCGCCGGGCGCTTGCGGACCGCTTCGAGCCCTTCCAATACTTTTATTTTGTCCGCTCCGTAGTCCTGCACGTCGGCTTCGGTAACAACCGCTGCCTCAGTGGCAACCGGCATCTTCACCTCTTCCGTCAGCGCTGGAGGCGAGCTATCCGCCAACTTGTGCTCCACCTGCGTCGTCATAGCTATCGTTTCGTCTGTGTCGTGCTCAGGAGTATCCATTACCGGGGATGCGTTCGATGATGTCTCAACGGCAGAATCACGACGCTGGAAGCGGATGAACATCCGTTCGACGTGCCACACTAGATCCGCATCGGCATGATCACGTAGGTGTAGTCACAGCCGTCGGTCGAGAACGGCGAGAAGACAGCCTGGCTCATCTCATCCTTGAACTCCAGCACCACGCTGTCGGAGTCTGCGACTGCAAGAAAATCTAGCAGATACTGGGCGTTGAAGCAGATCTCAACCGCTGCATCCTCATATTCCACTGACAGCACCTCGGACGCCTCGCCGACCTCAGGACTACTCGAGCTGATCTCGACCTTGCCGACGTCGATCTTCAACTTGATAGCGCGCGAGCGTTCACTCGACAACAAGGCAACGCGTTTGATCGCGCTGGTGAGGCGGTCCCGCTCGAACTCCACGCGCTTGTCATTGCCTTTCGGTATGACCCGTTCGAAAGCAGGAAACTGGGCGTCGAGTACTCGTGAAACGAGCTGCCGCCCTCCGATATCGAAGAAAAGATGGTTTTCTCCGCGCTCATAGGCAAGCACGTCATCACCATCACCGAGCAGCCGAGCCAACTCCGAGAGAGTCTTCTTCGGCAGAATCACCCGAGCTTCGTCATCATCCGACACCTTCGTGTTTTCATCGTTGCCCTCTGGGATCGCCCGGCTAATCGAGACGAGCGCCAGACGATGTCCATCGGTCGCCACAAGGCTCATTGACGTCCCACTGAACACCAGTAGCGCACCATTGAGGAAGTAGCGCGTGTCCTCTCCCGTCACAGCGAACTGCGTCTTGGAAATCATCTCCAACAACGCCGCGCACGGGAGATGCACAGTACCGGTACCGCTCGGCTTCGGTAACGCCGGAAAATCTTCTCGCGGAAGTGTCTGCATGCGCGAGTTGAACCGCTCAGCCGCCACGTTCACCGTTCCAGCTGCCGACTGCGTGATGCGTATCTCTGTGTCGGGAAGTGCTCGGACGATCTCATAGAGTTTTTTGGCTGGGAGCGTCAGTGCCCCTCCTTTGGTCACCTCCGCGGCGCAGCGGCAACGCAACCCGATCTCGAGGTCGGTAGCGACAAGTTGGATTTCTGCGGCACCGTCGTCCGCTTCGACGAGAAGATTAGCGAGGATGGGAATGGTGTTCTTCCGTTCGACAATGCCTTGAAAAAGCTGCAATTCTCGGAGCAGTTGAGTTTTGCGAACGGTGAGTTCCATCTAGGGGGTGACCTCGAATGTGACGGTGATGTGAGATTTTAAAGAACATCTAGATATGTATGAGTATATCAAGGAACAAGATTATTGTTGAAAAGGTTTTAAAACTGTTAAAGTCAATAAAATCAATGAGTTATCGTGTGTATTCGGAGGGGGAAAAGTCGCGGTGAACTCGGTTGATCAGGATGTCCTGAAAATGGGGCCGGGACGTTCACAGATCGTTAACACAGCCGGGCTGCGGATTCTGTGGAAAACGCCGCTGGAGGCTATCAATCGAACGACTTGAGGAAATTCTCGATGAGGGTATTGAAGGCGGCATCCTTGTTGCGGTTGCCCGCAACTTTCCGGATTGAGTGAATGACGGTGGAGTGATGTTTTCCTCCAAAACTCTTCCCAATTTGCGGCAGAGAGGCGTTGGTGAGTGATTTGCATATATACATTGCGATCTGGCGTGGCTGAGCGACGGATCTGGCGTTGTTGCGGGATTTGAGCTCACTGAGTTTGAGAGAGTAGAAGTTGGCGACGTGTTTTTGGATGATCTCGATCGTAACTTTCGGATCGTCGCGGTCGAGGATGTTTCGTAGGACATCCTGGGCGAGTGGTAAGGAGATCTGTCTACCGGTCAGTGAGGCATAGGCGATGAGACGGATCAAGGATCCCTCGAGCTCCCGGATGTTCGACTTGATTTTACCGGCAATGTAAATGGCGACGTTGTCCGGTAGGGGTACCGATTCGGCCTCTGCCTTTTTCTTGAGAATTGCAACCTTGGTCTCGAGGTTGGGGGGATGAATGTCAGCGATGAGACCCCACTCGAATCGGGAGCGCAGTCGCTCTTCGAGTGACGGGATCTCGTGAGGGGGGCAGTCGCTGCTGATGACGATCTGCTTCTGCGCGTCGTAAAGTGAGTTAAACGTGTGGAAAAATTCGGTCTGCGTGCCTTCCTTGCCGGCAAGAAACTGGATGTCATCGACGAGGAGAACGTCTACGCTTCGATACCGCTCACGAAACTCTAGGATGCGGTCGTAGCGTATGGCGTTGATCATCTCGTTCATGAATCGCTCGGACGAGATGTAGGTGAACGAGAGCTGGGGAGAGTGCGTGTGGAGATATTGTCCGATGGCATGCATGAGGTGGGTCTTGCCCAGGCCCACGCCGCCGTAGATGAAAAGAGGATTGTAGGAGCGTGACGGAGCTTCGGCGACGGCACACGCCGCGGCGTGGGCAAACTGGTTTGATGGTCCGACGACGAACTTGGAAAAGGTGTAGCGCTGGTTGAGTGGTGCGACCGTCTGGGGTCGGTGGGATGCTGGGTCACTGGTCGGTGGCGGGGTCGAGATGGAGGGAGCGGATGTCGCCGTAGCCGTGACGAAAGAGATTACGGTTCCGTGACGGTTGAGTTCATCGACTGCCTCCCCGATGACATCGGCATAGTGTTTGGTGAGCCAGTCTCGAAACAGATCGTTCGGGACCTGGACGGTGACGATCTGGCCCTCGTCTTCTAGAAAAGACGTTGGCTTGAACCAAGTGTAGAAACTGTGGCGGTTAACCTTGGTCTCGATACGAGCGAGAATATGGTTCCAAATGTTCCCAGACATAGTGGAACTCAGATCGGCGCCGAGCAGTCCATGGTCAACGTCCAGCTGCATGCGATCGGAGCAGCATCCTGTCTGGTTGTGGGGCTCGTCGGTCGAATACGAGCGGGAGGCTGCCGCGTTGCGCCTTGGTGGAGTGGGGCGCGGTAGCGGCATTATGGGTTGTAGTGTGACGCTGGACTTTCACCATCGGCCAGTCGGCGGTTCGAGGAGTCGTGAGCGCGACCGGGGAGGCCTGCGAGATCCGTGGGAAAGGCATGAAACTGGGATAAAACGTGAAAAAACGCGAAAATGCGTGTAAATTGAGGCGAAGAAACGACATTTTAAATGTTGGGAATATTGATAAACAACAGAATTTACGAACTTTCCACAATTTTTTCCACAATTGTGGAAAACTTCGAAAGGGGGACCTTGCGGTGGCAGCGCAAGGACGGAACTGTAGCACAGGGGTAGCGCAAGGCGCAACGTGGTAGCGGATTTGGACGTGCACTTGCCGACAGTTGATCCGACGGGTCCACGTCACGGTCGTCAGATCGCTGGCAGAAAAGTTATTAACAGCTTTGTTTACATATATTTACAGAAACTCAGTGGATCTCGTTGCTACATTGGTGTTGCGATAACTGATCGGTCTCAATGAACGAACACCCGAAAAGCAGGGTTTTCGAGCAATTCAGGCGCTGGTTTGCTGTCGTATGGAAGGTTGTCGTAGAACCGGCAGGGCCGATGGAGGTGGCGCGGATCGGTGTTCGAGTGCTCGATGAAATGCGGTCGGGAGCAGTGGGGGTTTCAGCAGGACCGCAGGCACGGGGCGGCGTCGAACGACGCATCAACGCGAAGACGTCGGATCACGCTGGGCCGACGGGGCCGTGCGCATGCCGGGATGCGGAGGATTGCCGGAGCCGACGCAACCAGCGTGTATCACGGCTGCAGGCTGAGCGGGTGCTTGGAGGCGTGCTGGGAACGGAGGACAGCGGCGGGAACCGGGACCGCCGGAGGAGCCGATCTTGTACCTCTGACGTGCACCCGGGTCCGACCGGCCAGTTGACACTGGGTTATAACGTTCGTTATTATTGGAAGTTATCGCTGTCACGGAGGAACCAGGTTTAGATGAAGCGGACCTTCCAACCGAATAATCGTCACCGCAGAAAAACACACGGCTTCCGTGTACGCATGAGCACACCCGGTGGTCGCCGAGTCCTCAGCCGGCGACGGGCAAAAGGTCGCCATCGGTTGACCGTATCCGGGTAGACATCCGACCCGATACGAAAATGAAGCCGTGGGTGTCCCGAACGCGGCCCGGACATTGATACGTGAAGAGCGTATCCGGCGACGCCGCGAGTTTCTACAGATACAGCAGCGTGGAGTTCGGACACATGGGCGGTACATGACGCTCATCGGGCTACCGAACACCCGTATGCTCAGCCGGTTGGGTATCGTCGCGCCGCGGCGTCTGGGGAAGGCGGTTCGACGCAATTACTCGAAGCGCCGGGTGCGTGAGTTTTTCCGACACAACAAGCCGGTGGCCGGTCTCGACCTCGTCGTCCTGCCGCGGCGTGAATTTCTTGATGCCCCCTTTGCCGTTCTGCTGGACGACTATCGCCGCACGCTACGTCGCCAGGTCCGGGCGCATAGCTCATCCTGAGGTTGGACTGTCGCTGCTACGCCGCGCGCTGAGGCGGCTGGACCGACAGCTGATCTCGATATGGGTCTTTCTCCTCAGAGGCTATCGGACTCTGTTGTCCCCGTTGTTCGCTGGGTCGTGCCGGTTCGAGCCTTCCTGCTCCTACTATGCCGAGGAGGCGGTGCGGCGACATGGCAGTCTCCGTGGGGTGTGGCTCAGTGTACGCCGGCTCGGCCGATGTCATCCGTTTCATGCAGGTGGGTACGACCCGGTGCCTGCTGGCGGTCGGTGGCGAACGTCCGACGTGGCACCGAAACGCGTCATGGTTGGCGCCGCGCTGAGTCACCAGAAGGCGAGATCCCGGAAAACACCGACAGTTTTTGACCGCAGCGAGGATTGGCACAGGACCAGCGCGTGGGGGAGGCCGCGGCGGGCACTTTCAGAAGGACGCTGAGGGTGCAGGCCGCCTCCGGCGCGAGAGAACCGCCGCCGGAATACTTGAGGAGGCTCGCGGTCGCGGTGTCGAGCACGCCGCCGCTACCTGCTGTGTGCCGCTGGAGGGAGGG
>JADFPE010000037.1 GCA_022562495.1 Acidobacteriota bacterium
ACCCTCACCTAAATCCTCTCCCACAGGAAGAGGACTTCCCTCACCCCGGCCCTCTCCCAGAGGGAGAGAGAGACTGGAGCGCGTTCATAGCAACCTGCCTCGGCCGAGGGAGAAGGCGCGCTGGGTGTTGGGCGGTGGGCGCGGTATCATGGGGCACCAGTTTCACGAGGAGGGTTCAGATGAGCCATCGACTTCGCACGTCATTGAGTGCCGTCGCCGCGGTGGCGGTGATCGTATCGTTGAGTGCGGTCCCTGCCGCCGCTCAGAGCGACGCACCCCGGACGGCCTGGGGGCAACCGGACCTCCAGGGCGTGTGGGACTTCCGCAGCATCACGCCGCTGCAACGGCCTGAGCGTCTGGCGGACCAGGAGTTCTTGACAGAGGAGGAAGCGGCCGAGCTCGAGCAGGCCGCCGTCGCACGCGACGTCGAGGCGTGGAACCGGGAGGCCCGGCGCACCGAAGCCGGTGGGAACGTCGGCGCGTACAACAACTTCTGGATGGACCGGGGCCAGAAAGCGGTCGGCACCAGGCGCACGTCGCTGATCGTGGACCCGCCGAATGGGCGGATGCCCGAACAGACGACGGAGGCGCAGCAGCGAGCGGACGCGGGACGCGACTATCGACGCGATCACCCCGCCGATGGACCGGAGGATTTCAGCTCCGGGGTGCGGTGCATCCTGGGTTTCAACGCCGGTCCCCCCTTCACGCCGAGCGCCTACAACAACAACATGCAGCTGTTCCAGACCCCCGACCACGTGGTGATCATGACCGAGATGGTCAACACCGCCCGCGTCATTCCGCTGGACGGGCGCCCCGGTCTGACACCAGACGTCCTGCAGTGGTCGGGAGACTCACGTGGCCACTGGGAGGGCGAGACGCTCGTCATCGAGACGCGCAACTTCGCCCCAAAGAGAAAGTGGCGAGGCACCACCGACAGCATGCATCTGGTCGAGCGTCTGACCCGGTTGGATGCCGAGACGCTCCTCTACGAGTTCACGGTGACCGACCCGGAGACCTGGACGAGCCCGTGGACGGCGGCGGTACCGCTGGTGCTGAACCCGGAGCAGATGTTCGAGTACGCCTGCCACGAAGGGAATTATGCGATGGCGATCATGCTGGCCGGCACTCGCGAAGAAGAGAAGGCGGCAGCCGACCAACCGTGAGACGCCGACAGCGTTCTGTTCCGAGTCACGCTGCCAGCGAAGCTGCGCCTCAAACCGACGAGTGAAAGCGGTGCGCAGCCTCGCGAGCAGAGGGTGTGTTCACAGCCCCCTAGATGGGGGCTAGACATCTCCAGGTGTTGAGAAAACTTGCTTCAAGCGTCACGATATCACCCTGAGACGTCTAGTTCCGAAGCTCGCGAGGGTTGCCTCTGAGTTGCGCAGGCCTTCGGGCCGGCGAGGCAAGGCTGACGCCTTGCCCCTCGGATGTGTGCACAAGTGCGCTCCGGTGTCGAGAACAGAGGGGTTTCGAGATGAGGGAGCCGGTGCCCCACCGTGGATCCATCGTTGTCGCACTCGTGACACTCGCCCTCGCGACGATAGGACTCCCTCCTCCAGTAGCCGCCGGCCAGGAGGTCGAGTGGCCGGCGTACGCGGCCGACGCGGCCGCGACGAAGTACTCGCCGCTCGATCAGATCAACAGGGACACGATCGCGGACGTCGAGATTGTCTGGCGTCAGCCGGTCATTCCCGACGTCACCCGCCAGGGCAACCTGACGCGCGGACCGCTCCTCTCCCAGAACACCCCGCTCATGGTTGGAGGGCTACTCTACGTCAGCACCGGACTGGGGAGCGTCGCCGCGCTGGACGCGACAACCGGCGAGGTGGTCTGGAACGATGGTCCGCTTCTCGAGCCGGGCGCCGACGCCCCCCTTCGCACACGGCAGACGCGTGGGGTCGCCTACTGGACCGATGGAGAAGACGCACGGGTCATCGCAACGCGCGGACCCATGCTCGTCGCGCTGAACGCGAAGACCGGCGCGCGCTATCCCGACTTCGGCGAGGTGGGCGAGGTCGATCTGCGGCTCGGGTTGATGCGGGACTTCCCCGACTACTACTGGAATTCCGCGCCGCTGGTCATCAACGACGTCATCATCGTCGGGTCCTTCGTCCTGGACTACACGACGAACCAGCAGCCGGCCACCAAGGAGTCAGCGCGTGGAGACGTGCGCGGGTACGACGTGCGGACCGGCGAGCACCTGTGGACCTTCCACACGATCCCGCGTGAGGGAGAGTTCGGCGTCGAGACCTGGGGCATCGACCCGCAAGGGGACCGTGCATCGTGGGAATACAGCGGGAACACGAATATGTGGGCGGCCCCGAGCGGCGACCCGGAGCTGGGCTACGTCTATCTGCCGCTGTCGACCCCGACCAACGACTACTACGGCGGACATCGCCCAGGCGATAACCTCTTCGCCGAGAGTCTCGTCTGTGTCGACGCGGCGACCGGTGAGCGGATCTGGCATTTCCAGGCGGTCCATCACGGTGTCTGGGACTACGACTTCCCGGCGTCGGCCAACCTCGTGGACATCACGGTCGACGGACGCGAGATCAAAGCGGTGGCCATCGTCAGCAAACAGGCGTTCATCTACGTCTTCGACCGCGTGACCGGCGAACCGGTGTGGCCGATCGAAGAGCGGCCGGTGCCACCCTCGCCAGTCCCCGGCGAACGGCTTGCGGCCACACAGCCCTTCCCCACCAAGCCCCCGCCGTTCGATCTGCAGGGTGTGAGCCTCGACGACCTGATCGACTACACCCCGGAGCTGCGGCAGGAGGCGATCGCGCTGCTGGATCAGTGGGTCTGGGGACCGATGTTCACCCCACCGTCGATTCTCGACCCGAGACCCGGCGGCACGAAGGGGACGTTGATCAGCCCCGGCACGGCCGGCGGCGCCAGCTGGACGGGCGCCGGCGTCGACCCGGAGACCGGCGTACTCTACGTTCCCTCGTTCTACGGGCAGAACGTCCTCGGGATCACGCGGTCTGAGCATCCGCGCTCCAACGTGCGCTTTGTCCGCGAGCGCTTCACTTACCCTCCAGGGCCACAGGGGCTCCCGCTCTTCAAGCCACCCTATGGGCGTCTGTCGGCCTTCGATCTCAACACAGGTGAACTGCTCTGGATGAAGCCGAACGGCGAGGGCCCGCGCGATCATCCGGCCATCCGCCATCTCGACCTGCCGTGGCTCGGCCAGAGTGGGCGTGCGTCGGTGCTGGTCACCAAGTCGTTCATCTTCCTGGGCGAAGGGACCAACACCGGCGTCGCAGGCCAGCCCCACCCGTGGGGTGGCATCGGCGGCAAGATGTTCCGCGCCTACGACAAGCAGACCGGCGAGGTCGTGAGAGAGATCGAGTTGCCGGGTGGGACAACCGGTGCCCCGATGACCTACATGGTCGACGGCACCCAATACATCGTCGTGGCGGTCGGCTGGGAGGACATGCCGGCCGAGTGGGTCGCGCTGGCGATCCCGTAGACGGCCGCTCGGTCGTCGACAGTGTGGCGCAGGCCTTCGGGCCTCTGAGGCAAGGCTGAAGCCTTTGCCCCGCACCAGCAGCGCAACAGACCGCCGCCCTCACCGTGAGGCCAGGGAACGGGACGCGGCAGCGGGCGCCGCGCGTTCCTGGAACCATGCTTCGAGGCGGTGCAGGCCCTCTGTGATCGAGATGGCCGGTGCGTAGCCGAGCTCCGTGCGGGCGGCGGTGATGTCGAACCAGTGGGCCGTGGCCAGCTCGCGGGCGACGAAACGGGTCATGCGTGGTTCGCCCTTCAGGCGGAGCAGCGCATAGGCGGCTTCCAGAATCGCGCCGGCGGACCAGGCGATAGGTTCGGGCACAGAGCGGGTGACCGGGGGGAGTCCGGCGGCCGCCAGGATGCCGTTGATGATCTCCCACAGCGCCAGCGGCTCGTCCTGGCTGATGAAGAACGGCCTTCCTGCGGCGCGGGGGTTGGTCGCCAGCGCGTCGACGGCCAGAAGGTGGGCGCGGGCGGCGTTCTCGATGTAGGTCGTGTCGACTTTGTTGGTGCCGTCTCCGACGCGGCGCAGCGTGCCGGCCCGACCCTGGCTCACGATGCGGGGCACGAGGTGGTTGTCCTTCGGGCCCCAGATCAGGTGCGGCCGCAGGGCCAGCGTGCGCAGGGTCTTGCCGTTGGCGGCCAGGACCGCCTGCTCCCCCAGCGCCTTGGTCGCGGCGTAGTGCGAATGCTGCTTCTGTGGATAGGGGGCCGACTCGTCCACCCCTTCCATCGACCGGCCGTCGAAGACCACGCTCGGGGAACTGGTGTAGACCAACCGGTGTACGCCCTGTTCCCGGCAGGCCGCGAGGACGTTCAAGGTGCCAACCACGTTGGGTTCGTAATACGCGGCGTAGCGACCCCAGACGCCGGCCTTGGCGGCGACGTGAAACACGACGTCGCACCCGGCGCAGGCCTGTCCGACAGCCTGTGCGTCCCTCAGATCGCCGCGGCGCACCTCCACGCCCAGATCGGCCAGACCCGGATAGGCGCCGCGGGCGAAACTGCGGACCCGGTCGCCGCGAGCCAGCAACTGCTCGACGATTGCTCCGCCGAGGAACCCGCCCCCGCCGGTGACCAGCGCCATGAGCGGTCGGTGGGACGACGGAGGCGTGGCGCTCATCGGAGCTGCTCCGCGGCCCAGACCGCGAGCTTCTCGCGAACGATCTTCGAGTTGTGACGCGCGTCGACCGGGAACCCGGGATGAAACAGGACCGTCGTGATGTCCCGGGTTCGGGCGTCGGCGGCCGCGAGCGTCAGCAGCTCGCGGGTCAGCACCGCCTGGTCAGAGCCCGTGTCGTCGTCTTCGAGCTGGATGCAGATGACCGGTGTCTGTTGGCCCGGATCGCCCACGCCGACCAGCGCGCTGCGGAAGACGCGCGGATGCCGGTTGAAAATGGCCTCGCACGGCACGGTGAACAGCGTGGCAGTCCGGGTGACCACGCGGTGCGCCTTCCGGCCGCAGAACCACAACCGTCCGACCTCATCGACATAGCCCACATCGCCCATCCGGTGCCGAATCGACGTGCCGTGCGCGATCTTTGCCAGGGCCGTGGCGCCCGGGTTGTTGTGGTAGCTGCGCGTGACCACCGAACCGGTCACGGTGATCTCGCCGATCTCCCCCGCGGGGAGCTCGAGGTCGTCGGACCAGTCGGCGATCGGGGCGTCGTCGATCCGGATGATGCGCACGTCGAGGCCGTTCATCGGTCTGCCCACACACGTACCGGCCCCGCGCTTCGTCTGTTCGGCCGTGTCGTTCAGGATCTCCCGGCTGCCGATCGACGCGACGGGCAGCGCTTCGGTGGCACCGTAGGGCGTGTGCAGTTCCGCTTCCGGCCGGAGCATGGCGTGCATCCGCTCGAGGACGACCGGCGGAACCGGTGCTCCGGCCGTGACGACGCGCTTGAGCGTGGGCAGGGTGGTCCCGTTCGCCTCGCCGTACCGGCTCACCCGGTCCAGCAGCGCCGGCGACCCGAACATGTGGGTGACGCCGTGATCGGCGATCGGCTCGATGATCTTGCGCGGATCCACCGATCCAGGGCGGCTGAAGTCCATCTCGGGGATCACGGCCGTCATGCCCAGCGCCGCATCGAACAGGGCGAACAGCGGAAACGTGGGCAGGTCGACCTCCTCGGCCGAGTACCCGAAGTGCGAGTGCAGGTAGCGCACCTGGGCATCGAACATGCCGTGGTCGTAGAGCACGCCCTTGGCCGGGCCGGTGCTGCCGCTGGTGAACAGGATGGCGGCCGGATCAGTCTCGTGCGTGGGTGCCGGCTCGTAGGGCCGCCACGGGTCGGTGCGAATGTCCGCGAGGCGCAGCCCGCCCCAGAACCACCGGCGGCCCACGGTGACGGCCACGCGGACCGAGCGGAACGAGCCGGGGTAGAGCGTGCGGAAGACATGCGCGCGCGGGACGCCGATGAAGGCTTCGCCCTGAACCTCCGAGAGACATACCCGCATCTGCTGCCTGCCGATGCCGGGATCGATCATCACCGGGACCGCGCCGACCTTGAAGAGGGCGAATACCAGGGCGAAGAAGTCCAGCCCGGGCGTGACGAAGAAGATCGTGCGTGTCCCGCGCGTGATGCCGACGTGCTCGAGGCCGTGGGCGTAGCGATCGGTCTCCTGCTCGAGCTCCACGAACGTCACGTGCGCGTAGCGGGCGCGCCCCGAGCCGTCCCGGCCGGCGGTCCAGACCACGGCGCGTTTGTCCGGATAGCGTGCCGCCATCGCCGTGAGCTGCGCGGCGATGTTGACCGTGCCGTCCCCCGTCCTGGTGCCGGTGAGCGACGCGGCCGGCGTGTCGTGACGTGTCACCGTCATGGCGCGATGTCCACCGGCGCGGGTGCGGCCTGACCCGTCGGATGCGCGTCGAGAAACGCGTGTACGAGCGGGCAGATCTCCTCGCCCGCGTCTTCGAGCACGTAATGCCCCGCGTCGGGAAACGTGTGCACGTCCGCCTCCGGAAACCGCGTTTGCCAGCCGGCCAGAAAAGCGGCGTCGAACACGAAGTCCCGCTCACCCCAGCAGATCAGCATCGGCACCCCCCGCAGGTGGTGCAGGTGGTCCTCGACCCATCGCAGCAACTTGTAGCTGCGGTCCCCCGGGCCGAGCGGAATGTCCTGCACGAAGCGCAGCGTGGCGATACGGTTGGCCCACGAATCGTAGGGGGCCCGGTAGGCCTTGCTCACGTCGGCGGGCATCCGCGTGACGCAGGCCATGCGCGTGGCCAGATACGAGAACGCGTTGAGCCCGCGGACGAGCGGCGTCGCGAGCGGGATCAGGTTCCGGACGATCCACAGCCACACCGGTAGCGCCGTGCCGTGCGGGAGCCCGAACGCGGCCGTGTTGAAGATCACGAGGCGCTTCACGCATTCGGCCCGATGCAGCGCGCAGGCCATGCCGATCATGCCGCCCCAGTCGTGCACGCCGAAGGTCAAGTTGTCGCCCAGCTGGAGGTGCTCGACGAGTGCATCGAGGTCTGCCACCCGGCGTTCGAGGCAGTACGGGTAGTCGCTATCGCCGGGCTTGTCGGAGCATCCGCATCCGATGTGGTCCACGGCGATGACCCGATACGACGCGCGCAGCTCGGTGATCAGACCGCGAAAGAAGAACGACCAGGTCGGATTGCCGTGCACGAGGATGACCGGCTCGCCCGCTCCCTCGTCGACGTAGTGATAGCGATGCCCCTGGATGTCCAGCCAGCGGCTCTCGAAAGGGTAGAGATGGCGATACGCAGAGAGGTCCACGCTAGGGCCCACGCAAGAATATCTTCCCGCTTTCGGCCGCCGATGCATCCCGTCTGGCGGCGTTGCTCGTCGGTCGAATACTGCCCGTATGCTCCCTCCTCGCGCCTTGCACTGGCCGAGCGCGGCATGAGTACGACGCCCCAACTACGGGAACCTATTCTTGCGCGGACCCCACGTCACCACTCGAGTCCCAGGAGGAGGCAGTTCAGCCCGCTCCCGATGCCGAAGAAGCCCACCCGCTGGCCGCGTTCGAGAAAACCGCGTTCGTCGGCGATCGCCGCGGTGATCGGTACTGAGACCGTCCCGATGTTACCGAGGTACTCGAAGGTCGAGAAGTCCCGCTCGAGCGGGATGCCCATGGCGTTCAGGACGGCCGTGCGGTGAGGGGCCCCGACCTGGTGGCAGATCACGCGGTCCGGTCCCGCGGACCAGCCGAGCTCGGCGACAAATGCGCGAAACGTCTCGGTGCCCAGGACCACGCCATGGTGGAGCGTGCTGACCGCGTCGGTTTCCATGACCACCGGGCCGCCGGCCCGGATACCCGTGTCGGGTCCCCAGTGGCTCAAGGCGTGGTGCTGCGGCGCGGCGCGACTGACCCCGCCGACCAGGCGGTGTGCGCCGGCCGAGCGCGCGGCGTCGGTCAGCACGATGCCGATCGCGCCCGCCCCGCCGGTCATCGTGGCCATCGACTTCTTGAACATCTCCATGCTCGGGTCGCGCACCATGCGCTCGATGGTCAGGTCGACGATCGGCCGCGCCGACTCGCACGAGACGACCATGCCTGCCTGGATCTGGCCGAGCTCTATGGCGTTGGCCACCTGGAAGAGGCCGTTCATCACGCCCAGGCACGCGTTGCACGTGTCGTGCACGACGGCCTGGCCGCCGATGCCCAGGGCGTCGGCGGTGGCGCAGGCTGTCGCGGGTTCGAGGTTGTCGCGACAGACCCCCCCGTAGACCAGCATGCCAATCTCGTCCGGCCCGACCCCAGCCGCCGTCAGCGCCTTGCGTCCGGCCCGGGCCGCCCCGTCGGCCATGCGTTGACCGGCATCCCAGAAGCGGCGCTCACGGACACCGGTCAGCGCCGCAATCTGGCCCGATGGCAGCTTCAGGGCGTCGTACACCGGCGCAAGACGATCTTCGAGGGCGGCCGACGTGACGACGTTCGGGGCCAGCTCGTAGCCGATCGACTCGATGATGACGCGGGAGTATCGCATTGTGCAGCGGCGTCCTGGTAATTGTTCACCGCCTTCGGTAAATGAGCGGTAAACACTTACCAGACAGGGATTTACGGAATCAACCTCTTGGCCGACCTGCTGGCGCTAGCTGTCGCCAATCTTCGCACGTCTTTTACTCCCAACTGTTTACATGGACGGTGTGGCCGACCCGGTAAACAGTTACCGTCCGGTTCACGCGCTCGGGACCAGGCGTACGCCCACATCCCGCATTTCGTAGATCGGGATGCCATCCACCTTGAGGAACCCGCTGCCGGCGACGGTCGGGCTCGAGCCGTCCTGGATCCCGGTCACCACGATGTCGACTTCCACCCGTCGGTTCTTGGGAGTGATCTGGCCGCGATACACCCACGTGTGCTCGCGGCCGACCAGGATAGGCTCGAAGCGATGCGTGTGCCGCAGTTGCTCGCCCCAGCGCTCGAGGGCGACCACCTTGAGCAGCTGCAAGAACGATTCGAAGCCCAGAGAGCCGGGGCAGACCGGGTCCTGATAGAAGTGCGCGGCGAAGAACCACTCGTGAGGATCCACCTGCTTGACGCCCCGAATGAACCCGAGTCCGTGCGGTCCGCCGTCGGGTACGAACAGCTCGATTTCGTCGATCATCCGGAACGCCCGCGCGGGCAGGACAGCCGCGGCGTCGGGTTGCGCGACGCTCGTATCGTCCGGCGTGAGCGGTGCAAGCGTCTCGAGCGCGAACCGCCGGCCGCGCGCGACTTCCTCGGCGTCGGGCACGTAGAGCCGAGCCGCGGCGTCGCGTATGCCGACCTGCTGGGCCAGCGCGGCAGCCGAGAAGAAGCCGAACTGCGTCTCGCCGGCGTAGACGATGCGGCCGGCCCGCCAGATCTGCATGTCGAACGATTGCACGATCATGCCGCCCGCCTCGGAGACCTTGGTGATCCGGACGCGCACGGTCAACGTGCCGGCGTCGCCGAACACCTCCTCGTATAGCGTCGCCGTGCCGCCGAGGTTGCGAAACGACAGGTCGTCCTTGTTACGCAGGGCCGACCCCAGGTACGCCGCAAGCCATCCGCACGGTTGCAACGCGATCTCCAGCACTATCGCGAACGGCATGGACGGCTGGCGGTTGGCCCGGAAGTACCATCCGTCGGGCGGCACGTCGTACTGCGCCTCGATCCATCCGCCCGGTGCGAGGTGCCAGGCTTCCGCGTGAATGTCGGTGATGCGGTCGAGGAACTTGTAGGGCGGCCCTGGCAACCGGGCGATCCGCCGATCGGCGTCGAACACGAGGTACCGCTCACCGAACGCCGTCGACGGCCTGCCCACGGCGAAGGCCAGGATGCGGTCGCTGTCGTAGAGGGCCGGACGCACGTCCGCCGGGACCGACGCCGCGCCGATCGGCATGAGGGACGCCGGGGTCGTGTCTGCGCGACACCACGTGGCCTCGATCTGTTCGCGGGTCGCACCGGTCATCTTCAGCGACATATCGATGAACTGGACAATCCGCTGTCCGTCGGCGTACACGAGCGCGTCGGCGATCACGTAGGGTTCGGGGTTGTAGCCGACCTCCTTGACAGCCACCTCGTAGGTGACCACGCGTGTTGTCTGGGTCACCGGACCCCGGCACCGCAGCGTGCTGGGCACACCGGGTACCGGCTCGTAACAGATGCCGGTCTGGTCCGTCACCCAGCCCATCCGCATGAGCAGCACCCGCAGGGTGTGGACGCAGCACTCGTACATGAGCGTTCCGGGCATGACCATGTCGTCGACGAAATGGCAGGTCAGGAACCACTCGTCGCCGCGGATGTCCGCCTCCGCACGCGTCAATCCGAGCCCGAATCGCCCGCCCGTCGGATCCAACTCGACGACCCGATCGATCAGATGCATCCGCCCACCAGGGATGCGCACCGGGTCGCTCAGGCCGAGCCCGTTGAACAGGGGGCCGAAGCACCCCGCCAGGTCGCCGCCGCGCAGCGCCTCCAGTTGCTGCGCGTCGTACGATTCGACGGCCATCGGGACAAGGTCCTGCCAGCTGTGTCCGCGTCGGCCGGGTGTCAGGGCCTGCTCGTCGGCGGACAGCACGATGCCACCCGACTCGGCGGTTTCCTGCTCGGTGAAGAAGCCGGCGCACCCGTCCTTCATGGTCACCACGGGCCGGCCGTTGACGGTGCCCTCAAACCGGAAGAAGAACAGGTAGGTCTCGCCCTGGCGGACGAAGCGGTCGATGTGGATGTCGTAGCGGACGACGTCGCCCGGTTGTGGCAGCCCGCGATGGAACGTCACCGTCGCATCAAGCAGGCGGTACGCGCGCGTGCCCTTGAGCGCCAGGTCGATCCCGAGATACGAGCACAGAAACAGGTCCGCCTGCCCGGCCTCGATCGTGATGCAGACCGGCGTCCGGTGGCCGTCGAGATACCACGCACCGGGCCGCACGTCGTGTTCGGTCACCACTCGACCGGAGGTCATCGAGCCCTTCACGCCCTCGACGCTGAGGATACGGTCGACCAGCATCAGCGGTTCGTCTGGCAGCCGCACGCGGACAGGGTAGCGGTCCACCGCCGCGAATTCGGGGCCCAGCACCTTTGCCACCGAGCCGACCGCGAACTCCAGGCATAGCGCGC
Organism: Acidobacteriota bacterium; assembly: GCA_022562495.1. Classification (GTDB taxonomy): domain Bacteria; phylum Acidobacteriota; class Vicinamibacteria; order Vicinamibacterales; family UBA8438; genus NP936. The sequence goes on from JADFPE010000037.1 coordinate 11,071, forward strand.
GGTCGTACGCCGGTCGCGCTCCTGCTGGGGCCGGGGGTGCGACCGGACGAAGATCTGCGGGCGCGTCCGGCACACCGACGACGTCGATCAGTTGCGCCTGCAACGCCAGCGCATCACCCATGCCCGTCAACGCCGACTGTGAGAAACGCAGGAAGGCTGCGTGCGCCTGGGCCCCCGCCGCGCTCGCCGCTGCCGCCGCGCCGCCGAAGCTCGTGTGTCCGGCAACGTCCAAGGACGTCGTGTGCGAGACGGAAACGGGGACGGGAGTGCGTGTATCGGGGTCGATGGTGTGCCCGGGTGGTCGGGGCGGCGCGGGGCGGCGCGGCAGTCGCGGTTGCGGTGTCGGGCCCCCCGTGGGGACGACGATTCGTGTCGTCGCTGCCCCCTCATCATCCGGTGCGTGATGACCAAGCGCGCACGTGCGGTCTCCATAAAGCGGACCGAGATCGACCAGCACGCGCTCGGCAAACAATGTCGCAACCAGACGGAGCACCGTGGTCACATCGTCCTCGCCCTTCACACACGCCGAACGTGCCACGTGTGGGCGACCCCGGAGGATTTTGTCGATCATCCGCGAGCACGACGCCTGCGGGCCGGGCTCGACGAAGATCCGCACACCGTCGGCATACGCTCGCTCGATCGTCGCCGCGAAGTCGAAACCGGCGATGGCCAGGGCCACGACCGAGTCCGCCGCGGACGTGCGATCCACGGTGTAGCTCCGCGCCCGCGCCGCGCTGTAGAACCGCACACCCTCGGGTGGGGTCGTGGCCAGCAGATGCAACTCGCGGTACGCGTCCTCCACCGATCGCGCGACCGGGCAGTGGACCGTCGACGCTCCCGCCAGGTCGACGGCTTCGCAGCCCAGGGCATTGACCACGGCGTCGACGGCACCGCGCTGACCGCCGATCACACACTCGTCGGGCGCGTTGACGACGAGCAAGTAGACGCGGTCGTTGCCGACAATGACGTCGCGCACCGCGTCAACGTGGCGGTTGACCACGACGCTCCGCCAGTCGACGGGGTCATCGGCGGCGAGGGTCCAGGCCCGGCGAGCGGCCTCGCACTGCCCGACCAGCTCCGACTGGAACAGGGGTGACTGCCGCATACGCTCGTACATCTCGTCGCGCCCGCGCCATGCCCGCATCGCGAACAGTGCCGTCGACTCCCCGAGGCTGTATCCGATGACGGCCGACGGCTGGACGCCGAGCCCTCGGAGCAGATCACTCATCGCCACGCCGTGTGCGACCTGGCCGAGAATCATGGCCAGGACGTCGCGCTTCACGGTGTCGGCCGATGCGTCCTGCCACCCGCCGCTCCAGTCGCGCCGGTGCGGGGTGAACAGGTGTGGCAGCAGTTGGCCCTGCAGGTGCGCGGTCTCGTCATCCAGGCTGCGGAGCACGTGCGGCCAGTGGACGCCGATACCGGCACCCATCCCGACGTAGTGATTCCCGGAGCCGGGGAACACGAATGCGACCTCGCCGTGCGGCCCCAGCGGGTGCGGCGAGTAGAACACGCCGGCGCGGCCCTGCATGGCAGTCGACGGATCGGCGCGCACGCTGCGCTCGGCCACCGTGATGGCTCGGCGAAGATCGTCAGGGTCGGTGGCAACGATCGCCACGGCGAGCGCGTCGAGGCTCGCTCCGGAGGTTCGCTGTCTGTGCGACCGCCGAGCCAGATACTCGATGTCATCATGTGTGCCGCTCGCGAGCGTCCGCAACGCGTCCAGGCCCGCCAGGAGCTCGGACGCGTCGCTGCCGCATACGCCGAAAAGCGCATGACCTCTACTGCCCAACGGTTGGCAACGCTCGGCGGCATGCGCGTCGGACTGGCGGTCTATCCCCTCGAGCACGACGTGGGCGCATCCGCCGTCGAACGTCATCACGCTGACGCCCGCACAGCGGGGCCCATCGGCACGGTCCCGCAGCCACGCCAGAGGACGGTGCGGCATGTGAAACGGACCATCGCTCCATGCGTCCGGTGTGCTCGGCCGCTCGAATCCGCCGAGCGGCGGGAGTATTTCTTGGTACAGGCAGATGGCGGTCTTGACCACGGATGCGAGCCCGGCGGCCGCACCGGTGTGGCCGATGGTCGGTTTGGCCGAGCCGATCGCGCAAGACGCGCGGTCGGCGTGGCCGAAAAACGCTGCCAGCGCCTCGGCCTCGACGCGGTCCTCGCGGGGGATACCGCTGCCGTGTGTTTCCAGGTAGCTCACGCGTCCCGGCGCAAGGGTCGCGTCCGCGTAGGCGCGTTCGAGTGCGCGTTCGTAGGTCTCGGCGTCGGGGGTCGGGGTCGCCCCCCCGGCGACCCCGAGGCCGCGGATGACGGCATAGATCCTGTCTCCCGAGGCGAGGGCGTCTGGGAGCCGCTTGAGCACGAGCGTCGCGGCGCCCTCGCCGACGAGGGTGCCGTCCGCGGCCACGTCGAACGGCCGCACCTCGCCGCGCTGTGAGTACGGCCGGACCATGTGCGTGGCCAGCATCGCACGCACGTCACCGGGCAGATCGATTGCGCCGACGACGACCGCGTCCATCTCATGTTGTTGCAACGCCCGGAGGCCGACGTCCAGGGCGCGGATGCCAGAGGCTTCCTCGGCCGAGATCGCGAAGCTCGGGCCGCCGAACGCAAACTCTCGGGCGATGCGGCTGGCGATGATACTGCCCAGTGCGCCGAGTACGCGTCCAGGTGTCAGCGCCGGGCCGGACGCCTCCCGAAGTAAGGCGATCCACTCGTCGAGCTGCTGGTCGTCGAGGTGCAGCCCCAGCGACTGGGCCCACTGCCGGGCCTGCCCGAGCACGGTCCAGCGATGATGGAAGTTGGTGGTGTTGAGGTCGAGGCCCATGCCGATGATGACGCCCGTCCGTGGGGCCGCGTCCTCTGCAGGCATGCCGGCGTCCGTCAGCGCCCGGGCGACCGACTCGAGCATGAGCAGCTGCTGCGGGAGGGTCTCGGGAATCTCGTTCGGCGGCAGACGGAACGCGCCGACCGCGACGGCTGCCGCCTCGATGTACGCACCGGGTGGTCGTCGATCACCCCAGATGGCACGTGCGACGTCGTCGCACCCTCGCCAGCGCGTCTCCGGCAGCGGAGCAATCGCCGAGTCGCCTCGGAGCACCGCTTCCTGGAACGCCCGGAGCGAGTCGAGGCGACCGAAGTGCGCGTCCATGCCCACAATGGCGACCGGCGGGGCCACATCGTGAGTGTCGTGCGCGACTCCCAGGGAGGACGTCGTGTTCCCCGTCTGTGCCGTGGTGGGCCAGCGCTGTGGTGACGGTCGGCGCGTGTCCCACTGCGCTTCCTCCACCAGGAGGTGCGCGTTGATGCCGCCGAAGCCGAAACCACTGACGGCCGCGCGGCGCGGTGTGTTCGCGTCGCGACGCACCCACGGCCGCACGTCGGTCTGGATGCGGAACGGACCCCGGTCCAGGTCGGCGCCGGTCGGTGCCGCGTCGAAGTTGGCCGACGGCGGCAACTGTGTGTCCCGAAGGGCCAGCAGCGTCTTGATCAACCCGGCCGCTCCGGCGGCCGTCAGCAGGTGTCCGATGTTGGACTTCACCGACCCGAGGGCGCACTGGCCCGGACGCCAGTGCGCGTCGCTCCACAACGCGTGCAGGCTCTCGAGCTCGACGGCATCGCCGAGCGGCGTGCCGGTTCCGTGGCATTCGATGAGATCGACATCCTCGGGCGCCCACCCGGCCTGGCGGTAGGCCTCGCGCATGGCTCGTAGCTGGCCTTCGGAATCTGCCGCCAGCAGGCTCCCTGCGATGTCGTTGGACAGGCCGATGCCGCGAATCACACCGTAGATGTTGTCACCGTCATGACGTGCGTCGTCCAGACGCTTCAGCACCACGATGCCCGCACCCTCGCCGACCACGAGTCCGTCGGCGTCGGCGTCGAACGGCCGGCACACGCCCGAGGGCGAGAGTGCCCGCAACTGGCAGAAACCCATCTGCGTGTAGAGACTGTCGGGTCGAGACACCCCGCCGGCGAGCATGGCGTCGGTGCGGCCGGCCCGCAGTTCATCACAGGCGAGCTTCACTGCACACAGGCTTGACGCGCACGCGGCATCGAGCGTGCAGCTGCCGCCGCCCAGCCCCAACGCCTGGGCCAGCAGGCTGGCAGGCCGCGCCGTCACGCGTGCATTGAGCGGCGACGACAGTGTCACGACGCGCTGTGTCACTGCGCCCGTGGTCCCGAGCAGTGCGTCTTCGAACGCCCGGCCCAGCACCTCGCGGGTGATGGTGGACGACCCGTCGGTCGGCAAGGCGATCGCCGCCAGTGTCACGCCGACGCGCCGGCGATCCAGCGTGCCGGTCACCGCGTCATCGAAGGCCTGGCGGCCGACGTGCAGGACCATCTCGTACAGCGGGTCCAGCCCGCGCAGCGTGTCTGCGTCCAGCTGCAGGCCGGCCGGGTCGAACGTGAAGCCTTCCACGAAGCAGGCGCGCGTCGAGTAGACCTTGTCCAGGGTAAGAACAGGATCGTATGCGCCTGGCGGGTCGAGCACCCACCGTCCGGGCGGGACTGTCCGCGACGCATCGAGCCTGGCCTGGATGTTGCGCTGGAAGGTGTCGAGATCAGGGGCTTGCGGAAACAGTCCGCCGAGCCCGACCACTGCGATCGGCGATGAGCCGGTCACCTAGGTCGTATCCCCGTTCACGACCGAGCGGCGTGAAGGTGCTCGTGGCCGAACGCCTCGCGCAAGGAGGGGTCCACGGTCCACGCGTACCCCTCCATCTGGGCGACCACGGTCCCGCTGGCGTCGAGGAACGTGATGTTCGCGGTCATGCGGTGAGGGCTCCGTTCCCGGACCTCCAGGGCTGCAAGCACGCCATGGGTGGGGAACGTTGCGGTGTACTGCCGGTAGCGAGCCCCGCAGGTCGGAAGTGACAGGGAGCCGAGTTCCTCGTGACACCAGAGGATGCCCAATTGGAGCCCGGCATCGACGACGAGCGGGTCGCCCAGCCACGCGCTGCGTAACGGGTCGTCCATCCAGTCCGCCGGGGCCGGGGCCGACCGCACGTGGGCAACGATGCCCTGCGACGAGTACCCATCGATGCGCTCGATGCCGTGAAAGTGCGGGCCGTGGAAGAGCACGTCGCGGTATGCAGCATCGATACTGCGTCCGTAGGTGTGCTCGTCGAGGTGGGCGGGACGCGAATAGTCTGGTGGCGTCGGCAGTGTGGTCGCCAGGATCGCGCGGGCCCGCGCGTGAACGATCTCGTTGTTGTCCAGACCGCTTCGCAGTTCGACGTCGACCTCGAAGACGTCGCCGCTGCGCCGAATCTTGGACGCGACGGCCCGCAGGTCGCACGGGTCGTTGTTCAGAATCACGCCCTTGCACACGCGGAACTCGTCGAATCCGAGCAAGAGCAACCCGGGGTTGAGGTGCAACGCCGCGTGACCGAGCCACTCCTGCATGACGGCCACGGGAAGCACGGGATACCCGCCGATCACGTGCGACCGAAGAAACGGGTGCCGGTCGAGGTCCAGTCGACGTTCAAACGCCGGGAACAGAACCGGTTGCGTGGCCGACGCGGCTGGCGCGTGCTGATCGAGACCGCCCGCCGGCGACTCCGGAAGGGCATCGCCGATCACGATCTCGGTCGCGCCTGAATCGCCACATGCCAGCTCGTCGATCAGGCTGCGGGCGCCCGCTTCGAGCGGAATCACTCCGATTCCCGCACGGGCGAACTCTCGCTTGAGCGCGGGGGTGACCATGCCGCCGTCCCACGGCCCCCAGTCGATCGACACCACGCGGCACGACGGACGCAACGCGGCCTGTCGATGGGCCACCTTGTTGAGCACCTCGTTGGCCATGGCGTAGTCGACCTGGCCCTGCCGGCCAAAGCGTCCGGTGACCGAAGAGAACAGGGCGAGGAACCCAAGCTCGTCGGGCGCGACCGCTTTGAGCAGGTGTCGCAAGCCCGTCACCTTCGTATCGAAGACGCGCTCGAACTGGTCCACCGTTTTGTCGTCGATCCAGCGATCCTCGAGGACACCCGCGGCGTGGATCAGGCCACGGACCGGACCGAAGCTGGCGTGAATCTCGTCGAACGCAGCGGCAACGGCCGCACCGTTGCGCACGTCTACCGAGCGATACACCGCGCGCGCCCCGGCGCGATTGATGCGTGCGATCGTGTCGGTGACCTCCCGATTGGCGACGTGCCGTCGATAGGCGGCTTCCAGGTCGGTCGGCGTCGGCGTGCCGCGCCCCTCGAACCCGTGCTCGAGCAGGGCGCGCTTCATGTCTGCCTCACCGGTCACGCCGACCAGCCAGGTCGGTTCCGGCTCCGGCGCGGGGGATCGACCCAGCAGCACGAGTGTCGGTTTGCTCTCGGTCGCGAGCGCGCAGGCGACCTCGGCCGTCACGCCGCGTGCCCCGCCGGTGAGGACCACCACCTCGCCGTGGCTGAGTCGTGAACGCCCGTTCGTGATCGCGGTCGGCACCGTCTGGAGACCGCGACGAACATGCCCGTCCAGCCCGACTTCGATGGGACCGTCGGCAGTCAACTCGGCTGCGATCGCGGCGGCAATCTGGTCGCTGTCGCTCCAGGATGCGGCTACGTCCAGGGCCTTGCATCGCAGCGCCGGCCATTCCCGTGCGACGGTTTTCGTCAGTCCGGACAGACCGCCTTGCACGGCATCGAACGTACCGCCGGTCAAGCCGAACGCGCCGTCCATGCGGGAGACGGTGACGAACAGTGCGCCGCCGCCGGCTGCCGCTTCTCGCAACATCGGGCCGACCCGCTTGGTCAGCGCAAAGGCGTCCTTGAGCCGGTGCTCGGATGCTTCACTCCAGATCGGGTCGGCCGTCGGGTCGGGAGGCGCGAGCACGATGAGCCCACCGATGCGCGCGAGGCCCGCGATGCCGTTGCTCTCGGTCGCGATATCGGCGCGTACCACGCGGGCGGTCCGGCCCTCGGTGGCGAACAGATCGCACAACGCCTGTGGCAGTCTGGTGCCGTCGTCGACGATCCACACCTCGCGGCCGGCGCCGAGGGCGACCGGACCTCCAGGGGAGACAGCCGGCAATTCGACCGCTCGCAACACGCGTCGGTCGAGCGGTGTGAACTGCGGGTCTCGTTGGTCCCGACGCGGCAGACGTTGCTCGGCACGGCACGGTGCATTCTCTGCGCACGTCGGTGCTTCGACGGGCGCCGGCGGTGTGGGATCGGGTGCGTCCGTCGGGCCGTCGGTCGTCCTCATGTAGTCGATGATGCTGCGCAGCGTTCGCAGGCTGCCGACATACGTGGAGTCGACCGCCGGCATCTCGGGCAGGCGGGTCTGCACCCCGGCCAGAATCTCGAGACGCTTGATGGAGTCGATGCCGAGGTCGGCCTCGAGGTCCATGTCGAGGTCCAGCATTTCGATCGGGTAGCCGGTCAGCTCCGCCACGACCTCCAGCAGCGTGTCTTCAGCGACCGTCGCGCCGCCGCCGGCGGCGGCCGCTGCTTCAGTGACGACTGCGGGTGCCACCGCCGGCGCCAGCGGGACGTCGTCCGGCGGAGTGGTGGGCGCGGCCACGGAATCGGGGGACACGACAGGTGCGGCGGGTCCCGCAACGGGGTCCGGAGGTGTCGCCGGCGACGCAGTTACCGGGTGTTGCGCGGCGAGGGGCGCGCCCACGCCGGTCGTCATCGTCGGAGGGTCGGCGACCGCCAGGCCCAGGCTGCCCGCGACGAGCCGTTGCTGGCTCTCCATGACCATCTGAAAGGTCTTGTGCGCCAGCTCCTGCCCTTCGAGGAATCGCAGATGCACCTCGGCGGTCTGTTGCTGGAGGGCTTGCATCGCTCGCAGCCCTTCCTGCACGACCCGCAGGACACCGGGCAGATGGGTCGACGCGTCCTGCTGCGGCACCGGGCTCGGCGCGACCGCGGGCACGGACGGCGGCGGTACGAGCTGTGGGTCGCGTGTCGGCACCGTGGGTTCGTGCGCGGTGTCTCGGGATGCATGGCCGTTGTTCGTGGCGTTCCTACTCACCTCAGGGTTTCCATCAGTCTTCGACACGGTCGGTGTGTGGGCTGCCGCGGGTGCCGTTTTCTTTGGTGATCGATAGTTCACCCCCAGCAGCGGAATCACCATCTTCGGTCGACGGGGCTCAGGGCAGTTCGGGTCCCAGGCCGAGAGGTCAACGGGATGACCCAGCGCGCTCAGTCTCGCCAACACACAGGCCAAGTCGGTCATGCCGGATCCCCGTCCGCACGTCGCGTCCAGCGCCATGACGTCGTGCGGCTGGTCGCCGAGCGTCGCTCGAACCAGACCGGTCAGGACGTTGCGGGGGCCGACCTCCACGAATGTGCGCACACCGGCGGCATGCAGATTCTCGATCTCGGTGACGAAGTTGACCGGGCTGACCAACTGACGTGCCAGCGTGTCGCGCACCGTGTCGGTGTCCTCAGCGTACGGTTCCGCCGTGCAGTTGGCGTAGACGGGCCGCGACCCGCCGGAGAACGCGATGTCGTCGAGTCCTTCCCGGAAGCGTTGTCCGGCGTCGACCATCAGGGTGCTGTGGAACGCCGCAGCGACCTGCAACGGTGTGGTCCGCCAGCCGCGCGCCGCGCACGCCTGCACCGCACGGTCGATGGCGTCGCGCGTGCCCGACAGCGCACCCTGCAACGGGCTGTTGCGATTGGCCAGCACGGCATCGATGCCTTCGTCGGCGAGCATGCGGTCCAGGTCGGCCAGCGGCGCCTGCACCGCGACCATCGTGCCGCGGTCACCCGTGCCCTCGGCCATCACTCGGCCGCGCAGCTCAGAGAGTCGCCGCAGGCCATCGTCATCGAGACGATCGGCGGCACGCAGGGCGACGAGCTCGCCGTAGCTGTGGCCGGCCGTGCAGTCGGGGCGGACACCGAAGCGCTGCAGGACCCGCAACATCGCCAGACTGACCGCCCCGAGCGCCGGTTGGGCGACATCAGTCCGGGTGAGCGCTGCCTGCTGTTCGGAGCGGGCGCGCGCGTCAAACACCGGATGCGGGAAGATGCAATCGCTCAGACGCTCCGGAGACGTGGATGTTGCGTCGGCGTCCGCCTGGGCGATGGCCTCACGCGCCTCCGGGAAGACGCACGTCAGGTCCCGTCCCATGCCCACGTACTGGCTGCCCTGACCCGGGAACAGGAACGCGATCCGGCCGGGCCGCCGCGGGCCGCCAAAAAACAGATTCGGCAGGCTCCACGACTGCTCGTGTTTCTCTGCCGCCATCGCCTCGGTCGCGTTCGCGCAGAGCGTGGCCGGGTCCGCATCGGATTCGATGACGAGCACGAGGCGGAACGCGTGCCCGGGCGAGAACGTGCGCCGGGTGTCCAGGGCACGGAACGCCAATCGGTCGGGTGTGGGTGCCTCATCGATGAACGCGCGCCACTGCTCTAGCCGGTCGTGCAATTGCTCGCTGGTATCGGCGGACAGCGCGACGAGCTGTGTTGAGCCGTCCCAGGCCGCGTCATCGTGGGCGCCGGTGTGCTCCTCGAGCACGGCATGGAAATTACTCCCGCCGAAGCCGAACGCACTGACGCCCGATCGACGGGGCTGGTTGTGTGCTCTGAGCCACGGCCGGGTCTCTGTGTTGAGGTAGAACGGGCTGGCGTCGATGTCGAGGTTGGGATTGGGCTCGCTGACCTTGATCGTCGCCGGCAGCACCTTGTGGTGCAGGGCCAGCGCCGCTTTGATCAGTCCCGCAGCGCCGGCGGCGGCCTTGGTGTGTCCGACCTGCGACTTGACCGAGCCGAGCGCGCACCACGTCCCGTCTGACTTCGCCGCGGAGTACACGGTCTTGAGCGCGTCGAACTCGACGGCGTCTCCGACCGTCGTTCCGGTCCCGTGGGCCTCGACCAGTTGCACTGTGGCCGGGTCGATGCCGCTCACTTCATAGGCGTCGCGGAGGGCCTCGGTCTGCCCGGCCGCGCGGGGTGCGTAGATACTCTGCGAGCGACCGTCGCTCGAGGTGCCGATCCCGCGAATCACCGCGTAGATGCGGTCGCCGTCGCGCTCGGCATCCTCCAGACGCTTCAGCACGACCATGCCTACACCCTCGCCGATCACGGTGCCATCGGCGTCCTTGGCGAAGGGCCTGGCGTCGCCCGTCGGCGAGAGCGCCTGCGTCTTGCTGAAGCACATGAACATGAAGATGTCGTTCAGTGCATCGACGCCGCCGGAGACGGCCATGTCGGTCCGGCCGCTCATCAGCTCGAGCATGGCCAGGTGGACGGCACTGAGCGAGCTCGCGCACGCTGCATCCACGACGCAGTTCGTGCCCCTGAGATCGAGTCGGTTGGCGATGCGCCCGGCCACCACGTTCCCGAGCAGACCGGGGAAGGAGTTCTCTTGCCAGGGTACGTAGGTATCGGCCATCGTGCCGATCACCGTCTCCACGACGTTCTCGGAGACACCGGCCTCGCGCATTGCCCTGCGCCACATCGGATGCCCCAGCCGGGCACCCAGCGGGATGACCAGTTCCTGCGTCCCCGTCACGCCGAGCACGACACTGGTCCGCGCTCGGTCGAAGTCGCGGTCGCCGCCGTACCCCGCGTCTTCCAGCGCGGCCTTGGCCACGACCAGCCCCAAGAGCTGCGCCGTATCGGTGGCCTCCAGCGCGGTGGGGGGGATGCCGAACTCGGTCGGATCGAAATCGGTCGGCGAGAGAAACGCGCCGCGGCGGCAGTAGGTCAGGTCGGCGTGGCCGGGGTCGGGGTCGAAGTAGTCGTCAAGCGACCAGTGGGTGTTCGGAACATCGGTGACGCCGTCACCCGACGTGCGGAGCAGGCGCCAGTAAGCCTTTAGCCCGTGTGCACCGGGAAACAGGCACCCCATGCCGATGATGGCGATGGGGGTCTGCCTGGCCGTTCCGCTGTGTCCCGATGATGCCAACTGCCGCCTTCCTCATTCGCAGGCAACAAGGGCGGCAAGTGCCGCCCGGTCGTGTGGCCCGAACCGCCGTGCCGCTCGCGGCAACGGCACACCCTGCGCCCGCAGCCACCCCGCCCGCATGAGCGCCGCTGCGCCCACGAGCAGGTTCATGCCCAGCGTCACCACGTCACGGCGCTCCGGAGACTCGAGGAACGACCCTCGAGCCCACTCGTTGAACGCCCCCATCGCCGGGCCGCACCAGATCTGGTAGTCGCCCTTGCGCGATGCCTCGCCGGAGTTCGCCCAGCGGGACGCCTGTCCGAGATACGATCGGAAGACCAGCGCCATGCGGTGCTTCGGATCGCTCTCTGCGCGGGCGACCTGCTCCGGGTCGCGGACGGCAAAGTAGTCCTGCGTCTTCGTCCACGCCTCGGCCAATGTCGACCGGAAGTAATCCCGCTCCAGAATCAACCGTGACGCGGCGGGAATCTCGTCCAGCGACACGTGGGCACGGTATAAACGGTACAGGTTGCGGGCTCGAACCGCAAACATCGTACCCCACTTGAGGACCTGGACCTGCACGCCCATCTCGAACATGTCCGCGGCCGGGGCCATGGTCACGTCGGCCTGGCTCGAGCGGGCGAGCATCTCGCGCACCGCCTGCGAGGTGCCCGCCTCCACGCAGGCTTGATTGATGGTCCCGGTCAGGACGTAGGCTGCTCCCATGGCGAAGGCGGCCGCCGTCGCCTCCGGGGTGGCGATCCCGCCGGCGGCACCGAGCCGCAACGCGGTCCGATAGCCATGGGTGCCCTGCATGTCGTCAGCCACGGCCAGCATGGTCGGCACCAGCGAGATCGCCGGCTGGTTGTCGGTGTGCCCGCCGGAATCTGCCTCGGCGGTCAGGTCCTCCGCCACGGGGATCTCGGCCGCCATCGCCGCCTGGCGCTGTGTGATGAATCCGGCGTCAACCAGGGTCCTCAGCATCCCCGCCGGGGGCGGGCTGAAGAACTTGCGGGCCACCTCGACCCGCGACACCTTGGCGATGACCTTGTTCGGTGTGATGACGGTGCCATCTGAGTCACGAAAGATGCCGGCCACGCGGTAGCGGATCAGGGGGAGCGTCAGCTCGATGTACGCGGCCGCACTGACCAGCCGAACGTTCCGACGAAGGTAGAGCTCGACGACCTCGGCTTCGCTCTGTGGTTCGGTCGGGGCGTGAATCAGATTGAAGCCGTAGGGCCGGTCACCCACATTGCGCTGGATGCGCTCGATGGCCAGCTCGATGCGTTGTGTCGACAGGCCGGCGGCACCGAAGAAACCGACCATTCCCGCCCGGGCCATGGCCTCCACGATCTCCTCGGATCCGACGCCGTTGGCCATCGCCCCGACCACGTACGGATAGGTCAGCCCGTGGCTCGCACGGAATTCGGGATCGCCGAGTTGTTCGGGTCGGAGCACCGGCGCGTAACCGACGAGCCGCTGCGCGCCCTTCGCGGCCACACGATCGGACTCTAGCGTGGCGGTGCCTCCGTGCGCCACACCGATCTGTCCGTCCACCTCGACCAACCGCACTGGCGTGGCCACGTGATGGACCGCTCTCGTGAGCGCTTCCTCGCCGAATTCGGGCGCACCTCCGCCATCGGGTGTCCACCAGCCCACGGCCGTGTGGCCGTACCGCTGTACCGGTATGGTCGATGCCTGTGCTTGCAAGTCACACGGGGTCCTGCCCCGCCTGGTTTCCGCGCCGCCAGATCATAGCAGTCAGTACGTCCAGTGTATGTGGGAATCGCGGGCATGTCACGGGCCGGCACGCGACCCGTGGCCTCACCGGCCGACGAGCTCACGCAGGAGCGCCGCAGTGCGCGGGCGGGGACGCAGCGTGAGAGACGTCCAGTCGGGATAGGAGGTCGCGGTCGGGATGTTCCCGTGTCCCAGGAGTCCGGCACGAACGCTCCCGGCGAGCGACACCCGACGGACGTGGTTTCCGTTCGCAGATTATCGTCGACCTCCGGGTCTGGCGCCACAGAATCGACAGTGTCTCACGGCTGATCGCACATTCCCGCACAGCATGAGGTGGATGAGCGTCTGATACGGAACACCGGTCGTGCCAGCCGCTGCTAGGACGTTGTTTTTTTGGGCTTCCTGGCGGCAGCGTGCCAGACTGTCTTCCGTCTCGCGCTGAGCTTGCCCGTGCCCGATGTCTTTGCCGTCGTCTTGGCGGCGACGGCCTGTGTTCTCTTCGACGAGGACTTCTTCTTGTTTGTCGATCTGGCGGATGCGCTCTTCTGTGCCGCCTTGCTGCGAGATGCCGGTGTCTGCTGTGTCGCCTTGCTACGAGCTCCCGCCTTCTTGCGCGCCGCCGCCGCCCGGGTCGTGGTCGCCTTCTTGGTGGCGGTCTTCTTGCGCCGTCGCGTGCGCTGGGGGGCTTTGTCGCCTGTCGAAGCAGCCCCCGTGTCCAGCTCGATGCCGAAGACGGATGACATGTCATCTGTCTTCAAGAGCCGTCGCCGTCCGCTCTTCCTCGTCGTCGGCACATGCGTGACCGCGGCAGCGATCAGCTCGGTGGGCTCGACGCCCCGCAATGTGAACAGCATCTCGGGCTCATGATCGAGGCGCGCACCGACGCCGTACAGCACTGCCGCCACGTGCTTGCACATGGTCGCCCAGTCTGGGCACGAGCAGCGCAGGGAAATCTCCTGTGGCGCAGGAAAGAGCCCTTCGCCTTTGCGGGTCACGACCTCCATCACCCCGCGCGAGATCGACCCCTGCAGCAGCTCGACCATCGAGTCGATCTTGCCGGCACACTGCGACTTGATCACTTTCCACCTCTTGCGCGCCAGTGGCCTGATCTCGATCTCGACATCGTAGAGGCTCGAGCCGCTGACGAGCGCCCGGACCCGCCCGTGTTCGATCTGCAGATCGAGGACCGAGCCGTTGCGCACATAGGTGCGGCCCCGAGGCAGGCGATTGGCGTAGTCGCTATACGCCTCCAGGTTCCTGCACCACGACTCTCCCCAGAACGTCCTGGCGATCGTGCGGCCGTCGATGTCGACAGGACTGATCGCACGCCCAGACCTCTGGAGTGTCGCAATCTTCTGTGCGGCGCGCCGGCGACGCGTCGCCACCGGCACATAGGGTCGCCATCCGTAGTCGTAATAGCTCATATCGTCATACACCTCAGATTAGTCCTCGACCGCGCTCTGCATGTCGAGCGACACCATCGAGATCAGCTCCGCATTGCTCATCTCCGTCAAGGCCGGCTCTGCACCACCGGACAGGATCTCGTCGGAGAGCTTCTGCTTGCCTGCGATGAGCTCGTCGATACGCTCCTCCACCGTGCCCCGGCAGACGAACTTGTGGACGAGCACGTTCTTCTTCTGGCCGATGCGAAAGGCGCGGTCCGTGGCCTGGTTCTCGACCGCCGGGTTCCACCACCGGTCGAAGTGGATGACATGGGACGCTGCGGTCAGGTTGAGCCCGGTGCCCCCCGCCTTGAGCGACAGCACCATGAACGGCACCCGATCGTCCTCCTGAAAGCTCTGGACCAGACCCTGGCGTTTCTTGACCGGTGTGCCACCGTGGAGCACGAGGCCGGTGCGACCGAAGACCTCGGCCAGAAAGCGAGACAGCGGCGCCGTCATCTCGCGGAACTGTGTGAACACCAGCACTTTGTCCTGGCGCGAGGCGATGGACTCGCCGAGCTCACCGAGCCGCATCAGCTTGCCGCTGTCCGCGGCCGCGTAGATGCCATCGCCGAGCCACTGGGACGGGTGGTTGCAGATCTGCTTG
>JADFPE010000277.1 GCA_022562495.1 Acidobacteriota bacterium
TCCGCTCTTACGCGATCATGGCGACGATGACGCTGACAGCCAGCAGCACACCGACGACCCACTCACCGTTGCTGGAAAAATCGAACTCCCACATGCCTCTCACCTCCTTTCGCCCGGCCGGTGCCGGTCGACTACGAATCTGCGCCTCACACCGACGAGCGACGACTGCGCAGCCTCGCAAGCAGCCGCGTTGCTGACAGCCGCGCGACGCGCGGGCTAGACATCTCCGCGTGTCATGACAACGTATGTCACACGTGAAGCTGTCACCCTGAGGAGATGTCTACGCGGCCTCCTTGAGATAGACGCCGGACAGGAGTGAAAGGTTCGGTCCGTCCACAGCGTGCTGCCTGAAGGGCATGTTCTCCCCACGCGTCGAGCTGGCGATCACCACGATGCTCGAGGCTCACGGTCTCGGGCGGCGCAAGGCCGGACGCGGCTTCGAGGCGACGCACGTGCTCTCGGTGGCGATGATCGTCGGAGACTTCGGGTTTGGAGAGGATGCTGTCGTCGCCGCGATCCTCCACGACGCGCTGGAAGACACGACACTCGAGCGCGACGTCATCCGGGAACGGTTCGGTGAGCGGGTGCTGGCGATCGTCCACGACGTGACCGAGCCGCCGAAGACCGTCCCATGGCGCGCGCGGAAAGAGACCTATATCGAGCATCTGCGCCGAAGCCCGCGCGAGGAGGCGCGCGCGGTGGCGTCAGCCGACAAGATCCACAACCTGTCCAACATGGCCACCGGTTTCGAGACACGAGGCCGAGCGTTCGCAGACGCGTTCACCACCGGCATCGACGGGATGACCTGGTATCACCGGCGGGTGCACCGGATGCTCGTCGACACCTGGGCCCATCCGATTCTCGACGAGCACGGACGCCGGCTCGACCTGTTTCTGGCCGCAGCGCGAGTGGCCCGATGAGGGCTCGACCGCCAGGTGCGCCCACCACGACGTCGCGCGGCTCTCGCTCGGTGGCCCTCGGCCGGACGGGCCTGATCGCCACCAGCCAGCCGTTGGCCTCGGCCGCCGGGTTCGAGGTGTTCAGGCACGGCGGGAACGCGGTTGACGCGGTGGTGACGGCGGCGGCGGTCCTGTCGGTGGTCGAACCGACGATGACCGGGGTCGGCGGCGATCTGTTCGCGATCGTGCACGACGGCGCGACCGGCCGCACACGCGGGTTGAACGCCAGCGGGCGCTCACCCCACGCGGCGAGCCTCGACCAGTTGCGCGCGCTCGGGCACACAGCGATGCCGGACCAGGGCGTGTTGTCGGTGACCGTGCCGGGTGCGGTGGACGGCTGGTCGCTGCTGCTCGCCGAGCACGGCACGCTCTCCCTGCGACAGGCGCTCGCGCCGGCCATCGCCTGTGCGCGTGACGGGTTTCCGGTCGCCGAGGTCGTGGCGCGACAGTGGCGCGAGGCGGCCCCGACACTGGCGGCCGACCCGGCGGCGGCGGCGACGTTCCTGCCCCGGGGGCGTGCGCCCCTGCCGGGCGAGGTCTTCACCTGTCCGGCGCTGGCGGCGACGCTGGAGGTGATCGCGGCCGAAGGGCGTGACGCGTTGTATCGTGGCAACCTCGGCCGCACCATCGCGCGTGACGCCGAGCGGCGCGGCGGCTGGCTCACCGCGGCGGACCTCCGTGACCATCGCTCCGAGTGGGTCGACCCGATCCGCGCGACCTACGCCGACGTCGAGCTGCTCGAGCTCCCACCGAACACGCAGGGATTCGTCGCGCTCGAGGCACTGAACATCCTGGTCGACGACGACCTGGGCCGGTTGGGTCACAACTCGGCCGACTACCTCCACGTGGTGCTCGAAGCGCTCGCCATCGCGTTCGCCGACCGGGACGCATATCTGGCCGACCCGGCCGCGGTCCCCGACACGACGCTGCGACGACTGCTCTCTCCCGACTACGCCAGGGACCGGAGACGTGACATCCGGCGTGACCGCGCCGGTGCGCACGCACCGGGTCGTGTCGGGACGGACCACGACCCAGGCGCCCGCCCGTCGAGTGCCCGACGGGGCGCAGGCGACACGGTGTGTCTGGCGGCCGCCGACGACCGGGGCAACCTGGTTTCGCTGATCCAGTCGCTGTATGCCGGCTTCGGCGCCGGCATCGTGGCCGGCGACACCGGCATCGTGCTGCACAACCGCGGCAGTCTCTTCGTCACCGACCCGGCGCACCCCAATCACCTGGCGCCGCACAAGCGGCCGGTGCACACCCTCGCGCCGGCGATGGCGTTTCGGGGTGGACGGCCGTGGCTGGCGTATGGGGTCATGGGTGGGGACATGCAGCCGCAGGGTCATCTGCAGGTGCTGTTCAACCTGACATGCTTCGGCATGAACATCCAACAGGCGGGCGAGGCGCCGCGGGCGCGATACGACCCGGCCGGTGTCGGCCTCGAACACGGCATCGCGGCCGCGACGGGCGACGACCTGAGGCGTCGGGGGCACCGCCTGGTCGACGGTCTCGGCTTCGGCGGGTTCCAGGGGGTGTTGGTCGACCCCGACTCGGGTGTGCTGATGGGCGGCTCCGACCCCCGAAAGGACGGGCTTGCAATAGGATGGTGAAGCGCTCTCAGGAGACAGGAGACAGGAGAATCTGGAGGGCTTCGCCATCTGCTGTTTCAGTCAGCCTCATATCTGCGCTCTCTGTTCGCCACAGCTCACGTATATGAAAGAGGCCGGGCAATGGGAATCCCACTGCCCGGCCTCCGGCTAATCTCCAGCACTCCGGTCTCCTGCCTCCTAGAGCTATAGCAAGAACCCCTCCTTGAGCGGGTCGTCGTCGTCGATCAGGAACGTGTGCTCGCCGGTGATCCAGGCCGATCCCTCGATCTCCGGGACGATCGCCTCGTGGTCGCCGACGATTGTTCGGCGGCGCACGGTACCGCGAAAGAGCGTGCCGACGATGCTCTCGTGCACGAAGCGATGGTCAGACGCCAGCAGCCCCATGGCGTCGAGCACCGCCATCACCGCGGCGGTGCCGGTGCCGCACGGTGACCGGTCGACCTGCTCACCAGCGAACACGGTGACGTTGCGCAGGTCGGCCTCCGCGTGCTCTGCCGCACCGGTGAACACCGTTCCGTAGACACCGCTGATCCCCGGTTCGGTGGGGTGCACCACGCGCACCACCGCCTCCACGGCGCGCGCGATCTCCATGCCGGCGCGCCGGAGCCGGCCCAGCGCCTCGCGCCGGAGCGGTATCCCCACCGCCTCACTGTCGACGATGGCATAGAAGGCGCCGCCGAAGGCGACGTCCACGGGGATGACGCGGTCGCCGATCGAGATCGGCAGCCCGGCGCGGAGCACGAACGACGGCACGTTCTCGAACGCCACACCGGAGACTCGCGTCCCGGTCACCCCAGACGGTCGTCCGATGGATGGCGTGCGGGTGACGCGGGCGCGCACGAGCCCGGCCGGCGACTCGAGCACGATCGCGGGGGAGTCGCCCGCGACGCTGATCAGCCCCCGTTCCAGGGCGATCGTGCAGACGGCAATCACCCCGTGACCACACATGGTGCTGTACCCCTCGTTGTGCATGAACAGCACGCCGGCGTGGGCCGCCTCCGCGCACGGCTCGGTCAGCACCGCGCCATACATATCGGCGTGCCCTCGGGGCTCGTGCATCAGCGCCCGTCGGAGGGCGTCGCAGTGATCCCGCACCCACTCGCGCTTCTCGAGCATCGTCTCGCCAACCGGGGTCGGGAACCCGCTGGTGACCAGCCGGAGCGGCTCGCCCGCCGCATGTGCGTCGATGGTCCGAATGCGGTGGATCATTTTCAGTCGGGGCGTTGCCCCGAACCCCACGCGGTCGCTCGCGGGGACCCCCGAGCCCCGCGCCGCGCCGCGAGGCGCGCACGTGCGCGCCGGGGCGCCCATGCCTACCGACCCGGGGCGCCTTCGCCTTGGAGCTGGCAGCTTCGCTACCGGCTTTGGATGTGCCCCGGTCAGATCTCGACCTGCGTGCCGAGTCCCTGTTCGACGGCGCGCGTGTAGGCGATGTGCGCAGCGGCGATGTCCTCGACCGCGAGCCCAAGCGACTTGAAGATCGTGACCTCGCCGGGTGTCGACCGACCGGCAGCCTGTCCCCGAACCACCTCGCCGAGCTCGGCGCGAATCTGGTCCGGTCCGAACAGGCCGGCCGCGATCCCCTGCACCACGTCCCCCGATTCGACCAGCGCGGCGGCGCGCGAGTCGACAAACAGCGTCGCGCGAGCCACCAGCTCCGGCGCCATCTCGCGGTGATCCGGCCGGCAGGCGCCGACCGACACGACATGCACGCCATCTCCCACCCACGCGTCCTCGACCACCGGCTCGGTCGCCGAGGTGGTCAGCACCACCAGTCCGGCCCCGCGTATCGCTGTTTCCGGACTGTCGACCGCCTGCACCCCCACCCGATCCTCGGCCTGCTGCTCGTCGGCGAAACGTCGCCGGTGGCTCGGGTTGGGGCTCCAGACCCGCACAGACTCGAGGCGACACACATGCCGCAACGCCGTGAGGTGTGCGCCGGCCTGGACACCGGAACCGAGCAGACCGACCGTCACCGGGCCCAGGTCGCGCGCGAGATGCCGCACCGACACGGCGGAGACAGCCGCCGTTCGCACCTCCGTGATGTAGCGCCCGTCGAGGACCGCTCGCAGCACCCCGGACTCGGGGTCGACGAGCACGATCGTCGCCTGATGGGTTGCCACGCCATGGGCGAGATTGCCCGGAAACACCCCCACGAGTTTGGTGCCGAGCGCCGCCGGATCGGTCATGCGCGCCGGCATGACCCCGAAGAACGACGTCGACGCGCCGACCTCCATGACGGTGCGCACCGGCTGGTCCACCTCGCCAGCGGAGAACTGGCTGAGCACCCGCTCCATGGTCTCGATGAGGTCCGCCATCGGCAGGACCGCGCGCACATCGGACTCGGTCAACAGGAGCGGCATGGCAGATCACCGCTATCATAGGGCACGCGTACCAGCAGCCTCGCGGACGTGATGCTGCTGGCGGCTCCAGCGCCGCGCGGCTGGTGCCGCGGATCTCGCGCGGGAACTTCGCCCTGGCCGCCACCGTCCGATCCCATAGAGATCACGGACGACCCACACCATGACGAACCAGAAATCCCGAAAGCGCACGTGGGTCATCGCGCTCGTCTCGATCGCCGCGCTGGGGGTCTTCGGCACGGTCGTTCTCATCGGGCTCGGAGTCTACGTCTTCATGAGCAACGTGGACATCGAGGACGCCACCCCCGAGACGGCCGAGCTCAGCTTCCAGGAGGCGCGGGCGCATTTCATCGGGGACCAGCCGCTCATTCGCCTCACCCGTGAGAACGGTAGGGTCCGAGCGGAAGTCCTCCGTCGGGACCGGCCAAGCGATGTCCGGCCCGAGTCGCTCCACGTGATGGTCTGGGACCCGAGCGACGAACGGCTCGTGAAGGTGCGGATCCCGCTCTGGCTCCTCCGGTTCGGTGACAACGCGACAGTCGATTTCTCGGAGGCGGACGGCGACATCGTGGGCGACCTGGATCTGACCCTCGAGGACATCGACTATCACGGCCCGGGGCTGGTGCTCGACTATCAGGACGCCGACCAGGAGCGGGTGCTACTCTGGACCCAGTAGACCCTGCTTACGAAGCTGTGTCTTAGGGCCCACGCAAGGATAACGTCTCATGTTCGGCCGCCGATGCATCCCGTCTGGCGGCGTTGCTGGTCGGTCAAATACCGCCCGGTTGCTCCCTTCTCGCGCATCAGTCGCGCGACGCTTCCACAAACTGCCACACGCGCCTCCGGTGACATGGGCAGAAACTGCGCGGCCATGAGCCTGATCGTCTAGACGGCCTCCGGTTTCCGGAGTCGCGCTGCCTGGCACGGGCCCGGCGCTTGGCCAGGCGTGGCCTCTGCCTCCACGACGT
>JADFPE010000278.1 GCA_022562495.1 Acidobacteriota bacterium
GACGGAGTCGCCTCCAAACATCAACCGGTCGCCGTAGCCCCGCTCCACCATGTGGCGCGCCAGGCGTGCGGCACGTGCGTTTCTCTTCATCCCGGCCCCCACCCCATCGTAGACCAGCGCCACGCCGGCCACCCAGTCCAGGAGTTGCCCCCGGATCGGTTCGGGCGGCGGCGCGCCCGCGGCGGCGGCCACGCGGGCCCACCCGGGGCCGCCCGGGCGGACCCGCGTGTAAAAGGAGACCAGTGTCTGGTCAGACTCGGGCGGCGTG
This sequence comes from Acidobacteriota bacterium, assembly GCA_022562495.1. Classification (GTDB taxonomy): domain Bacteria; phylum Acidobacteriota; class Vicinamibacteria; order Vicinamibacterales; family UBA8438; genus NP936. The sequence continues at coordinate 269 of JADFPE010000278.1, forward strand.
AGCCAGGTCACCCCCAGCCAGCAGACGGTGGTCCAGGTGACCAGATAGAGTAGAGATTCGGGAAACGCGACCGAGCTGAACAGCGACAGCCAGATGACGCCGACCACGGGCGCCACCATGGCCGCGATCTCGGACCAGGCATTCACCCGCCACCAGTACCACCGCAGGATCAGGACCAGCCCGATGCCGGCGCCCGATTCCAGGATGAGCTCCCAGGCCTGGCGCACCGTGTCGAGATAGAGTGTGACGCCGGCGCTGGCGGCCATCACCCCCAGCGTCGTGACACGGGCGACCCGCACATAGTGGGCATCGTCGGCACCGGGGCGCAGAAAACGCGCATAGACGTCGTGCACGAGATAGGACGTGCCCCAGTTGAGCTGGGTCGACATCGTGGACATGAACGCCGCGATGAACCCGCCGAGCACCAGGCCACGCCACCCGGCAGGGAGATGGTCGCGGATGATCATGGCGTAGCCGGCCTCGCGGTCGGCGATATCGGGGTAGAGCACCAGAGCCGCCAGACCGGCCAGGATCCAGGGCCAGGGGCGGACACAGTAGTGTGCCAGGGTGAACCAGAGCGTGGCCAGTACGGAATGCCGTTCGTCGCGCGCCGACATCATCCGTTGGGCCAGATAGCCACCGCCGCCAGGCTCCTGCCCCGGATACCAGCTGGCCCACCACTGCACACCGAGATAGGCGATGAACGCCGTCACCGAGAGCGTCAGGGTCCCTCCGACCGTGGTGTCCACGCCGCCAAGGGCCGGCAGAAAGCGGAACGTCGACTCCGGGAGGTGCTCGGTGAGCCCGGCCACGCCGCCGACCTCCGGCACGCCCAGCGCGAAGACGGCGACCGCGAGCGCGCCGGCCATCGCCAGACCGAACTGGACCAGGTCGGTCAGCACGACACCCCGGAGCCCGGACAATGAGACATAGCCGCCGGTGAGCGCCAACCCGACGAAGACGGCGGTCAGCTGGTCCCAGCCGAGGGTCACACTGAGGATCTTGGCCATTGCCAGGTTGACCCAGCCGATGATGAGGCAGTTGACCGGCAATCCGAGATAGAGGGCGCGACACCCGCGAAGCAGCGCCGCCGGCCGCCCGCCGTAGCGGAGCTCGACGAACGCGACGTCGGTCAGAATGCCGGCGCGGCGCCAGAGCCGCGCGAAGAAGAGCACGCTGAGCATGCTGCCGAGGGCAGCGCTCCACCAGATCCAGTTCCCGGCGATGCCGTCGGTGGCGATGATGCCGGCCACCGCCAGCGGTGTGTCGGCGGCGAACGTGGTCGCCACCATCGACGTGCCGGCCAGCCACCAGGGCAGATCGCGCCCGGCGAGAAAATACTCCCCGAGGCTCTCACTGGCACGTCGCGCGGCGCGAACGGCCACGATGAACGGGAAGAAGAGACAGGTGGCGAGAATGAGCCAGTCGAGCGTCGTGAGCGTCATCAGTAGTCGGGGGGCCGCCCCGAACCCCACGCGGGCGCTAGTGGGACCCCAGAGCCCCGCACCGCGCCCGCGAGGCGCGCTGTGCGCGCCGTGGCCGTCCCCCCCCCGTCCCGTACGAGCACAAGGTTCTCATGTCGGGTCGCATAACGGCCTAACCCCCTAGTGCCTCGACCACGGCGTCATGGACGGCGGGGCGCACCGCGAGGATCGCGTCGTTGTGCCGGGTGGGGTGGACCCGGTTGGTCAGCAGCACGACGTAGAGATCCTGCTGTGGGTCGACCCACAGCGACGTGCCGGTGAACCCGGTGTGTCCGATCGCGTCTGCCGATAGCCGGTGGCCGCAGGACGAGGTGACCAGCATGGTGTCCCACCCGAGGGCGCGTGAGCTGCCCGGCACAGTGCTGTGTTGCAGGAATCGCGCGAGCGTCGCCGGAGTGGCGAGGCGCGCCCCGCCATCGAGCGTCTCGAGGAGCGCGCGGGCAAAGCGCCCGACCGCTGGGGCGGTCCCGAAGAGCCCGGTGTGCCCCGCGACACCGCCGAGTGCCCACCCGTTCTCGTCGTGCACCTCGCCGCGCAGGAGCCGTCCCCGCCATGGGTCCACCTCGGTCGGCGCGGTGCGGTGCCGCCAGGCGGCCGGCGGCCGGTACCGCAGATCGCCGAGATCCAGCCGCTGCGCCAGCCGGTCGAACTGGTCATCGAGACCGCCGCCGACGCCGTGGCTTCCCGCGGCGTCGGCGACGAGGAAGGCCAGCAGTACGAAGCCGAGATCGCTGTAGACCGACTGGCTGCGCGGCGGGTACTCGAGCGGCAAGGTGCAGATGGCGTGCTGGAACTCGGCGCGCCCCTGATGGTCGCGGAAGAACGACAGGTGTGTCGTGAGGCCGCCCGCATGTTCCAGCAGGTCGGCCACCGTCACGGTGCTCCGGTCCTCGCCGCGCCACTCATCGAGCCAGCGACCGACGGGGTCATCGAGACGGAGCGCGCCCGCGTCCACCGCCTGCATGACCAGCGTGGTCGTCGCCAGCACCTTGGTGAGTGAGGCGAGGTCGAAGACGGTGTCGAGCGTGGCTGGCGTCGCCGCGTCGTCGTAGGACAGTGTCCCGCAGGCGTGCCGCCAATACACGTCGTCGCGGCCGCCCACTTCGATCGTCGCACACGGAAAGACCCGGCGAACGACCGCGTCGCCAAGCAGATCCGCCACTGCCGCGAACCGTGAGGCGCTAGGCGGCATCCTGTGTCTCCGCCACCCGGTCGACGACCCAGCCCGCGGTGCAGGTGGCGGCGGCGCCGATCAAGACATACCACTGCCAGGACACGGCGGTCAGCAACCGGATGCCCAGCATGACCACCGCGCCGCCGCCGATCGCAGCGTATGCCGTCGTGTGCCGCCGATAGCCGGCGAGGCCGAGCAGAAAGATGCCGAGGATGAGCCCGTTCGTGAACGAGGAGATCCCCAACACTTCGTCGACAACGCGTTCCGACAGACGGATGGCGGCGAACGCCACCAGGATCTGGACAAGGCCCCAGATGAGGGTGGAGCATCGAGCGACGGCGAGATAATGATGCGCCGACCGTTGATGCCGCGTGGCCGGGATGTAGAAGTCAGCCACGATGCACGAGGCCGACGCGTTCAGTGACGAGGACAGGGTGGACATGGCCGCGGCGAATATCGATGCAACCATCAGCCCGCGGAGACCGGCCGGGAGCTGGGTGACGATGAACGTGGGGAAGATCCGGTCGGTCTGGAGCGTCCCTCCGGCGGACAGCGTCGCGAGCGTCTCCGGATCGTAGCCCGTGTAGTACACGTAGAGCATCACCCCGATGATCAGGAACAGCAGGAACTGCCCGAGCACCACCACGCCGCTGCACAACAACGCCTTGCTGGCGTCGCGTCGTGATCGGCTGCACAGATAGCGCTGCACGATGAGCTGGTCGGTGCCGTGTGTGGAGACGGTCAGACAGGCGCCGCCGATCAGACCCGACCAGAAGGTGTAGCTCCGGTCGAGGTCCCAGGTGAAGTCGAACAGGCGAAACCGGCCGGCCGCCGACCCGGTCTCGACGACCTCGCTCCAGCCGCCCGGTATCAGGTCGAGCAACACTACCGCGGCGACCACCGACCCGCTCACGTAGACGGTCAGCTGCAGCAGATCGGTCCAGAGCACCGCTGTCATCCCGCCGAGGTAGGTGTAGGCGATCGTGACCCCTCCCAGCAGGATCACCGAGACCATCAGTACTGTGGTGGTTGGGTCGAGCCCGGGGACCAGCGCCATCGCGGTGGCACGGGCGCCTGGCCACGTCAGCAGCACGGCCCCGAGCACGAGTCCGGTGGCGAACAGCCGGAACCCGTCCGCCAGATTGCGTGTCGCCAGGAAGATCGCGGCCGCCAGCCGTCCGACGCCTCCGCCGAAGCGCTCCGCCAGCACCTGATACGCCGTCAGGTACTCGCCGCGAAAGTAGCCGGGGATAAACAGGATCGTGACGACGATGCGCCCGACGAGGTAGCCGAACACCAGCTGCAAGAAGGTCAGATCGGTGCCGAAGGCGAACCCCGGCAGGCTGACGAGGGTGACCGTGCTGGTCTCGGTGGCAACGATCGAGGCCATGACCACACCCCAGGGCGCTCGGCGGCCGCTGGTGAAGTAGTCCCGGACGGTGGACTGACCGCGGGAGAGCGCGAGGCCGAGCCAGACCGTGCCGCCGACATACGCCCCGAGCACCGCCAGATCAAGCGCGCCCATGAGACGTGGCATCCCCGGGGAGACAGGAGACGGGAGGCAGGAGACAGGAGAGGCGGGCGGGCTTCGCCGGCGTCCGTTCAAGGCGCATCGTCACACGATCGCCGGCCGCCGCCGCAGGCGGCGCCGGGATTTTCGTACGGCCGAACCAGCCGATCGAGACGGAGCTCGACATTGTCCCGCGGGCCGAGCTCGCCTGGTCGCACGATGTCTATGGCAACCCGGTGGCCCTCTGCGGCCCCGGTTATGGGGATTCTGACCGCCGTCGGCGGGGTAGTTGTCCTGGCCCACGGTATAGTTTCTGAGACCGTGGCCTCCTCTATGATAGCCATCGCTTTGGTGCTTATTGGCGCGGCTATGACGCTCCCTCTTGTCTTGGGGCGGACCGATACACGCCCCGAGTTGATAGACCGACTGGCTTTTACCTTTATCGGCATCGTGATGCTGGCATGGTGGGTCCTACCCTTCGACACTTTGGAGCCGGTCATTGGTCACCTTGATTCCGATATCGAGATGTTCTTCGTCTCCGGGATAGCTATGGTGGCGGCGGCGGTGTGGACCGTTATGTATAACGCCGACCTGCTGTTGAGAGCCATCACTTTTCTCACTTCCGGCATCGGCAAGCTGCGTCCCGTTCTGGTGACCGCGGTAGCCTACCCCATGAGCGCCAAGTTTCGCACCGGCTTGACTCTGGCCATGTTCGCCCTGGTGATCTTCACGCTTATCGTCGTATCCATCTTGACCGAGGCGTTTAGCACTACATCAGACCGGGTGGCTTTGGCCACAGGAGGCTGGGATATTGAGGGGACCATTGCTCCGGGCACGCCCATTGCCGACATCGGGCAGGCCATCGACGACAATCCCGCTCTTAGCGCAGACAGCTTCCGCGCCGTTGGCGGTTACACTGCAATCCCATTCCAAGCACGTCAGGTGGGAGCTGAATCCCATGAGTGGCAATGGTACCGGGTACGGGCGGCAGATGACCGGTTTCTGGCGAAAACCGAATATAAAATCAAGCTGATCTCGGATGGCTATGGGCCTTCCAGCCGGGATGTATGGGAAGCCCTGCGCCGCGACCCAAGCCTCGTAGTTGTTGATGCCACGGTCGTGCCATCTCGCGACGAAGCATTTGGCCTCGTCGCACTGGAAGCTGCACTCATGGCAAGTCCCGTTGTCGCTACACGCGTGGGTGGTCTACCAGAGATTGTCGTCCACAATGAGACCGGCATCCTCGTTTCGAATGGAGACAGCGAAGCGATGGCGGATGCCATCGAACATCTGTTTACTCACCCCGAAGCTGCAGCTGCGATGGGTCGGGCCGCAAGGGAGCGGGTGATCGCTGAATTCAATTGGCAGGACAACGTCGAGGCCTACGACACCTTATACCGGCAGATGGGCACGCACGCCGGTAAGTCTATGAC
>JADFPE010000279.1 GCA_022562495.1 Acidobacteriota bacterium
CTTCGCGACGGCTTGCGGGGACCCCTTCGCCCCGCGCCGCCGCCGCGGGGGCGCGCACGTGCGCGCCCTGGCCCGCTGCCCTCAGGCACTCCTATGGACCAGGATAAACACCACCAGCCAGCCCGGCGTAATACACTTAGAGGTTCCGGCCGCAGGGGCGGCCGTACCTGTGACCGGGGCTACTGGTGATCGTCGCCGGCCCGACGGCGGCGCAGCCGACGTATGGAACCGGTTGCTGCGCGCCAGCAGCGAAGCTTTCCGCTCCATTGCATGTCTTCGAGATTCCGCCGGGAGGCGGCACCACCACCACAGCGTCCGGGCGGCCCGCTAATCGTGCTCAGATGACCATGCGCTGGTCCGTGCTTCTGTTGTGTCTTCTACTGCTGCCGGCCGCCGCGGCTGCGGGTGTCCGCGCTGTGCCGCCGCCGTTCTCCGCCATGCCTGCCGCGCAGGCGGCACCTGCCGGTCAATCGGGCGAGGCAGAAACGGACGAGGTCGAGCCGGGGACGGCGCGCTCGGTCGCGGTGGTGCGGTTCGCGAATATCTCGCGGGACGCCGCGGACGACTGGATCGGTGACGGGATCGCGGAGACGGTCGCGGCCGACCTGGAGTCGCTGGGCACGATGGTCGTCATCGGCCGGGAAGCGGTGGCGTCGGTGCTGGGCGACGGCGCTCCGGCGTCGCGGGACGCAACGGCGGTCGCCCGGTTGGGGCGTGACCTGGGAGTTGGGTGGGTCGTCACTGGCGGGTACCAGCGGGTCGGTCAGCGGCTCCGCATCACCGCGCGGCTGGTCGACGCGCGCACCGGCCTGGTCGCCGAGACATTCACCACGGATGGAACGGTCGACGAGATCTTCGCCCTCCAGGACCGGATCGTGGCCGGCCTGATCACGACCACCGGGCTCAGCGGAACCAACATGCCGCCCTCCGCGGCGGCACCGGCCTTCGGTGGCGACAACCGGGGCGTCGGGAACGCCACGATCGGCGGTGCCGGTGCTGGGAATGCTGCCAGCAGCGGCGGAGGGGTGCTCTCTCGTGGGGGCCGGGGCGCCCTGGCTCGACCAGGTCGGGGTACCGTCAGTGGCGGAATCGTCCTTCCTGGCAGCAATGGCGCCGACCTGGGGCGAGGTCCAGGTGACGGTTCCGTCGGTGGGGGGCCGGGTGCCCGCGGCGGTGCTCCTCCGGCGGCGGTGTCGGCCGGGATCCTCACCGGGCGCCCGAGTGTGACCGCGACCTTCGCCACCGAGCCACCGCGCATCGACGGCCAGCTCGACGATGCGATCTGGCAGCGGGCGGCGGTGATCACCGAGTTCGTCCAGCGGAGCCCGATAGAGGGGGCGCCGGCGACCGAAGACACCGAGGTCTACATCGCGTTCGACAGCACGCATCTCTACATCGCCATGTACGCGCACTACTCCGACCCCGGGATGATGCGCGCCAACCGTGTCGACCGCGACCGGGCCTCGTTCAGCGACGACACGATCTCGGTGTATTTCGACACCTTTCTCGACCAGCAGCGTGCCTTTGTGTTCACGCTCAACGGCTACGGTGTGCAGGGCGACTCGCTGATGGGCGGCGGTCGCGGCGGCGGTGGGTTTCGGGGCGGCTCGAGCGGCGTACCGCGCGGCGACTCGTCGTGGGACGTGTTGTTCGACTCGGGTGGCACGTTCGTCGACGACGGGTGGACCGCCGAGATGGCGATCCCGTTCAAGAGCCTGCGGTACCCCTCCGGCGACACGCACCGATGGGGGTTTCAGATTGCCCGGTCGATCCGGGACAAGGCCGAGACGGTGGTCTGGGCGCCGGTCTCGCGCGACGTCTCCGGCTTCCTGCCGCAGATGGGGCTGCTCGACGGGTTACGCGGCCTGTCGACGAGTCGCAACCTCGAGATCCTGCCGACCTTCACTGCGATCCAGGTGGGGTCGCTCGACAGGACGACCGGCGGCTTCGCCGAGGAGCGGCAGCCGGAGGGCGGGGTCAATTTCAAGTACGGCCTGACGTCGAACCTCACGCTGGATCTCACCTACAACCCCGACTTCTCGCAGATCGAGTCGGACCGGCCGCAGATCGAGGTGAACCGGCGGTTCCCGCTGTTCTTCTCCGAGCTACGCCCGTTTTTCCTGGAGGGACAGGAAATCTTCAACATTCGGGGGCCGGTGAACCTCATCCACACCCGCACGATCGTCGACCCGCGGTATGGCGCCAAGCTCACCGGGAAGGTCGGCAAGACCACGCTCGGCGTCCTCGTCGCCAACGACGAGGCGCCCGGCAAGGTTGACGATCCGACGGACCGTGCGTTTGGGCGGACCGCGAACACGCTCATCGGCCGGGTCCGCTACGACCTGTACTCCGAATCGCACATCGGCGCCATCGTCACCGACCGGGAGTTTCTCGACAGCTACAGCCGGCTGGTCGGGGTTGACGGCCGCTTCCGCCTCAACCCCACGACGTCGGCCGACTTCATGGCGATCTCGTCGCAGAACCGCGCGCTCGACGGCACCGAGAGCTCGGGGCCGATGTTCGACCTCGGGCTGCGGCACAGCGGGCGGAACCTCAGCTACAGCATCTCGGGTTACTCGCTCGACCCCGAGTTCGACACCGAGGTCGGCTTCGTGCGGCGCCGCGACATCAGACGCGCCTCGAGCAATGTCTCATACCGGTGGTGGCCCGAGAGCTGGATCATCAACTGGGGACCGAGCCTCAGCTACAGCCGGAACTGGAACTTCGAGGACGTGCTGGAGGATGAGTCGACGCAACTCCGTCTCAACGTCTCGTTCGCGAGGAACATCCGGTTCAACGGCAGCGTCCGTCGCGAAATGGAGCGGTTCGGCGGGATCGACTTCTTCAAGACCCGCTACTCTTTGGGCGGCAACGTCAGCACCAGCCGCGTCGTCTCGTTCGGCGGCAGCTTCAACTGGGGCGAGCAGGTCCGCTTCAGCGGCACGCCGTTCCTGGGCGACAGCGTCAGCGGGAACATGTTCATGTCGCTGCGTCCGTTCAGCCGGCTCCAGGCGTCGCTCAACATGAACACCAGCCGGCTCATCGACCCGCGTGATCAGAGCGAGGTGTTCGACGTCAAGATCTTCCGCACGCAGACGACCTACCAGTTCACCGACCGGCTCCTGCTCCGCAACATCATGGAGTACAACACCTTCAACCGGACGATTGGCGCGAACCTGCTGGTGACCTATCGCGTGAACTCCGGCACGGTGTTCTACATCGGCTACGATGATCGGTACAAGCAAGGTGATCTGATCTTCGACAACGATGGCGAGCCACTGTTCTTCACGACAGATTTCGAGCGCACCAACCGCGCGTTCTTCACGAAGATCTCGTATCTGTTCCGGTACTGACGCTCGAGAAGTCAGAAGTCAGAAGGTGGAAGGCAGAAGAAAAAGAGAGGGCTTCGCCGACTTCGTTGAGTGCTTCTCGCGACCCGGCCGATGAGATCGGCCTGTGCATTCGGGTCGTTGCTGAAAGCTGCCGCCTTTGGCAAGTCGAGGTGGCTTCCCGTTCCCTTCTCCCTTCTGCCTTCTGACTTCTGACTTCTGACTTCTTTGAAATGGAGGTTCCCGTGTTCCGATCTCTTGTCGCCATCGCGATCGGTCTGGCTGTCGTCGGTGCCGGAGCCGCCGGTGCGCAGGACATCCCGCTCGACAAGATCACCGTGCCGGACGGGTTCACGATCGAGGTCTACGCGTCGGATGTGCCGAACGCGCGCTCGATGGCGCTGTCGCCGACCGGCACGCTGTTTGTCAGCACGCGCCGGGCCGGCATCGTGTATGCCGTGCTCGACCGCGACCAGGACCAGACGGCCGACGAGGTGATCACGATCGCCACCGGGCTCAACACCCCGAACGGCGTGGCGATTCGCGACGGCGCGTTGTTCGTCGCCGAGCTGAACCGGATTCTGCGCTACGACGACATCGAGGCGCGTCTCGGGAACCCGCCGGCACCGGTGGTGGTCTACGACGCGCTGCCGTCCGAGCGGATGCACGGGTGGAAGTTCATTCGGTTCGGGCCCGACGGCAAGCTGTATGTGCCGGTAGGGGCGCCGTGCAACATCTGCGACCGGACCGGTGAGGACGAGCGGTTCGCCACGATCACCCGGATGAATCCGGACGGCGGCGAACACGAGGTGTTCGCGCACGGCATCCGCAACTCGGTCGGGTTCGACTGGCATCCGGTGACCGGCGAGCTCTGGTTCACCAGTAACGGGCGTGACCGTCTTGGTGACGATGTTCCGGGGGACACGCTGAACCATGCCCCGGAGATCGGCATGCACTTCGGCTATCCGTTCTGTCACCAGGGCGACATCCCGGACCCGGAGTTCGGCGAGCAACGGGCGTGCGACGAGTTCACGCCGCCGGCCGAGATTCTCGGACCGCACGTGGCGTCGCTCGGCATGCGGTTCTATGACGGGTCAATGTTCCCCGACCGGTACCGAAACCAGATCTTCATCGCCGAGCATGGTTCGTGGAACCGGAGCCCCGCGGCGGGTCACACCGGGTATCGAATCACCGTCGCGACGCTCGACGGAAACCGCGTGACCGACTACGCGGTGTTCGCCGAAGGCTGGCTCGACCCGGACAACACATCCTGGGGTCGCCCGACCGACATCCAGGTGATGCCGGACGGCGCGTTGCTCGTCACAGACGACCGCGTCGGCGCAATCTACCGGATCAGCTACGGACCCCGGTAGAAGGCCTGTCAGGGCCGCCGTGGTTTTTCTTTCCTCCTGCTGTCGATAGGCTCAGCCCCATGCTCTCGAGACGAATCGCCGCAGGGCTGACGGGACTCGCCCTGCTGGCGACGCCGCTCTTCTCGGCGGCACAGATCACGCCCGAACTGATTCGCGCGCGCACCGAGCGCGAGTGGACGATCAAGGCCGAGAAGATGCGTCGGCATCTGCTGCCGCTGATGCGACGGCATGACGTCGACCTGTGGATCATCTTGAGCCGCGAGAACGCGCCGGACCCACTGGTCGAGCTGTTCGGCGGCTACGGCGTCACCGGGTGGTATGGCCACCGCAACGCCTATCTCTTCTTCGACGCCGGTGCCGGCCACACGTTGGAAACCACCGCCCTCGGCACGCACCTCAGCGGGCATCTCGGCCGCTTCTACGACACCCTCACGCCGTATGGCGAAGAGGGGCTGAAGCCGCATCTGCGCGAGTACATCGAGACCCGTGACCCACGCCGGATCGCCATCAATCAGTCGCGCACCATCAGCATGGCCGACGGACTGACCGCCGAGCTGAAGGAGTATCTGCTCGACGCGATCGGCGCGCCCTATCGCGATCGGCTCGTCTCCTCCGAGCAGCTGGTGGTCGACTACGCGTCAACGCATACACTGGCCGAGGACGCGGTGGAACGGGAGGCGAGCGCGGCCACCTATGCCATCCTGCGTCGGGCACTCTCGAACGAGGTCATCACCCCGGGCCGGACGACCCTGATGGACGTCCAGTACTGGATCACCGCTGAGTGGAAGCGGCAGGGTTTCGAGTTCAACTTCCCGGCGTCGCTCGATCTGCAGCGGGCCGGCGGCGTGACGCTGGACGATGCGGCCGACCCGGTCATCGAACGCGGCGACCTGCTGCACGTCGACTTCGGGGTCCGCATCTCCGGGATCGTCGCGGACCAGCAGAAGATGGCCTACGTGCTGCGTGCGGGGGAAACCGCCCCACCGGCAGGCCTCGTGCGGGCATTCGTGGACTCGACCCGCGCCGCCGCCATCATCCTCGAGGAGATGCAGATCGGCCGGACCGGCGCGGCGATCAAACAGGCCGCCGAGACGCGGACCGCCGCCGACGGAATCGACACGTTGGTTTACTCCCATGTCCAGGGGTACTGGGTGCACGACGCTGGGA
>JADFPE010000280.1 GCA_022562495.1 Acidobacteriota bacterium
AGGCGAGACGAGGGAGCATACCGGCAGTATTCGACCGAGAAGCAACGCTGTCAGACCGGATGCAGCGCCAGCCGAATGCAGCGGGACTTTCACCACGGGCTGCTAGGGCCCCGCCCCGGCCACCGCGTCGTCGGCGGCGTGTGTCACCCCAAACTTGCTGACGAAGCGGTTGTATTCATGAATACTCTAGAGACGTGTGGCTGCCCTTCGTGGACACGTATCGAACTCGATGCCTGGCGCCAGAGCCAGCAGGCAAACGTGTCTCGACCGAGATTCGGCACCTGACAGCTGTGGCGTGACGCTCCGCCAACCTGAAGAGCCCGGTCGCGACAGCGGGTCTGCCGACCCGATCGTGGTTCTCGTCTCTGCCTCGGCAATCGTCAGCACTGTGCCGGAAGCGGCACCGGAGCGGCGAGACTCGCGGAGCGCGAGGGTCCCCCCCGACGACTGCGTCCGAGGACGGGCGGCCCTGCCTCTGGTGCCCATTGCCGCACAGTGGCAGGGTCCGCGATCCGGCCTGCGTCTCACGGGCGAAACCGCGGCGTGGCGGGCGCCTCAGCGCTCGCGCCCTGGAGCGTGTGGCGCAGGGCGTTGGGGACCTGACGTCGGCACGGCCGTGAGGACCGTCCGGTGAACAGGGTACCGCCCGTACTCGAGTATCCGAAGGACGTCTGTTTTTCCTGCACCAAGTGCGGGGACTGTTGTCGTTCGTTTGACCTGCTGCTCGGACCCGGCGAGCGAGAGCGGCTCGCCGATCTCGATTGGACGGGACGTGAGCGCGACCTCGTGGGGGCTCGGCCGGCGGCGCGGGTCAAGGTCGCCGGACTCGACGGTTGCCACCAGCTCTCGCGAAAGCCCGATGGAGCCTGCATCTACCTCGGCCCCGAGAACCAGTGTCGCATCCACCAGCATTTCGGTGCTGAGGCGATGCCCCTCATGTGTAGGCTCTATCCCTTTGGGTTCTACGCCATGGGGGAGCGGACCGCGGTCGACGTCTCCTTCTACTGTCGCTCGGTCAGTCAGGGCGACGGCACACCCATCGGCGAGGTGGTGGCGGACAGCGCCCGTCTGCTCACGACTCGAGACTCCACCGACACGCGGCGGCACCGGATCAGAGACCAGGTGTCCGTCGACGGCGCGACCATGTGGGACATCGAGCACCACATGCTGAGCCTCCTTGCTGACGGCTCCCTGACACCCGTCGATCGCGTCCGCTGCGTGCTCCAGTTCGTGAGACTCGCAACGACCGGCGATCCGGCTCAGCCGACCGCGGCCGTGCTCCGGAAGGCCATGGCGAAGGGGATTCCGATTCAGATCCGTGACGCGCCGCTCGAGGCCACCATGGACAAAACCCAGCAGGCGGTGTTCTACCAGTGGCTCTATCTGGCGCTCAACCCCGCGCCCCGCCGGTTTCACCAGCTCGCACCGGCGGAACAAGCGACCGTGCACACCCAGCGCGAGACAGCCGGGCGTCGCTTTCGGGACAGGGCCGGCAGACCGACGGTGGACGGTGTCGAGCTCGACGTCGACTTTGAGCGAATCGCCCTCGTTGAGACGGGCATCTTCGTGTCGGGCGACTGTCGTCCGGGTCTGGACTTCCTGTGCGCCAAAATCATCGGGCAGAAATTCCTCGTTGCCGGACTGCGGGAGCTCCCGCTGGTGGAGGCCGCATTGAAGTTCCTGCTCTGCTTCCCCATGGCCGTGTGGACCTCCAAGGCCTTGGCAGCCGACCGTGGCGCGGCGGAGGTGGAAGAGCCGGACCTCCGTCTGGCGATCCGGCTCATCGATCGGACGCTCGGGCAGATCCCGACGTCGCTCCTACCACTCAAGCAACGGGAGGTCTACGACTGGGTCATGCTGAAGACGGACCTCGTCGAGGCCGCAACCAATGACCTCTTGGTTGGCTAGCAGCCCGTGGTGACAGTCCAGCGGCATTCGACCGGGCCGCGACCGTCTTCTCTCTCGGCTCTCTCGTCGGGATTCGAGAGGGCCGAGTCCTCCGGTCAGAGTGATCGTCACACGTCGGCGGCGTGCACCACCCCAAACCTGTTGACGGTTTCTCCTGTCTCCTAATCTCCTGACTGCTGACTCCTGTGGAGAGGCGAACGCTCGCCGCCGGTCCTGTAGCTTGACCAGCAGCCGCAGGATCTCCAGAGAGAGCCAGACCGGCGGCACACGGGTGATGGTGTCGGCGCCGAGCACGCGGGTCACATCGTGGTGTTCGGCGATCCGCTCGAGGACCACTACGTGCAGCCGGGTCGACCGTCGCGACACAGGATCGACCGAGCAGCCGCATAGCCGCAGAGCGCGTCCTCGTCTGGGCTCCGTGGCGCTATAATCGGGACGCGCTGAGAGCCACAGCCATGACGCACGCGATGATCCGCACGCTGGCGGCCGGGGTGATGGCGGGTTCACTCGCCTCACCGGCCATCCTGCACACCCAGACCAGCACCTCGGTTTTCCCGGTCTACGACGGCTTCCGGAAGAATGACGACGGGACGCTGCTGCTGGCGTTTGCCTACTTCAACCACAACCGCACCACCATCACGATCCCGCCGGGCCCGGACAACAGGTTCATGACCGGTGCGCCGGACCGTGGTCAGACCACCACCTTCCTGCCGGGACACCACCGGTGGCAGTGCATCATGATCGTCGACGGCGACTTCGACGGTCTCCTCCGATGGCATCTCGCATTCGGCGATGAGACGTACCAGACCAGCGAGTCGATGCTCCAATACAGCTGGGAGTTCGATGCCCGCGGCACGCGACGGGCCTTGCGGGATATCGACCTGGCCTCGGCGCCGCACGACGTCTGTCTGAACCGCTCGCCGATCGTGCGGGTGCTCGGACCCTCCGAGCTGACCGGTGCCGTGGGACAGGGGATAAAACTGTTTGGCAGCGTGCGTGACGAGGGACTACCGCGCGGGGCCACGGTGAGGGCGTCGTGGCGCCAGACCAGCGGGCCGGGCACCGTGACCTTCGACGTGCCGGACCAGACGAGAACGCTGGCGTTCTTCGACACGCCGGGCGCCTACACGGTCGAGCTGACCGGCAGCGACACCGTCTTTGAGCGGAGCGCGCGGGTGACGGTCGTCGTCACCGCGCCGTAAGACCTCGCACCCCCAGCAACAGCAACACCTCCTCGGCGCACCGTGTTCGGTGGCCCTGACGGGCTTGCTACGGGACGACCAGGAAGCGGCCCTGGGCCGTGCTACGGATCACAGGGGGCGGCCCTGACGGGCCGTGCTACGGATCATTGGTTGGATTCGCCAGGCGGTCCAGCTTCTCCTTCAACCGTACCTGATACTGCTCCTCGGTCATGAACGCGATGTCGGTCCAGGCATTGCCCATGTCATCCATGGTACGGCTGCCCCACCCGATCCAGGCCGACGGATCCGGGTTGTGTTTGTTCGCCGCGGTGTTGTCGTGCCAGGCGACCGAGTGGAGGATCGTACCGGCCGGGAACAGGTGCGGCTCCTTGTAGGTATAGGTGAGCTGCCAGATCTGCTCGTAGCGCGGCACGTCGGTCAGCACCTGGCGCCGACCGTCGGCGTGAATCGCCTCGAGCAGCATCCGGCTGCCGCGGAAGTGCATGTGCGGCTGGAAGTTGATGATGATCGCCGGGCGCTCCAGCCGGAAGAAGCGCTCGGAGCGGGCAACGGTATACGGTGGAATGCTCAACTGCGCCAGGCTGTTGACCGAGCCCTCGGTCAGGAACGGCCCGAGCGGGGTCTCGCTGTCGAGCGGCAGGTCGACGCCCTGCCGGAGCAGCAGGTCTTCGACCTTCTCGCGGTTCAGCACCCAGTCGTCGCCGATCCCGGTCCGGATTCGGTGGGACGTCACCTCGAGCGCCGGCACCACCCCTCGGGGATAGAACTTGATCCCGACACGCGAGATGGCGTGCACCTCCTCGCCCCACGGGTGATAGTGCGGCGCGAACCGGAACCGCGACCCCGCCTTGAGCAGTTTGCCGGTGTCGTCCGGGAAGTAGTCGCCGTTGTTGCCCATCACATACTCGGTGACATGCACGGTGTCGACGTCGTCATCGTCCTCCGGGTCCTCGGCCTGGGTGAACGCATACACGTGCTCATGGTGCAAGCAGCAGTTTGCGGTCGTGAGCACCTGTACCCACTTCATGTACCGGTCCTCGGTCAGCTCCGAATCGACGATCTCGGAGGGAAACATGTCGGGGCCCTCGGCCGGAATGTCGAACCCCTCCTTCATCGCCACGATCAGGTCCGGCTCGCCGTACACCCATTCATCCAAGCCGGCCAGGTCGAGCGGCGGGGGTGCATCCTCCGGGTTGCCCCGCGGCGCCCCGGCGTCCACCCAGCTCGCGATGGCAACAATCTCGTCATCGCTCAGGGACGGATCGTCCCGATACACCCCGATTGAGCGGTCGAGGTGCCAGGGCGGCATCTGCCGCGTGGTCACGCGGTCCTTGATGGCGCGTGCCCAGGGCCGAACCTGCTCGTAGGTCAGGAGCGCCATCGGCGCGGCGGTGCCGGGACGGTGGCAGTGCTGACACGAACGCTGCAGAATCGGCAGCACGTCCTTCGTGAACGTGGGCGTGTCGGCTGCGTTCCCGGCGGCGATGGCCGGCCCGGCCCCCCCGACAATCAACGCCAGCGCAAGCAGACCGACGGCTGTATGTGCTCGGTTCACGACGACCTCCCCCGTTGTTCTGCCACGGCCGCCCGAAGCGGCAGCCGTCTGCAGCTCGGAGCGCCGATACAGCGATGTCCGGGCCAGCGTAGCATCCCTGGTCCGGTCGATCCAGCAGTTCCACCATCCCATCGTCCCGATGCATACACCCTCCCGACTCGGCGCGGGTTGATCTATCCTGACGGGGAGTGACCATGAGGAGAGTGGACATGACGACACGCGACCACGGTTGGCCGACACCCGGTGTCTCGCAGTCCTGGAGCCGCCGAACCTTCGTGCACCGGCTGTCCGGACTCGCAGCGGCGGGGGTCGTCGGGCGCGTGCTCCCAGGACTACCTCCGCTGGTCGGCCTGGTGGGAGCCCAGGAGACCGGACCGGGAGCGGTGCTCGAGACAACTGCGGGTCGAGTACGTGGCGCGACGCACGCCGGGATCCACATCTTCAAGGGTATCCGCTACGGCGCCGCCACCGGCGGGCGGAATCGGTTCATGCCGCCGGTCGCGCCGGAGCCGTGGTCCGGCGTACGCGACGCGCTGGAGTACGGCGCCTCGGCACCGCAGTCTCGCGCGCTCCCGGTAAAGAGCGAGGACTGTCTGTTCCTGAACGTCTGGACACCCGGCCTCGGTGACGGCGGGCGGCGACCGGTGATGGTCTGGCTGCACGGCGGCGGGTTCAGCGCCGGGTCGGGGTCGTCACGGACCTACGACGGCGTGAACATGTGCACGGCGGGTGATGTGGTACTCGTCACGATCAACCACCGCCTGAACATCTTCGGCTCCGTCTATCTGGCGGAGTTGGACGGGAGCGACTTCGCGGCATCGGGCTGTGCTGGGATGCTCGACATCATCGCGTCGCTCGAGTGGGTGCGCGACAACATCGAGGCGTTCGGGGGCGACCCCACCACCGTCACCATCTTCGGCGAGTCGGGTGGCGGGCGAAAGGTGTCCACGCTGCTGGCGATGCCGGGCGCCACGGGGCTGTTCCACCGGGCGATCATCGAGAGCGGAGCGATCCTGCGGGTGCGCAGCCCACGTGACGCGACCCGCGAGGCGGAGCTGCTCCTGGCCAAGGTGGGGCTCCGACAGGACCAGGCTCGCGACCTACAGCTGGT
>JADFPE010000281.1 GCA_022562495.1 Acidobacteriota bacterium
GACCGATTGCGCCTGGCCGGCAACCGGCACCATCGGAACACACACGAGCGACAGACTCACGACCAGCAGGATACGCATGGGTGGCCCTCCTCGTGTCCCGTGACAGCGACACCGCGTCCACCGCCGGGTGCACGCCGCCGTCGCGGTGTCACGGTACCGGTGGATCATACCGTAGACTGCCAGGGAGGAGCTTGATTCATGACACACGTGCGACTCGTCTTCACACTGGGCGTTCTCGGCCTGGTGACGTTCTCTGCTGGCCCCTTCGCCCAGGAGCGGCGGATCGCCAGTCCGGCCGGACGCGCCGCCACCCAGGTGGGTGGTCGCTACGATGTCCGGGAGGGCTACGTGGGGGGCCAGTGGATCGAAGTGCGTTACGGCCGGCCGATCAAGCGTGGCCGCGACCTGTTCGGCCCCGACGACTGGCGGGACGCCCTCAACGACGGCGCGCCCGTCTGGCGGGCCGGAGCCAATGTCTCGACCCGCCTGCTGACCGAGGTGCCGCTGGTCTTCGGAACGACGACGGTGGCGCCCGGCGAGTACACCGTGTTCATCGATCTGCAACCGACCGAATGGATCTTCATCATGTCGACCTGGCCGGCGCAGACCACCTACGACTACGAGAACCACACGGCGCTGTTTGGCGCCTTCGAGTACACGCCGGACCGGGACGTGGTGCGTCTGCCGATGATGGTCGAGACCCTGCCGCGGTCCTTCGACCAGCTCTCGTGGCAGTTCCTCGACATGACCGACACGGGTGGCACACTGGCACTGCTCTGGGACACGACGCTGGCCTCGGTACCGTTCACGGTCGCGCCGTAGTGCTGAGGGCCCACGCAAGCATGACTTCCCATGTTCGGCCGCCGATGCCGCCCGTATGCTCCCTTCTCGCGTCTTGCCAGTCGGGCGCCATCGACGCCCCAAAACGGGAACGCAGTTCTGCGCGGCCCCTACGGACCGGCGCTGTGTAGTATCCTCCCAGGCACGAGAAACCAACTGGCGCGGAGACCTGGGATCAACGCCCCGGTCCCTGGGGGTACCGCTCGAGGCTGCGCCGGCCGCGCGGGTCTGAACGTCCCCACCGACTGCCACGGAGGAGAACCGATGACACGACGGACACGAGGCTCGCAACCCATCCTTGGCGTGCGTGTCCTGGCGCTGGGTGTCCTGCTGGCCCTACCGGCCGCAGGCCTCGCCCAGGGACCGGGAACCGAAGACGCGCAGTGGACCTACCTCGGCGGCGACGCCTGGCACACCCGCTACACACCCGCCGACCAGATCGACGCCTCGAACTTCGAGGAGCTCGAGCTGGCGTGGCGGTGGAACGCGTCGAGCTTCGGACCGAGCACCGCGCGCGCGACCCCGTCCTATGTCGGTGGCAAGCTCTTCACCGTCAGTGGTGACCGCCGCCACGTGATCGCCCTCGACCCGGTGTCGGGCGAGGTGCTCTGGAGCTTCACCGAGCCAAACACCCACCGGTGGGAGTACTCGATGCGGGCGGGCTACGGCAAGGGCATCGCGTACGCCGAGGTGGATGGCCGTGGCGTCGTCTACATCATCACCCCGGGTTTCTTCTTGCACGCGCTCGACGCCGAGACAGGG
The DNA here is from genome assembly GCA_022562495.1 of Acidobacteriota bacterium. Classification (GTDB taxonomy): domain Bacteria; phylum Acidobacteriota; class Vicinamibacteria; order Vicinamibacterales; family UBA8438; genus NP936. The sequence goes on from JADFPE010000281.1 coordinate 1,603, forward strand.
CGACCGCTCGAGAACTGGGGCCGGCCCGTCGATATCGCCGGGTTCGGCGAGTCGGGCACGGTCGACCTGGTCGAGGATCTGATCGCCGACTGGAGCCCCTGGACGAGCATGGACCGGCCATACGACCCCAACCAGGGCATCCCCCAGGACATCGGCTACATCACCAGCTCGTCGCCCCCGATCATCGTCAACGACGTCGTGGTCGTCGGCAACTCGGCCGAGCAGGGCTACAACCAGACCCGGGTCGAAAACGTCCCGGGAGACATCCTGGGCTATGACGCCGGGACCGGCGCGCTCCTCTGGAAGTTCCACATCATCCCGCGACCGGGCGAGTTCGGCCACGACACGTGGGAGAACGACGCCTGGCAATGGACCGGCGACGTCTCCTCCTGGGCACCGATGTCGGCCGACCCGGAGCTCGGGCTCGTCTACATCGTGACCAACGGCGTCACGATCGACTACTACGGCGGGTTCAGCCCGGGAGACAACCTGTTCAGCACGAGTATGATCGCGCTGGACGTGAAAACAGGTGAGCGCCGGTGGCACTTCCAGATGGTGCATCACGATATCTGGAACTACGACACGCCGACCGCGCCGGTCCTGATGGACGTCACGGTGGACGGCCGGCAGATCAAGGGGGTCTTCCAGGCCACCAAGCAGGCGTTTCTGTATGCCTTGAACCGGGAGACCGGCGAGCCGATCTGGCCGATCGAGGAACGACCGGTGCCGCAGTCGAACGTGCCGGGTGAGCAGCTGGCCGCCACCCAGCCGTTCCCGACCAAACCGGCGCCCTACGACCTGCAGGGGCGCACCGAAGCGCACCTGATCGACTACACCCCGGAGCTGAGGCAACGGGCGCTCGACGTGGCCCGAGCCGGGAACTTCTTCGCGCCCTTTTTCAACCCGCCGACGCATGTGGGGAACGAGCAGGGGGCGGGCCCCGCGCGCAACTGCCCCGGGGGCACGGGTGGCACGAACATCACCGGCCCGGCCGTGGCCGATCCGGTGGCAGGCGTCATGTTCATCACGTCGCACAGCGGTTGCGGCCGTCTGTCGGTGGCCCCCGCGATCGGGTCCAACCTGGACGGCGATCACCAAACCGGCACGACCTACTCGGACTTCTCGCGGGCGACCTCTGGTGCCCGGGGCGCCACGGGCGGACGCGGCGGTCGGGGCGGCCGGGGCGGTCGGGGTGGCCGGGGCGGCCGTGGCGCCAGTCCCGAGAGCATCGATGGTCTGTCGATCTGGAAGGGACCCGTCGGGCGGATCACCGCCATCGACATGAACACCGGCGAGCATCTCTGGGTGATCCCGAACGGCGACGCGCCCGAGGCCCAGCAGGAAGCGCTCCGGGACCACCCGCTGCTACAGGGTGTCCCCAACGCCCCCACCAACCCGGGACGCGGCGGGCATGCCGTGATGACGGTGACCCCGACCCTGCTGCTGGCCTCCGGTCAGACCAGCGACAACACGTGGAACCTGTTCGCCATCGACAAGCGCACGGGCGAGCGTGTCGGCGCCATCGAGATCCCGGGGCCGACACGCTATGGACTGTCGAGCTGGGTCCACGACGGGGAGCAGTACATCATCGTCCAGCTCAACGACGGGTTGGCGGCGTTCGCCATCAATCCGCACGTCGCCGGCGGACGGGCCCACTGAGCCAGATCGGAACGCCGCAGCAAGACCAAACGCGTGGGAACGCAGTGTTCTCACGCGTTTTTCTTGCGGGGTAGTCCTACGTTGTTGGCTCGCACGACAGCCGGGTGTTGCGCGCGTGGCGTGAAGCACGAAGCGAATCACGAGCTGTGTCCAAGCGACTGCCCATCCTCTTCGGCACCGCGGGTCTTGCTCTCATGAGCAGGTTCAGTGATGCGCTCTTCTGTGTCGCGTGGATCGCGCCGTTCGCGGCGACGGCCGGGATTCTGGCGCTGGTTGGGATACGCACGCCATTTCACGCATTGGAGCATGGCCGATACACGCAACTAGTCGCGCTGGCCGCGGCGGCGTTGGTATGCGGAGTCTTCTGGGAGATGTGGAGCGACTTCAGCATGCCGAAATGGGAGTACTCGATCCCCGACGTGTCCCGGTTCACGCTCTTCGACATGCCGGTTGTCGGCTCTGCCGGTTACCTGCCGTTCGGTCCACTGTGCTGGTGTTTGTGGATCGCGCTACGCGAATTGATCCCGGCCAAGGTGCGCGTCAGACTTGTGTCAGACAGTGATGAGAGGTTCGTTGCATAAGTACGGCAACGCCGCACGGGTCACGCGAGTCGTGTCCCGGGTCAGAACACCGCAATGGCGTTGAGCGGCGACCCCGTACCCCCGGTGACCGGGATCGGCCCGGCCACTAGCATGAACTCCCAGCGGTTCTCCGCCGCGGCCATGTCGGCCAGCGCCTCCAGATCCATGTTGTCGAAGATGTTCATGCCGAGACCGGCGATCAGGAGCGTGTGGACCGGCAGGGCGACCCCGTCGACCAGCGACGGCTGCACGTCGGTCGCGGCGTCGCTGCCGAAGAACGCCACGTCCCGTTCCTTGATCCAGCGGACGACCGAGGTGTGGATGCCGGCGGAGTTCCCCGAGAGCTGCCACGGCCCGAGCTCGGCGCGCCGCGCCCAGCGGCCTGTGCGGAGGAAGAGCACGTCACCCGATGCCACCGTCACGCCCGCCTGCTCCAACCACGCCTCGATGTCCTCGGTGTAAATCGCCGTCCCCGGCTCCAGATACGGCACCCCTTTGAGACGCGCGATGTCCAGCAGCACCCCGCGTGTGATGATGCCGTTCTTCAGGTTCTGGATACCGTGCTTGCCGCACCCCTCGGCGGTGCTGGCGCTCGCCGGGACCCCGTTGTAGAGCATGCCGTTGTGGACGAAGTGGCACAATGCATCGATATGGCTGACCCCGTAGCCGTGATAGTTGAACGTGATGGTATCCACCCGAAAGCCGTCCGCCATGACGTGTTCGAAGGCCGAGTCCGGGTTGTCAGCGGCCTCGTCCGGCATCGGATTGTGTGACAGCGATACCGAGACGCCCCGTGTGACGAGACCGGCAGCCTCCCGGCTCTTCGCCTCGGTCACGAGGTTGGCCGTCCCCCGCTCGTCATCCTCCCCCCAGCGGCCCCAGTTGTTGAGCTCGGTGAACAGCGCATCGTACTCGGCGAGGGTGTGCGGGCCGGCGCCCGGACCATCATCCTGGCTCTGGGCCGGAACACACGACACCCCGACCGCCACGACGAGCGCGACCCCCACCGCCGAACCGATCAGTACTCTGCCCGTGGTCATCTGCATCTGCCTCCTTCACGCCGCAAGCCGCCATGGCCGAAGACACCTGGTCTCGGAGGGCTCCCTCACTCCGTGACTGGCCGGTATGAGCGGTCGAACAGATCGAGCTTCGCCTTGCGCACCGCGCTGCGGGCGGTCGTGCCGTCCGTACCAAACTCGATCGCCGCTTCGCTCTCGCGGTCGTACTGCGGCCACACCGGCAGGCCCGCCCCGTTGGGGTTGCCGGTGGTCGCGAAGTTGACCCAGTACTGCGAGATCTGGTCGGACAGCTCACGATCGCGGTCGTTCCAATCGATGCCCACGAGCCCGACGTTGCCGAACGCGTAGGCCAGGTCGCCCGAGTGATACGCGCCGGCGCCGCGTCGCCCGCCCGGAAAATCGAGGTCCGGCCGGTCCGGCAGGTAGAGCCGGAATACCGGCGGCGCGTGGCTGAAGAAGTAGAGGTAGACGTCGGTGCCGTCGCCCATCGCGCGCGCCCACGCGCGCATCTGCCAGGTGAAGTTGCGGTCGGCAGAGATGGCCTGCCCGGCGGTTCGGGTCGATGTGTGCAGCTCTCGGTCGTAGGCGGCGACCAGCGCATCGGTACGGTCGCCGTACTGCGCGCGCAGACCAGAGATGAACTCGTCACGTGGCGGTTCGGCCATCCCGGCGTATAGCGTGGTGCCTTCGTTGGCCATCGACCCGACGATGACCGGCACGTCGTTCTGCTCGCCGGCGGCGAAGATCGCATCGGCGAGCGCCGGCATCACCCAGCCGTCGACGACGACTCCGGTGCCGCGCCCCGCCGCGCGCTGGGCATCCATCACCGCCTCGGGCCCGGC
>JADFPE010000282.1 GCA_022562495.1 Acidobacteriota bacterium
CGCCCTGCCGGACCGAGATTAAGTGGTCCCGGTCATAATTACGGTAACGCACCGAGGGTGGCGAGGCGCCCGGCTGGCAAGGCGCGACGAGGGAGCAAATTGGGGGATTTGTGACCGAGGAGCAACGCCGTCCAGGCGGGATGCATCGCCAGCCGAATGCTACCGTAATTATGACCGGGGCCACTTAGGAAGACCGGATGACAGAGCTCGCCGGCTGGGCTCCCAACCCACACGCGCTCATCGTGCATCTGCCGATCGGCCTGCTGGTGACGGCGGTCGTGGCCGATCTGGTCGCAATGGTGCGACGCGATCCCGCCACCGTCGTCACCGTGTCGACCGGCCTGTACCTCGTGGGCACGGCAACACTCGTCGCCGCCTTTCTCACCGGACGCAGCGCGGCGCCTGAGGTCTACACCCCGGGGCTGGCCCAGGCAATCGTAGCCCGGCACTGGGACTGGGCGCTCCGGTGCGTCTGGTATTTCGGGCTCCTGACGGCCGGTCGTGTAGGACTCTGGCTCGCGGCCGGCGCGCCACGCCGCATCAGCACGGTGGCGCTCGCGGTGGCCGGTCTCGCCGGACTGGTGCTGCTGACGAACACCGCCGAGCTCGGCGCGCGGCTCGTCTACCAGCACGGGGTGGGTGTGGCAGCCCCGGTGGCGCGCACTCCCCAAGACTGACTCATTGAACGATCCCCGGCTGCGAGCCGGGGGATTCTGCGGGCACATCGACTGGAAGTCGTCTCACGCGCGCCCGCTTCGTTCTCAACCCTCGACTTCCAGTCGGGGGAGTCTCGTCCCCTCCGGGGACATCGACAGAGCGTTCTTCGCCTGAAAGGCGAGGGGGTTCGACCATCCCCGGAGGGGACACTGAGCGAGCGTCGAGACCGATCTATTGCGCCCCGTGCAGCGCGCGCAGGCGCGCCCTGTCATCCGCCGTCAGGGGAAGCCACTCCAGTGGGTTGTCTTCGGCAGCCGCCGACGAGCAGGGGCCGCACATGAGCGTGGCCGTGGCGCGGTTGTGGGTGAGCCCGAGCGTGTGCCCCAGCTCGTGGGCAATCACGTTCCTCAAGACCTTGTCGTCGCCCGGTCGCCGTGGCTCGACGGCACGGATCGCGACGAAGTAGTTGGTCGAGCCGGGCAGCGGCCAGGCAAACGGCATCAACGGCTGGCGGGACAGCAGGACGACGACGTCCGCCCCGAGATCAATCAGCTCCCTGGGTGGCTGTGGTCCGGCCGCACCCCGCGGGAGCCGACCGCCCCGCTGCGATATCAGCCTGGCATAGTTTTCCAGAGCACGGTTCTCCGACGCAACGACGAGGTCCGTTTCCCGAAGCCGGACACCGAGGTCCAGATCCGACAGCGTCTCGTTCCAGAACGCAACGGCATCGTGTGTCTGCGTGACCCGCTCATCGCCGGCGTCCGGAGTGACGATGACGACCTCCCGCTCGAGCACCTGGCCGGCAGCCGGGGCCGCCGCGAGTAGCGATACAGCGACGAGAAGTGTGCAAATAGCTCGTGCGGCGTTGGTCATGATAGGAAGCCGGCCCGCCTTCAGAGAGCTGTCGAGCAGCCCGCCCTCACCCCGGCCCTCTGCCAGCGGGAGAGGGAGACACTGGAGCGCATTCTTCAGCAACCGGCTAGTACCGAAAGAGATATCGTAGCTTCGTGAAGATCGCCCGGTTGGTGCGGCGCAGCTCATTGGTGAAAAACAGCTGCTCGTCGATACCGTCTCCGTCCCGGTCCCCTTCGAGCTGGTCCGCCTGTCGGTAGTGGTCGTCGTAGCCGAAATAGAACACGGTTCCGGCGTTGATGCGATAGGTGAAGAGCACGTTGACGTCGAGCTCCTTGTTGAAGGTGTTGTACTCGGTGATGTTCCGCATGAGCAGCCGGTCGGTAAACGTGAGCACGCTCTGCGCCCGGTAGATCTCGACGTTGAACACCTCGCTCCCGTCGATCCGTGTATCGGTCAGCCGGCTGGTGCTGACGCCAATGTCTGAGCTGAGCCTGGCGAACGGCCGCACGGTGACGCTGAACCTGGTGCGGGTGCCGGTCCCGAGAAACGGGTTGTCGACGTCGAAGAAGATCTGGTCACCCTGGCTGTAGTTGGCATTGATCGAGAGCGCCCGGCTGGTACTGACCCCACCGCCGAACGAGTACTCCGTCTTGAGGAAGTCGATACCCCCGAACCGCTCCATGTCCCGACTGAGGTTGGTCCTGAAGCGGATGTTCTTCGCGAAGCCGACGTTGACCCCGAGGCTCGTACTCTCGTCCTCGAGCACGTCGTCGAAGTTCCAAGTGCGCCCGTAGGCAAATCGTGGCCCCCAGTTGATGATCCAGCTTTCCGGCCACCAGCGATACGAGATGTTGCCGAGCACCCGGCGCTGGTCGACTCGACGGACGAAGCCGACCTCGGTGTCGAAATCGGGCGAGATCTCGTACGCAGCGGCGAACCAGCTGAGATTGCGACCATTATCGCTGATGCTGGCGTCGTAGACGTGACCCTCGCGCTCGACACCGTCCAGATCCCGGTGCCGCGTGGCGATCACCCGGAAGTTGGTCGACCGCGACCGCGACAGCCGGAAGGCGCCGTCGACGCCCCCTAGCATGCTGCTGCTGTCGAGAAACTCTCGGTCGGTGAAGATGGCGCCGAGGTGCGACTCGGAGTAGAGGTCGTACTTGACGCGGCCGATGAAAGTCTGGGCTGTCTCGCCGAACCGGCGGTCGGTCACGTCGTCGACGTTCCCGGGCGCCGCGTCGTTGGCGGCGAGCACGCCGAGCGCGAAGCGGCCGGTCTTCCCGGTCAGCTTCGTGCCCCACACCGGGTCGACGATGGTCCGGGTGTGTACGAAGGTCACCGGGCCCGGGAGGTCGAAGATCTCGGCGCCCTCGACGAAGAACGGCCGGAGCTCGCTGAAGAAGAGCGGAAAGCGCTGGTTCACTTCGATCTGCGGCCGGTCCGACTCGATCTGCGAGAAGTCGGGGTTGAGGGTGAAGTCGACGGTCAGGTTCGAGGTGACGCCGTATTTGAGGTTCAGACCCGCCTGGGGGTCGGTGTCCTGGTTCACGAAACCGCCGGTCGAGTCGTCGAGCGACCCGAACTGGATGGCGGTGAACGTCGGGAGGAACTCGAGATTGCGGCTGGTCGAAAAGTCCGTCATCCCCTCCATCACGCCCATCTGACGCATGAACCCGGATACGTCACGCGACATCGGTGCCCAGACGGCGTTCTCCTGGTTCTTGCTCTTGATCTCCCGCACGATCTGAAACCCCCACTGGTGGGGCGCGCCGCGCTCCCGGCTCGGATAGCGGATGCTCTTGAACGGGATCGCCATCTCGGCGATGTACCCGTCGTCGACGATCTCGGCGGCGCTGAAGAACAGGACGTCCCACGACCGATCCGCGGGCGGAATCCGGCCACTCCCAAAACCGCCCCGGCCGGCGTTGACGATGCCGTCGCCCTGCACGTTGTAGGCGTTCAGGTCGAACTCGAACGCCCGCTGCTGGTCGAGAAAGGTGTCGATGTAGATCGTGATCAGGTCGTCCTGAAACGCCCGGTCGCGGTCCACCCGGTTGGCCCGCATGATGCTCGGGTCCGCGTAGTGCAGGTAGAACCCGAAGTAGAGGTTGTCGTCGTCGTAGGCGATGTAGACCTCGGTGTCCTCGGTCGCCGGCGCCCCTTCGACCGGCGACTCCTGGGTGAACTCGGTGATCCTGGCGGCGCTCCGCCAGACCACGTCGTCGAGCCGGCCGTCGATGTCGGGCGGGGTGTCGGTTCTGGGTGGCCGCACGGTCGGTCGTCCCGGCAGGAGCCCGAGACGCGACAGGTCGTTGCTGTCGCCGACCACGATGTCACCGCTGAACGGCCCCGCGGTCCGGGCCTCGGTGCCGTCGGCCGTGCGGCCACGCCCGGACGAGGTCGGCTGCGCCGCCGCCGATCCAGCGCCGGCCGCGAGCACCAGACAGACCATCGCCACAGACCACCTGTCACGCACGCGTCCACCACAACCCGGGGCCACCGCCACGAGCCATCCGTGCACCGTCGACATGTCTTGATGCTCTGCCTCGGCCGGGGCGCACCTGATCCCATTCCGCGCCAGCAATAAGGACAACCCTCGACGCTCACGCGTTTACCGAGGTAGTCCAGTTCGTCATGACGGTGACACCCCGGGGGCCGCAAGCTGTCCGCGCCGCAAGGCGCCAGACGCCAGACACAAGAAAAGGGGGCGGGCGCCCGTGCTTCCGTCCCCTTGACTGTTCCCTCGTGTCCCGTGTCAGTCGTTGGTGTTGCCCGTGGTCGACCTCTCCACCTCGACGCCGTACTCGAAGTAGGGGTCGAACCTCTCGTCCAAGATCTACTCGGTCCAGTAGACCTCTGTGTCGGGCGCCGGGTTGTAGCGATTTTCCACCGAGTTGTCGTCGTACCCGACCGTCACGAGCTTCGAGCCGGCGGGGAACACCATCGGCTCCCTCGACTCGTAGCAGGTCTGCCAGGTGGGGTCAGCATCGCAGGAACACGACCGCGACCTGCCGAATCGTATCAAAACCAGCCGGGACGCGTAGCCTCCAGCCGGTATAATCGGCACGCTTCCCACTGACGATCAACTCGGCAGTATCCACGACACCGAAGGAGGCAGTGATGCTCGTTATGGCGGTACATATGACGCGTCGGCCGACACGCCCCCTCTTGGGCCTCCTGGCGGTGGCTGTCATCCTGTGGCCCGGCGCGGCCCGCGCCCAGTACGGGGCGACCAACGGCGAGTGGCCCACCTACGGCGGCGACCTCGGCGGTACGAAGTACTCGGCGCTGGACCAGATCGACGCATCCAATTTTGGGTTGCTCGAGATCGCCTGGCGGTGGGAGTCGGCGGACGGCGCCCTCGACCTGGACGCCCTCCGCGAGCGACACCGCGAGATCGGCATCCGCAATTTCAAGACCACCCCCCTGATGATCGACGGCGTGGTCTATGTGTCGACCCCGCTTGCCTTGTCGGCCGCCCTCGATGCCGGCACAGGCGAGGTGCTCTGGGTCTACGATCCACAGGCCTATCTATCCGACCCGTATCCGCATGCCAGTGTCCTCAGCTATAACACGCGCGGACTTGCCTACTGGTCCGACAGCGACAGCGACGACGCGCGCATCTTCTACGGCACGAACGACGGGTATCTGCTGGCGGTCGACGCCCGGACCGGCCAGCCGGTGCGCAGCTTCGGCGACAACGGCCGGGTCGACCTGACCGAGGGCATTCCGCGCGCCACACGCGGCACGACCGACCGGCTCGGCTACAGCTGGCTCGGCGTCGCGTCAGCGCCGATCGTCGCGCACGATGTCGTCGTCACGCCGACCGTGATCTCCGATCTCCCGGTCACGAAGGAGGCGCCGCCCGGGTGGGTCAAGGGCATCGACGTGCGAACCGGCGACACGAAGTGGACCTTCCGCACAGTCCCGCAGGCGGACGATTTCGGCGCCGACAGCTGGCAGAACGAGTCGTGGCGCTATTCGGGCAACACCAACGTCTGGTCGACCTTCAGCGTCGATGACGAGCTCGGCTACATCTATCTGCCGACCGGCACCCCGACCAACGACTACTACGGCGGGCACCGTCTC
>JADFPE010000038.1 GCA_022562495.1 Acidobacteriota bacterium
TTTGCTCCCTCGTCGCGCCTTGCCAGCCGGGCGCCTCGCCACCCTCGGTGCGTTACCGTAATTATGACCGGGACCACTAAGCTGGGCTTGCGCGGAACCTGTGCAAGCACGGCCACATGATATGCAAACAAAAGGCGAAAATCAAGCGACGCCGCCTGCGTCTGGTACGATTCGGTCATGGATTTGCCGATCGCACCCCGCCCGCTGGCTCCCCAGGGATTCGATGTGGTCGGTTTCGGTCTCAATACGATCGACCTGATCGCGGTGGTCGAGCGATATCCCGAACCGGACAGCAAGCAGCAGTTGACCGATTTCGTTGAACGCCCTGGGGGCCAGACGGCCACGGCCATGGCGGCCTGCGCCCGACTCGAATGGCGCACCCGGTATGTTGGACGGTTCGGCGACGATGCGCGGGGACGCCTGGCACGCGTCAGCCTGGAGGAGGAAGGGGTGGATCTGTCCTCCTGCGAAGACGTATCTGCGCCGCAGCCTGTCTCTCTTGTCCTGGTGGATGGTGACGGCCGACGGACCGTCCTGTGGAGTCGGGCGCCGGTGCTCAATATGGGTCCGGGCGACGTCGAGGCCGGCGCGGTAACCTCGGGTCGGGTGCTCCTGGTCGACTGTCATCAGACCGCCGCCGCCACACAGGCCGCCACGTATGCCCGCCGCGCTGGTGTGCCGACGATCGTCGACGTCGAGAAAGTCCGACCCGGCATCGAGGCGCTCCTGGCGGAGATTGATGTCATCATCACCGCGCGCGCGTTTCCCGAAGCGTTCACTGGAGTCTCCGGCGTCGGCTCGGCGCTGGCCGCCCTTGCGCGACGATTTGAACCGGCCTTGGTCTGTGCAACCCTCGGGCAGGAGGGGAGCCTGGCGCTTCTGGGGGGGACGGAGATTCAGACGCCAGGTTTTCGGGTGCCTGTCGTCGACACGACGGGCGCCGGTGACGTGTTTCGCGGAGGCTTCATCGCCGGCTGGCTCGCTGCCGGGCCTCGGCCGCAAGCCGAGGACGTCTTGACGTACGCGAACGCGGTGGCGGCGTTGAAGTGTCGCGCGCTCGGCGCCAGGACCGCGATTCCGCGCCGCGCGGAAGTCGACCTTCTCCTGGCCTCCAGGTAACGCTCGGATCGGCCACATCGGTCTGGTCACCGCAACGGCGTCAACGCGCCACCCACCGGCTGCGTGGTCCGTCTCATACGTACCGCCACGCATCGAGGACGTCGAGGCGCTCGTTCAGCAAGGCACGAGGAGGGAGCATACCCCGGCAGTATTCGCCCCCTGGAACTCATGGCCCAGTGTAGGCCGTGGACGGGATGCATCGGCGGCCGAATGCGGCCGTCCGTATGACACGGGCCACTGCGGCCCGCACTCGGTATACTGTGCCCCATGGGCGTCAAGGTCAGTGGTCCGCCATCGCGTTGCGCGACGGCCCTGGTCCGAGCAGCCCGTGGTCAACGTCCAGCTCCATTTGACTGGCGCTGCATCTCGCCTGGCTGCGTTGCGTCTCGGTCGGATACTCGCGGTATGCGCCCTCGGCGCGTCTGGCCACTCGTGCGCCGCATCGCCGTCGCCGGGGCGGTGGTCGGGGTCGGCCTGGCCACACTTGTCGCCGGCGAGATACAGCCATCCGACGACCTCACGCGCGATGATGGGGCCAGGCTGGAGCGGAAGCTCATCTCCATCCTCAGTCACGCCGACACCGAGTCGCCGGAAGCCAGGCTCACCCCATTGCTCGAACCGGAGATCAACGCGTTCCTGAAGTTTCAGGGCGCGTCGCAACTGCCGACCGGCGTGACCGAACCCACCGTGCGGATTGGCGATGGCGGCCTGGTCTCGGCGGTCGCGATCGTTGACCTGGACGTGATCAGGCAGCAGCGCTCGCGGGGCTGGCTGGACCCGCTCCAGTATCTCGCCGGCCGTCTCCGGGTCACCGCCAGCGGCACGATCCGGTCTGGAGGGGGCGTGGCCCACATCGAGATCCAGTCGGTCACCGTGGCCGGCATTCCGGTGCCGGTCCAGGTGCTGTACGAGCTCGTACGGTACTTCACGCGCACAGTTGACCATCCGGATGGCACACGGCTCGATGAGCCGATCCCGCTGCCGTATCGGATCACCGAGCTACAGCTGTCACCGGGCCAGGCGGTCATCGTGCAGTGAGGGCGAGCGAAGCCGCGCCGCACACCGACGGGCGAAGACGGCGCTGCCGCGCGAACGCGCGCTGTCGCTACGCGGGGGCGAGACGTCTCCGTGGGTCGTGAGCATCTGCGTCACGTATCACGATCTCACCCTTTGCACACGTGTCACGGATGGTCTCCCCACCGCAGGTGAACAGAGACGCGACCCGATCGACGGCGCATGACCCGCTGCAACGTGAGCTGCGGTTCCTGAAAGGTGTCGGTCCGCGCCGGGCCGCCGAGCTCGAGCGCGCCGGGTTGCGCACCGCCGACGATCTGCTGCATCGGTTTCCGATCCGATTCGAGGACCGGAGCCAGCTGTGCCGGTCCACCGATCTCCGTCCGGGTGAAACGGCCGCGGTGTGTGGCGAGGTCGTCAGCGCTGGGCTCCATCGCACTCGGCGCCGTGGGTTCACGCTGTTCGAGATGCTGCTCCGCGACGACGCCGGCATGTGTCGGGTCGTCTGGATGAATCAGCCGTTCCTGCAGGACGTGTTCTCACCGGGACAACGGGTGGCGCTTTACGGCAAGGTGGAATGGCGCGACCCGGGCGGTCTACGGTTGACGAACCCGCAGTATGAGCTGATCGGGGATGCCGAGGGGGACGACGACGATGGCGTGCACACCGGACGCATCGTCCCGGTCTACGAGCGTATCGGCTCGCTCACGACCAAACAGCTTCGCCGGCTGGTCCACGACGTGCTACAACGATTGCCCCCGGCGCTCGAGGACCCGTTGCCCGCCGCGCTGCGCCGGCGCCACGCGTTGCCGGAACGACGCGAGGCGCTGTGGGCCGCTCATTTTCCCGCGGCCGAGACCTCTCTCGAGCTGCTCAACGCCTTCCGGTCACCGGCCCAGACCCGGTTGATTCTCGAGGAGTTGTTTCTGTTCCAGCTGGGCCTGGGGCTGCGGCGTCGCGCTCACGCCCAGGGACGGAAGAGGTGGACGATCCGGGTCGACGACGCGATCCGCCGCTCGGCACTGGCCGTACTGCCGTTCAGGCTCACACCAGGCCAGAAGACCGCGCTGCGGGCGATCGTCGACGACATGCGGCAGGCGCAACCGATGAACCGCCTGCTGCAGGGTGACGTCGGGTGCGGCAAAACGATCGTGGCATTGCTGGCCGCGCTGGTGGTCATGGAGAACGGGCTGCAGGTCGCCTTCATGGCGCCGACGGAGCTGCTGGCGGAGCAGCACTATCTCTCCATCGAGCGGCTCCTTGCCCCCTCGCGGTTTCGGGTGACATCGCTGACCGGCAGTGTGGGCGCGAAGGCGAGGCGGGAGACCGTGACCGCGATCGAGACGGGGGCGGCCGATCTGGTGGTCGGCACCCATGCGTTGGTGCAGCGCGAGGTCCGGTTCCGCGCGCTCGGGTTGGCGATCATCGACGAGCAACACCGGTTCGGCGTGCTGCAACGGGCCACGTTGCGAGACAAGGGACGCCAGCCGGATGTGCTTGTGATGACCGCGACGCCGATCCCGCGCACGCTGGCATTGACCAGCTACGGCGACCTCGACGTGTCGGTCATCCGCGACTTGCCGCCCGGGCGACGGCCCGTCAAGACGAAGCTGGAGCCCGAGTCGCATCGAGATGCGGTGTACGCGTTCGTCCGGCGCCGGTTGCAGGAGGGGCGGCAGGCATACGTGGTGTACCCGCTGGTCGAAGAGTCGGCCAAGACCGACCTGAAGGCGGCGACGACGATGGCACAGACACTCGAGGCGCTGTTTCGCGACCACACGGTCGGGTTACTGCACGGCCGGATGAAACCGGACGAGCGTGGCGCCGTCATGCGCCGCTTTGCGGCGGGCGAGGTGCATCTGCTCGTCTCGACGACGGTGATCGAGGTGGGTGTCGACGTCCCCAACGCCACCGTGATGGTGATCGAGCACGCCGAACGGTTCGGGCTGGCGCAGCTGCATCAACTGCGTGGACGCGTCGGCCGCGGGCCACACCAGTCCTACTGCCGATTGCTCTATCAGGGTCCCCTCAGCCAGATGGCGCGCACGCGGCTGAAGGCCGTGGCCGGGAGCACCAACGGCTTTGACATCGCCGAACAAGACCTGCTGCTCCGCGGCCCAGGTGAGATGCTGGGCACCCGGCAATCCGGGGTCCCAACGCTGCAGGTCGCGGACCTGATCCGTGATCGCGACCTGATGGAGACAGCGCAGCGGGAGGCGTTCGCGGCGCTCCGGGACGCCACCGTCGCGGCGTCGGTGCTCGCGCGTCTCGACGACACCTGGACAGAACGATTCGGCCTGGCGGGCGTGGGTTGATGCCAAGGGAGAGGCCGCCGAAGAACATCGCCCGGCGCGGACCTCGGGCCGGGACGCACGCGAGGTGGATACCTCGATTCGCGTGCGCCGTCGAGTCTGTAGAGACCGTCTTTGAAGCAGACGCTGGCGCAGCCCCCCGGCTCCCTCCCGTCTCCTGCCTGCTGACGCCGGGCTCCGTGGGCATTCTCTGCAGAGCACCGGCATGCGCGTGATCGCCGGCACGCAGCGGGGACGCCGGTTGTTCTCGCCCAACTGGGCGGGATTGCGGCCGACCTCAGATCGACTCCGCGAGACCCTGTTCGACGTCGTGGGCACCCGCGTCGAGGGCGCGCGGGTGCTCGACGGGTGTGCCGGCACCGGGGCTGTCGGAATCGAAGCGCTGAGTCGGGGTGCCGAACACGTGCTCTTCATCGAGCGGGACCCGCGGGCGGTGGCTCTGATCAGGCGCAATGTGGCGCACTGTGGGCTCACCGACCGGTGTACCATCCGTCGCGCCGGTTTGCCGGCGGCGCTCCGACGCCCGCTGGTCGACCCGTTCGACCTCGTGCTGCTCGACCCGCCCTACGGCGCGCCTGACATCGGTGCGATACTGACGGCAGCAGCCGGGCGTCTGGGACCACAGGGCCTGTTGGTGCTCGAGCGAGCGCGACGGCAACCCCCACTCGAGGATCCGGCGCTCACATCGCTCCGGATCATACGTGCGGGGGACAGTGTGCTCGAATTGTATGGTCCGGCCGCCGGCGCATATGCACGAACGTGATGCGTTCGTGAATACTACGGGCTGCGAGAACGGAGTGAATCGTCATGGCAACCAGGCCGTCCGGACGCGTCGCCGTCTACCCAGGCACGTTCGACCCGCTGACCAATGGGCACGTCGACATCATTCAGCGCGGTGCGGCGCTGTTCGACCGCATCGTGGTGGCGATTCTGATCAACCCGACCAAGTCCCCGCTGTTCACCATCGAGGAGCGACTCGAGATGGCCCGCGCGGTCTTCAAGTCCCGGCCCGGTGTCGAGGTCGACACGTTTGACGGACTCCTGGTCGACTATGCCCGACGGCGTCAGGCCAGCGTGATCGTCCGGGGGCTCCGGGCCATCTCCGACTTCGAGTACGAGATGCAGATGGCGCTGATGAATCGTCATCTGAGCTCCACCATCGAGACCATCCTGATGATGCCGGCCGAGTCCTATACCTATCTGAGCTCCCGGCTCGTCAAGGAGGTGTTCGCGCTCGGTGGCTCGGTCCGGGGACTGGTGCCGGATCTGGTGGAAGCCCGGCTGAAGGAGAAGACCGGTGTCGGAAGTGGGCTCCGTGTCTGACCCGATCCGCCTCGCCCACCGACTCGATCAGGTCTGCGCCTCGCAGACCCAGCAGGTGCTGGTCGCGGTCGAGCAGCTCCGGCGGCAGGGGGTGGACGTCATCGACCTCGGCGCCGGCGAGCCGGATTTCCCGACGCCGGACCACGTCAAGACGGCCGCGGCGGCCGCCATTCGGGACAACTTCACGAAATACACGGCCGGCGCCGGGATCATGGCCCTGCGAGAGGCGATCGCTCGGCACTACGCGGAGCGGTACGGCGTGACCTACGACACCTCCGGCGTCGTCGTGACCGCCGGCGGCAAGCAGGCCCTCTACAACATCGCGATGGCGCTGTTCGGGCCAGGTGACGAGGTGATCACCCATGTCCCGGGCTGGCCATCGATCGTCGAGCAGATCCATCTGGCCGGAGCCGATCCGGTCCGGGTGCGCACGGCGGCCGAAGAGGGGTTCGAGCTTCGGGCCGAGCCGTTCCTGGAGGCCGTGACCCCTCGCACACGGGGTATCGTCATCAACAGCCCAGGCAATCCGACCGGCGCGGTCATGAGCGAACCGGAGCTAGCGCGCTTGGCCGATGGGCTCGCCGAGCGTGACATCTGGCTCGTTCTCGATCTCTGCTATGAACAGCTGATCTACGACGACACGCCGCACAACCTGCCGCACGTGCTATGGGACCGACTGGCCGACCGGACGGTGCTGGTGGGGACCGCTTCGAAGAGCTATGCGATGACCGGCTGGCGCTGTGGGTGGCTGCTTGCGCCGGCGGCGGTCGCGGCGGGGTGCAATGTGGTCCAAAGTCACTCGACGTCGCACGCGACATCAATCACACAGCGGGCGGCGCTGGCGGCGCTCACCGGTCCGCAAGCGTGCGTGGAGACGATGCGCGACGAATATCGGGCCCGTCGCGACGCCGTGCTGTCCTGGCTGGACGGCGACGCCCGGTTCCGGGTGACTCGACCGGCAGGGGCGTTCTACCTGTTTCCCGACGTGTCCGAGCTGCTCTCGCCGGACGGGATGCGGACGTCCGCCGACTTCGTGCAGGCGTTGCTGAGGGACGCACACGTCGCTGTCACGCCCGGCGAAGCGTTCGACGCGCCCGGGTTCATCCGGCTCTCCTACGCGGCCCCGATGGACCAGCTTCGCGAGGCCTGGAGACGCATTCAGCGTTTCCTCGGATGAGCTGGGCGCCCCACACGGCGTGCCTGAGGCTGGTGCCTCCGGGCCCCACAGGGGCGCGCCCCACAAGTCGGTTCCGGTGTTCGGATGGTTCAGCGAGGCGAGCACCTTGGCCTCACGCTCGAAGCGCGCCAGGCGGTCGGGGTCGGAGGTCCTCGAGTGTCGCGCCGATTTTCCGTGCACTCATGCTGAGTATTCTGGCAAAACGCATGACGCTTTAGCCCCGCCCCAACACCGCTGGACCTGTCGAAGGGATCCGGATCGCCCCCGCTGTCAAGTTCTCACAAGCCGGCAGTGAAGATGCAACGGGCGAAGCCTTCCGGCGTCCTGCTGACTTGTGCCTGGTGCCTTCTGAGGTCTGACTTCTGACTGCTTGGAGACTACGAAATGACCCGTAGCCGCCGGCTGTGGGGGAGGAACGGGTGTGCGGCAATCTGTCGATCGACGACCGCATCCCAGCGCCCGGGAATCCGCGCGTCGCAACGGGTACATCGGCCCGTCTCGGTGAGGGCATACGCGAGCACGCGATACCCCTTCCGCTCGATCAGCCGGACGCCGCAGTGCGGACAGTCGGTGTGCTCGAGGTCGCCCACCCGTCCGGGCTGGTTGCCCGCATACACGAACTGCAGCCCCGCCTGCCGGCCGATCCCGGCGGCGCGCCGCAGCATGTCCGGAGTCGTATCGGCCGGGCCGGTCATCTTGTAATCCCGGTGAAACGCCGTGACGTGCCACGGGATCTCAGGCGAGACCCCGGCGATGAATTGCGTCAGGTCGCGCAGCTCGGCAGGATCGTCGTTGAACCCGGGAATGAGCAAGGTGACGATCTCGAGCCAGATGCCAGCCGCATGGACCCGTTGAATCGTGTCGAGGATCGGCTGCAACCGCCCCCCGAGCTCACGATAGTGCCGGTCGTCGAAGCCCTTGAGGTCGACCTTGTACAAATCGAGCCACGGACGCAGATACTCGATCACCTCAGGTGTGGCGTTGCCATTGGAGACGAACCCGGTCACCAAGCCGGCGGCGCGTGCCTCGCGAAAGACCGCGACACCCCACTCTGCGGTGATGAGCGGTTCGTTGTACGTGCTGACCAGCAGCCGTGCCCCCAGACTGACCGCCTCCTCGACAAGCTCCTGAGGGCTGCGCACATCCGGCGGCGCCACCGCGGCCGGGTCGCGGAGCGCCTGCGAGGTCACCCAATTCTGGCAGTAGCCGCAGTGCAGATCGCACCCGAGCATCCCGAAGCTGTACGCCAGGCCGCCCGGGTAGGCATGGAAGAACGGCTTCTTCTCGACTGGGTCGCACTGCACGCCCGCGACATAGCCCCACGGCACCCGCAGGCGGCCCCCATCGTTGTAGCGGACCTTGCAGACGCCGACTGCCCCATCCGGAATGGGACACCGGTGTCCGCACGCAACGCACCGGAGCCGGTGCGCATCGAGGCGTTCGTAGAGGTCCCCCTCCCGGGTGTGTCGACCGAGGGTCTCGGCGAGGGTGGGCATCGTCAGGTGCTCTGGTGGCGGGAAGCTCCCCCTTAACTCGACGAAGGCGACGAAGCCTTTCCGTATCTCCTGACTGCTGACTCCTGGAGCATCCCCATCTAGACTACCGCGGCGGTCGGTTCGTGACCAGCACGACCGTCTCCAGATCGGTGCCCGGGTCGGGCCACAGCAGCGTCCGTATGGTGAGGTTCCCGGTGTTCAGATACGCGACCCGGCCGAGCTCGTGCGCCGTGGCGCCGTCGGCGCGAACCTGTTGCAGATCTGCCTCACCGATGACACAGAACACCGGGTCCGTCGACCCCAGGAATGCCCGGACTTGCTCCCCGGACACCAAGTCGACATGTGGCCGTCCGGTATAGAACAGGAGATTGCGAACGAACACGCGGTAGCGACCATAGGAGACACTCTCCGGACCGGCCGCCTTGAGGAGTGCGGCCATCTCTTCCACCGGCTCCGGCCCGGGCCGAGACAGCACGACGTACTGCACGGTCAGGGTGGAGACGACCGAGGCGACCACGAGCGCGACCGGGATCAGCCGCTGGCGAGACGAGACGGCGACAACCGACACTCCCAGTCCGGACACCACCAGCAGGACTGCCCCGGTCAGGATCGTGGCCGGCGGTATGCCGACCAGCAGGCTCTGGGCCCGATAGACGAAGACGCCGAAGAGCGCCAGCACCGTACCCGAGATCACACCCGCTACCGCCAGAAGGCGGTCACGTCGCGGTGTCTCTGCGTGTGGGCCGAACCGGGCAAGCCGGCGTGAGACACCCCGCGCGAGCAGCACCGCGAGCGGCGGCAGGATCGGCAGGATGTAGCGTGGCTGCTTGCCGATGGAGAGCGAGTAGAACAGCAGCGGCGCCAGCGCCCAGACCGTGAGCCAGACCTCGACCGGCTGGACACGCTGGGCGCGCTGGATCACACGGCGGATCGGAGTCCACCACACGAGCATCAACGGTGACCACGGCGACAGTCCACCCACCACAATCGGCACGTAGTACCAGAACGGACGCGGCGCATTGTATCGGTCGGTGACGAACCGCTGCAGGTTCTCGTCGATGAAGAACCGGTCGAGATACGCGAGACCGTGGGTGTTGGTCATGGCGACGAACCAGGGGGCCGCCAGGAGCAGACCCACCAGTGCCAGCAGGCCGACGTCGAGCGCGAGGCGGGTCACGATCGCGCGGACGTCGTCGGGTCGTGAGGCTCGCTCCGACCAGCACCGCCAGAGCGCAAGCGGCCCCACGACGATTGCCGGCAACACGACACCGATCGGCCCTTTCGTCAGAAACCCGCCCGCAAGCGCCGCGCCTGCGACGACCAGCCACCGGCGGCGGCTCGGATCGGCCCCGGGGGGCCGCGGGGTCACGAGCGCGACGAGGGCTGCCCAGATGCTCAGCGTGACAAAACAGGCGAGCATCAGATCCGGCAACGCCTGTCGGGCGACCGTCACATAGCCGAAGCTCGTCGCCGTGATCGCGCCGGCCAGTAATCCGGTGGTCTCGTCGTACCACCGTCGGGCGCACGCGTAGGTCGTCAGCACCAGCAGCAGACCGGCCACGGCCGAGGGGACGCGCGCTGCGCCCTCGCTGACACCGGCGACCAGATATCCGAGCGCCGCCAGCCAGTAGTAGAGCACCGGTTTCTCGAACCGGTACTGTCCGTTGTAGGTGGGCGTGATCCAGTCGCCGCCCTCGACCATCTCGCGTGCGGCCTCGGCGTAGAACGCCTCGTCGGAATCGGTGATCGCCGGTCGGCCGAGTCCGACGAAGAATGTCAGGACACACAGCAGCACCAGCAGGGAGACGCGCGTGGGCGACACGCTGGGATTGTATACACAACGCCCGGAGCCAAGGAGATCCGGCCGACTGGCACCAGAGTCCGCCGGTTCCGATGCCAGCATGCCCGTGCCCATCCCAGCCCCTGGCTCCGCTGATCCTCAGCGGAGTCAGGAAAGTGCTGTCGTCGAAGGGCGGTATACTGCGCCAATGGCACGGGTCGTGGCGGTGGTCGGCGCATCGCGAGACCGGCGCAAATTCGGTAACAAGGCGGTCCGGGCGTTCCTGCACCGTGGCTATGACGTCGTGCCGATCAACCCGGACGGCGGCGTCATCGAGGGGATTCCCGTCTATGCGTCGGTGCTCGACGTGCCCCGGTCAATCGACATGGCCACCGTCTATCTCCAGCCGGAGATCGGTGAACAGGTCATGGACGAGATCGCGCGGAAGGGAATCGAGGAGATCTGGCTGAATCCTGGTGCCGACAGCGCCCGGGTTGTCGCCCGGGCCCGGGCCCTCGGTCTGGACCCGATCCTCGATTGCAGCATCGTCGGGATCGGTGAAAGTCCTGCCTCGTATCGCTGATGGTCGTGGCCCGATTCGGGCCACGATGCGGGTTGACAGGCCCGGCGCGGCGTGCGTATACTCGTCGTGATAGTTCATCCTCCTTCATCAAGAGGCTGACGCTCGGCGTGCCCGCCGAGCGCACACAGCCTTCCAAGACCTTCAACCCCCTCCGGCCAATCTGCTTATGCCAACAAACCAGAAGCGCACGTCAGCACGCCCTCCCGCCGAGACGGCCGTCGCTGCGCAACCCGATGCTGCCCCCACGGAAGCCGCAAAGCCAACCAAACGCGCGGCCGACGCTGCCCCCACGGAAGCCGCAAAGCCAACCAAACGCGCGGCCGACGGTCTGAACATTGGCGAGCTCAAAGAGATGAGCATCGCCAAACTGACACAGATCGCCAAGGACCTGAGCGTGGCGGGCGCGACCGGTATGCGCAAGCAAGACCTGATCTTTCAGATCCTGAAGGCGCAGACCGAGCAGAGCGGGTTCATCTTCTCGGAGGGGGTCCTCGAAGTACTCCCGGACGGCTTCGGGTTCCTCAGGGCACCCGACTATAACTACCTGCCGGGGCCAGACGACATCTACGTCTCGCCCTCGCAGATTCGCAAGTTCGACCTGCAGACCGGTGACACGGTCTCGGGTCAGATCCGTCCCCCGAAGGAAGGGGAGCGGTATTTTGCGCTCATCAAGGTCGAAGCGGTCAACTTCGAGTCACCCGAGCAGGCGCGCGACAAGCTGTTCTTCGAGAACTTGACCCCCCTCTACCCGGAGGAGCGCGTCACCCTGGAAACGACCGCCGACAACCTGTCGGCGCGGGTCATGGACCTGATGACCCCGATCGGGAAGGGGCAACGTGGTCTGATCGTGGCAGCACCCCGCACCGGCAAGACCATGCTGCTGCAGTCGATCGCGAAGTCGATCTCGACGAACCACTCGGAGGTCTACCTCATTGTGCTGCTGATCGACGAGCGGCCCGAAGAAGTGACCGACATGCAGCGGTCGGTCGACGGCGAAGTCATTTCATCGACGTTCGACGAGCCGGCACAACGACACGTGCAGGTCGCCGAGATGGTCATCGAGAAGGCCAAACGCCTGGTCGAGCACAAGAAGGACGTGTTCATCCTGCTCGACTCGATCACACGGCTGGCGCGGGCCTACAATACCGTGATCCCCCCGTCCGGCAAGGTCCTGTCCGGAGGCCTCGACTCGAACGCCCTGCAGAAGCCGAAGCGGTTCTTGGGCGCCGCCCGGAACATCGAGGAAGGCGGCTCGCTCACGATCCTGGCCACCGCACTCGTGGACACCGGGTCACGCATGGACGACGTGATCTTCGAGGAGTTCAAGGGCACCGGCAACATGGAGATTCACCTTGACCGCAAGCTGGTCGACAAGCGTGTATTTCCGGCGATCGACATCCAGAAGAGCGGCACCCGCAAGGAGGAGTTGCTGCTCAGCCCCGAGGACCTCAACCGCGTCTGGGTGCTGCGCAAGGTGCTGACCCCCTTGTCTGCGGTCGAGGCGATGGAGCTCCTGCTGGACAAGATGTCGAAGACCAAGTCGAACCAGGAGTTCCTGGCATCGATGCAGAAAATGGGATAGGACATGGCCGAGATCAAGGTGCGCGAGAACGGACCCTACCTGATTACGGGAGACGACGTGACGGTCGTCGACTGGAACGGCAACGCCTACCCGATCACCAAGCGACCCGTCGCCCTGTGCCGATGCGGCGCCTCGGCGAACCGGCCGTTCTGCGACGGCACCCACCGAACCATCGACTTCAAGGGGTCCGAAACCGCTCGGTAGCTCTCGGTCGGACGAACCCCTGCACAGACGTTGGCGACGCCCACCCGCCGTCGCCGAGGCTGCGGCGCAACAGGCCGGCGTCCTCTTGGCTGCGGTCTTCCGGCGCCTGCCTCCGTCGTCTCATACCATCGCCGGCTGCGACATCTCGAACGACAGGCCGCCGTCGACCACATCCACACGAATGCTCCCGCCGTCGGGCAGCTGTCCTTCCAGCATCCGTGTTGCGAGCGGGTCGAGCACCAGCCGCTGTAGCAGCCGCTTGAGCGGACGCGCCCCGTAGGCCGGGTCGAACCCGCGCTCGGCGAGGAGATCCAGCGCGGTGTCCGCGAGCTCGATCGCGATCCGCCGGTTTGCCAGCCGCTCGGTCAGGCGTCGCATCTGGATTGCGATGATCTCGCGGATGTGGGCCCGTCCCAGCGAGTGGAAGAAGATGACATCATCGATCCGGTTCAGGAACTCCGGTCTGAAGTGCGCCTGCTGCAACTCGGTGACCTGACGCCGCACCCCCTCGTCGAGGTCGCCGCCGCCGCGCTTCGCATGCTCGGCGATGACCTGACTGCCCAGATTCGAGGTCATGATGAGGATGGTGTTCTTGAAGTCGACCGTCCGTCCCTTGCCGTCGGTGAGCTGCCCGTCGTCGAGCAACTGCAGCATGACGTTGAGCACCTCGGGATGCGCCTTCTCGATCTCGTCGAACAACACGACCGAGTAAGGGCGCCGTCTGACCGTCTCGGTCAGCTGCCCGGCTTCCTCGTAGCCCACATACCCCGGTGGCGCGCCGATCATCCGTGAGACGGTGTGCCGCTCTTGATACTCGGTCATGTCGATCCGCACCATCGCCCGCTCATCGTCGAAGAGGAACGCAGCGAGGGCACGGGCCAGCTCGGTCTTTCCGACGCCGGTCGGACCGAGGAAGATGAAGCTGCCGAGTGGCCGGTCCGGGTCCTGCAGACCCGCCCGCGCACGCCGAATGGCGTTGGAGACCGCGGCGATCGCTTCATCCTGACCCACCACGCGTTGATGCAGGCGCTCCTCCATCTTGAGGAGCTTCTCGGTCTCCCCCTCGACGAGGCGGCTGATCGGGATGAGGGTCCAGCGGCTCACCACCTCGGCGATGTCGTCTTCATCCACCTGTTCCTTCAGCATGCGCCCGTCGCCGGCGGTCTCGTCCCTGTGCGTCTGCGCCACGACCTGCCGCTCGAGCTCGGGCAGCCGGCCGTATTGCAGCTCCGAGGCCTTGGCGTAGTCCCCGTCCCGCTGGGCTCGCTCGATCGCCAGCCGCACCTGCTCGAGCTCCTCGGTCAGCCCACGGGTGGCTTGGATCGACGCCTTCTCGTTCTGCCACTGGGCGTGCAGACGTGTTCGGGTTTCCTTGAGGTCGGCCAGCTCGCGGTCCAGACGCCCCAGCCGCTCCACCGACGCCGCATCCTTCTCCTTGCGCAACGCCTCCCGTTCGATTTCGAGCTGAATGATCCGGCGCTCGACCTCGTCGACCTCGACGGGCAGGGAATCGATCTCGGTGCGGAGCTTCGACGCCGCCTCGTCGATCAGGTCGATCGCCTTGTCGGGGAGGAACCGGTCGGCGATGTAGCGGTCGGACAGCACGGCGGCCGCCACGAGCGCGGCGTCCTTGAAGGTGACGCCGTGATGAATCTCGTAGCGTTCGCGCAACCCCCGGAGCACGCTGATCGTGTCCTCGACCGTCGGTTCAGCCACGACGACCGGCTGGAACCGCCGCTCGAGCGCGGCGTCCTTTTCAATGTGCTTCCGATACTCGTCGAGTGTCGTCGCCCCGATGGTGTGCAGCTCGCCGCGGGCGAGCATCGGCTTCAGCAGGTTCGAGGCGTCGATCGCCCCCTCGGCCGCACCGGCGCCGACCACGGTGTGCAGCTCGTCGATGAACAACACGATCCGTCCAGCGGAATCGGCGATCTCCTTCAAGACCGCCTTGAGCCGCTCCTCGAACTCGCCCCGATACTTGGCACCGGCCACCAGCGCCCCGAGGTCGAGGCTGATGATCCGTTTGTTCTTGAGCCCCTCGGGCACGTCCCCCCGCGCGATCCGTCTGGCGAGGCCTTCAACAATCGCGGTCTTCCCGACGCCGGGCTCGCCGATCAGCACCGGGTTGTTCTTGGTCCGTCTCGACAGCACCTGGATCACACGCCGAATCTCTTCGTCACGGCCGATCACGGGGTCGAGCTTGTCCTGACCTGCCAGCTCGGTCAGGTCGCACCCGTATCGCTCCAGCGCCTGATACTTGCCCTCCGGGTGCTGGTCGGTGACCCGCTGGCCACCGCGGATCTGGGCGAGCGCCTCGAACACCCGTTCTGTGGTCACGCCATAGCGTGACAGCAACTGCGCACTGGCCGCTCGGTTGCCCTCGAGCGTCAGCGCCAGCAACAGATGCTCGGTGCTGACATACTCGTCCTTCATCCGCTCCGCTTCACTCTCGGCGACACTCGCCACGGCGCGCAACCGGGGCGAGGGGTCAGCCTCGGCGCCGCCGTGGGCCTGCGGCTGCCGGCCCAGCAGACGGCGACCCTCCTCCAGCATCCGGACCGGCTCGACCCCCAGCCGCCGAAGCACGCTCGGGACGACACCGTCCGGCTGCTCGACGAGGGTGAGCAGCAGGTGCTCCGGCTCGATCTGCGGATGATGCGACCGTTCCGCGAGCCGCTGCGCGGCCTGCATCCCCTCGTGCGCCTTCTCCGTATAGCGGTTGAGATTCATGATGGTGCCAGTCCTGCCGCTACTCGCCGTTGGTCGCCGGCGCTGTCTCGAGGGCGGCGAGCGCCTCATAGTGCCGTCGCTGCGACACCGTCAACTGCGCCGGCACGCGCACCGACACGGTGGCATACAGATCGCCACCCGCACGCGCCTTCCCTGACGCCGGCATGCCGTGCCCCTTCAGCCTGAAGACCTGTCCGCTCTGTGTCGCGGCCGGAATCTTCAGCGTGAGCGGCGTCCCACGCAGTCGCGGCACCGGCACGCGTCCGCCAAGCGCCGCCGTCGCTACCGGCACCGCCAGCCCAACGTGGAGATCCTGACCCCGCCGCGTGAAGGTCGCATGTGGGGTCTGGCGCACACGCAGAAAGAGGTCACCGGCCGCGGCGCCTCCCGTGCCCGGTTCTCCCTCCCCGGCGACCCGCACCCGCGCACCGTCGCGGACGCCGGCCGGAATCTTCACGTCTACCCGTCGGAGGCGACCACCGGTCCTGAGGCTCAGCCGCCGCGTGGTCCCGTCATAGACCTCCTCCAGTGTCAGCGTGATCGGGTGCTCGACGTCCTGTCCGCGTCGCGCGACCGATGCACGCGCCCTCCCCCCCGGGGCACCGCCCGAGAAGAACTCCTGGAAGAAGTCCGAGAACGGGCTCACACCGCCGAAGAGATCCTCCGCCTCCTCGGCCGAAATGGTGTGGGCCCCGCCACGCCCACCGGTGGACCACTGCGCGCTGAAGGGAGCACCGCCCGCAAATGGGGAGGCGCCGCCGGGGCCGGCCCGTTCGTACATCTGCCACGTCGCCCCGAGGTCGTCATACTTCCGGCGCTTTTCCTTGTCCCCCAGCACTTCGTGGGCCTCGTTGATCTCCTTGAACCGCCGCTCGGCCGCCAGGTCGCCCGGGTTCACGTCCGGATGATGCTTGCGCGCCAGCTTCCGGTAGGCCCGTTTGATCTCAGCTGCCTTCGCGGTCTTCTGGACTCCGAGCGCCGCGTAGTAGTCCTTGAACTTCACTACATCCCCAGCAAACAGCTGATCCGGTCCAGTTCACGCCCGAGCCGGCGCCAGCGGTCGTCCCGGTCGAACCCGTCCTCGGTCATCAGCGGACGCATCCGGTCGACGACCTCCCCGATCGACAACAGCTGCTGCACGCCCGCGAGGTTGACGCCGAGGTCGTCGACCAACCGCTTGATCAAACGCAGCCGGGCGATCTCCTCCGGGGAGTAGACCCGCATGCTGCCGGCCGTTCGTGCGGGCCGCACCAGCCCCAGCCGCTCATATTTCCGAAGCGTCTGCGGGTGCAACCCGAGCACCCGGGCCGCCATGCTGATGAGGATGATCTCGTGTGTCACGCTCGAGGACCACCGCTGAAGGTTGCGTCGATCTAAATATAGACATTGATACGGAGAGTGTCAATGTTGGATCACGCGCTGCAGTACACTGCATCGTCCAGATCATGCGTAGACAGGAAACCTTTTCTTCACGCTGGGGGCTCATCGTCGCCGGTCTCGGTATGGCGATCGGCACCGGCAATATGTGGCGGTTCCCGCGCATCGTCGCGCAGAACGGCGGCGCCGCCTTCCTGATCCCCTGGCTCATCTTCCTCTTCAGTTGGTCGCTCCCGTTGCTGATCGCCGAGTTCGCCATCGGACGAGGCGCCCGGCGCGGCGTCGTGGGAGCGTTCGCCGATCTGATCGGCCGGCGCTACGCCTGGATGGGTGGATTCATCGCGGTGACCAGCGTGATGATCCTGTTCTATTACTCGGTGGTGACCGGCTGGACCCTGAAGTACGTGCTGGCGTCAGTAGCCGGGCAGCTCGACGGACCGAGCGCGGAGCAGTACTGGGTGGACTACAGTGCCTCGGTTTGGCAGCCGCTCGGCTTTCATGTCGTCTCGGTGCTGATCGGCGCCGCGATCATCAGCCGCGGTGTCGTCGCGGGGATCGAGCGCGCCAACAAGGTGCTCATCCCGTTGCTGCTCGGGTTGCTGATCGTGGCGGTCGTGCGCTCGGTGACCCTCCCGGGCGCCGAGCGCGGGCTCAGGTTTCTCTTCAACCCCGACCTGTCGCTGCTCTGGAACTACCGCACCTGGCTCGAGGCGTTGACCCAGTCCGCCTGGTCCACCGGCGCCGGGTGGGGGCTGATTCTCACCTACGCGATCTACATGCGCCGCGACGAGGATATCGTCGTCAATGCGACGGTAATCGGGCTCGGGAACAACACCGCATCGATACTGGCCGGAATGGCGGTCGTGCCGACCGCCTTCGCCATCCTGTCGGAGAACGATGCGCTCAGCGCGATGGCCGCGGGGAACACCGGGCTGACGTTCATCTGGATTCCCCAGCTGTTTGCCCGTATTCCCGGGGGCGGCGTCTTTCTGCCGCTGTTCTTTCTGGCGCTCTTCTGCGCGGCGCTGTCCTCGTTGATCGCGATGATCGAGCTGGCCACGCGGATCCTGATGGACGGCGGAATGACACGCCGACGGGCGGTGCGCTGGGTCGTCGCCGCGACGATCGTGGGCGGCGCACCGTCGGCGGTGAGCGTGACGATCTTCGAGAATCAAGACTGGGTCTGGGGACTGGCGCTGATGATCAGCGGGTTGTTCGTCGCCTTGGGCGCCACCCGGTTCGGGGCACGCCGGTTCAGAGAGGAACTGGTCAACGTCGCCGGAAACGACCTGAACCTCGGTCGAGGGTACGAGTGGGTACTGACCTACCTGATCCCGGTCGAGTTCGCCGGTATGTTCGGGTGGTGGATGTATCAAACGGTCGCCGTGATCGACCCGGCCGGATGGTGGAGCCCGTTCCGCACGTACTCCCTGGGCACCTGCCTGCTCCAGTGGGGGCTGGCCCTGACGCTGCTGGTGGTGTTCAACCGACGGATCGGCGCCGCCAGTCTCCGCGTCCAGGCCGAGCCATAACCGTCGTGACGCGAGCACGTGTCGCATCCGGTGTGTTACGCTAAACGCTGGATCGAATCACAAGGAGGTTTGCGATGTACCCAGAATTCATGATTGCGCCGATGCGTGAGGAGCTGACTCGATTCGGCGTCCGTGAGCTGCGGACGGCGGAGGAGGTCGACGACGCGCTGACGAAGACCAGCGGCACGGTGATGGTCGTGGTCAACTCGGTGTGTGGCTGTGCGGCAGGCAAGGCCCGACCCGGCGTCGCGCTGGCGTTGCGGCACGCGGCAAAGCCGGACCTCGTCGCGACGGTGTTCGCCGGGGCCGACATCGAGGCCACCGAGCGAGCCCGGGGCTACTTTACCGGATACCCGCCGTCGTCACCGGCGATCGCGCTGTTCAAGGAAGGCAAGCTGGTCTACATGATGGAGCGCCATCAGATCGAGAACCAGGAAGCGGACGCCATCGCGGCACAGCTGACCGCGGCGTTCGACACGCACTGCGCCGTCGTACCGGTCGCGGGCTAGCAGCCCGTGGGGACTTCAGCAACCTGACGAGGCGGGGGAGACCATCGCCGCGTGGTCTGTACGCCAGGATTCAGACGGTAGAGCGTTCGGTCTCCGGACAGATCGAGAGCGGGCGTCCGCCCGCGTAACGGTCCACGGTGGCGCGTACCATGTGTGCTATCAGGTCGAGGAATTGCGGGTCGTCGTTGACCGCTGCCGCCCGCCGCATGGTGATTCCGAGCTCCTCGCAGACCGCGGCCGCTTCGTGATCGAGGTCGTAGAGCACCTCCACGTGGTCGGCCACGAAGCCCAACGGGCAGACCACGACCGCCTCGAGCCCTCCGCGTTCCTCCGCCCGCAGGTAGTCGCAGATGTCCGGCTCCAGCCACGGGTCCTCGGGCCGACCGCTTCGGCTCTGGAAGACCAGCGCCCAGTCGGCGACACCCAGACGCGACGCGATCAACCGGGCGGACTCGAGGAGCTGGTCGTGGTAGCGGCTGTCGGTGGCCATGCTGAGCGGAACACTGTGGGCCGTGAACACCACACGGGCGCCGTCGCGCAGCGCCTCCGGGAGGGCCTGGCGGGCCGTTGAGACCCGTGTGGCGCACGCGCCGATGAAGCCGTCGTGCGTGTGCCAGTCCCCTACGTAGGTCACCTCGACGTCCTCCACCCCCTCGGTGCGGATCTCGCGGCGGGCGGCGGCGACGTTGCGCCGGTACTGCTCGCAGCTCGAGTAGGATCGGTGCGCCGCCAGGATGAACCCGACGGCGCGGCGCAGACCAGCGTGCGCCATCTCCCGCAACGTGTCGACGAGAAAGGGATGCCAGTTGCGCATCCCCACATACACCGGCAGTGCCGGTCCGTCGCGCTCGAGACGCTCCCGCAGACCGGCCGCCTGCCGCTGGGTCAGCTCGGTGATCGGCGAGACGCCCCCGAAGAGCGCGTAATGCCTGGCGACCTCCTCGACACGGGCCGGCGGGACCGCTCGCCCCCGGAGCACGTTCGCCAGAAAGGGCCGGACGTCATCGGGCCCTTGTGGCCCGCCGAAGCTGATCAGCAGGACCGCGTCAAACGGCGCTGGCGGGGGAGCGGCACGCGGCACAACTGCTGATGATACAGCTCGGTCGTCCGTATCACGCGTCTGCACGGCGGAGGTCGGCCCGGAGGAGACGCCGCGGCTGGCCATACAATGGGCGCCGCGACAGAGACTAGCCCCTGAGTGCATGCGACAGATTCTGGTCACCAACGACGACGGGATCGAGGCGGACGGTCTCCGGGCGCTGGCCGAGACGCTGAGGACGCTCGGAGACGTCACGGTGGTCGCGCCGGCGGAGGAAAACAGCGCAGTCAGCCACGCGCTGACCGTGCGGCGTGCGTTGCAGCTGCGGAAGGTGAGTGAGGCATGGTACTCGGTTGACGGCACGCCGACCGACTGTGTCAACGTGGCGGTGAGCGAGGTGATGGGCCGGGTACCGGATCTCGTCGTGTCGGGTATCAACAACGGCCTGAACGTCGGCGACGACGTCACCTACTCGGGCACCGTGGCCGGTGCGCTCGAGGGCGTGTTGCTGGGCGCACCCGCCCTGGCGGTGTCGCTCCAGCGGAGCAGCGGATCGATGGATTACACGGCGGCAGCACAGGTCGCTCGACAGTTGGCCGAATCGGTGCTGGACCAGGGCCTGCCGCATCGGACGCTGTTGAACGTGAACGTCCCCAGTGACGCGCACCACGGGATTCGAGTCACGGTGCAGGCCAGGCGGACCCAGGCGGTCGGGCTGTACCGAACCTCCGACGCGGAGCAGCAGTCCTCGGTCTGGATCAGGTCGGCGGAGCTCGACTGGGAGCCGGATGCGCGGTCCGATTACGATACGATCCTGGCCGGCTGGGTCTCGGTGACCCCGTTGCAGACAGACTGGACGAACCACGCGGCGCTGGGTGTGGTCGAGGCACTCACCGTCACGACCCCGGCTGAGGTAAAATAGCAGGCCGTGTCGGGGCGTGGCTCAGCCTGGTAGAGCACTCGGTTCGGGAGCATGGTCTGAGTTCCTGAATCTTCCCGCTGTTTTCATCTCCCCCCGAAAACATTAGAGTTTTTGCACGTCATAGTCGGCTATGGTCGGTGGTTTTGGGCCATGTTTCGTCTCAAACCTCTGTGCTGTTCCTGTGCTGTTGTTGGCCCGCTCAGCTCTTCCACCTGGCCCTGTCGTATTCGGGCTTACCAACCACCCTTCCGGCCCGCCGCGGTGATTCGCAAGGTGTGGGGAGGGAATCGAACCGACACCGGTGCTCGCACGCAGGCAATCCTGATGAGCGTCCTGCGGACCAGCCATCAGAACGAGGTGGATCCGCTCCCGCTCCTCGCTGACTTGCTACGCTCTCCGCACGCCTACGTCCTCGATGTCGTGCCTCTACGCCCCGCTCCCAATTGACCTCTCAACCCACCCGCTAAACAATAACCTTTACTGACGGAAGGCGACATTCGTCAGGCCTACCAACCAGGGCTCATCAGCCAGGAGAGCAGCGGAGGAGCGAGGGGTAGGGTATGGGAGAAGTCGAGAAATCGTCTCCTGGGGCATCCTCGTGGGTCGGGTTTGCACCAGAATCGTGTATTTGGCGGGCGGAAATGCGGGATGTCGCCTTTACTGGTGGAAGCCGACATCCGCACCGCTGGCCCAAAAAAGACGAGTGTAAAGCGAAATCGAACGCGCGTGAGAAAGTGGCTCCTGGGGTCGACGTTACGGCGACAGGGGCGCCAACGGAAGTACCACCACCACCGAAAACGACCAGGGACTCGCATCATCCAGGAACCGTTCGTCTCCGACCACGTCTCCGGCCTTCGGCAGACCGGTGGCCACGTAGTCGAGCGAGCCTTCCAGTTCGACGTTCCGCAGCCAGTGGTCGCCGGGCAGCCACTTGAACAATAGCACCGCGGTATCCAGCTCAAAGTTTAGTTTGTGGGTATAGGCGCTCGTATCGCTGGGTCTCTCGGCTGGGCTGAATTTGTCGATGATGTCGAAGTGGCTTTCCACCCACCCGCCGGTCTGCTCCGGTTCGAGCCAGGTGAGGTTGAGCTCGAACTCCAGATCGACTTCGGTGTCATCTCGGAACGGGCTGAAAATCGCCTCGAACGTGAAGCCGACCCGCGGAATCTCGGTGGGCACGCCTGCGGCGAGGACGAGCTCGAACACCTTCTCGCGTTCCTGCCGCGCCGTCTCGACGACGCCATCTTCGACCGTTTCCAGCCTGGCCGGCCTAAAGATGTTCTCGAACGTGAAGGTCGGCTCAATCTTGAGCTTCGGTGTGCAGAGAAAGACGCACCCGTCGTTTTCCTGGGCGTAAAGGCCCGCTTGTGGCCCGACGCCGCTCGCGACCAGCGCCACGCCGACACACGCCGCCCGAACGGAATGAGTCATCGAATATTTCACGCTCAGAGTTTATCATTCTGTCGTATCATTCTGTTGAGCAACCATGAACATTTACCCGGACCATCCTGCTGGCGCATCCTCGGCTGCAGTCTGACGGCGGCCAGACTGAGCCGGCAAGACGATAGCGAAATTCATCCAGAAAAAGCGAAGATGAAATGCGGCAACACAGAACTATAAAGCTATTCTGTCTGGCGGTATCACTGCTCAGCCTGCTGGTGATAATTGGGTTAATGCTCCCAGCCACCGTCGCAACTACTCAGACTACTAATCAGTTTGTGGGCCAGGTGTCGAGCGCTTCTGGCGCTCTAGTTGTTGGCGGCGAGGCCACTAATCCAGGCCATCCAGTTGCCGGCGCAACGGTTCATCTAGTTCCAACAACGGCCATTGACATCACCACGCAAATGACTGCCAGTGCCATCTATGCTTCACCATACCCAGCAGAAGTTTACGATGAACCGCTGGAAGACGCTATTCGACTAAACGGAACAGACTTTCCACAATCCACGACGAACTCGGAGGGTAACTTCGTCATAGCAAATGTGCCCGATGGCAAGTTCTTTATTCATGTAACACCCGACGTAAAAGATACCGAACACCTACCCGGTGGGGACCAGAGCCGCCAAAGTTATTCCGCCGAGCAGTTGCGCGGTCAATCGATGGCCATCAAACTTTCAAGCAGTCCTTCTCCGGCTGCTAGAGCTGTCGGTAGCTCACGCTGTATTACATGTCATCAGGATAAAATACACTGGCAACAAACCGCCCACAAGCTCGGCTGGACCGTGCCAGGAGTTCCAGGACCGATGCAGGACTTTTCGAGACACCCAGATTACTTCAAAGCGCTCGAATCGTTCCCCGAGACAGACAATTACACGAACGGAACGCACCTCGAACTGGGGGATTACGATTCAGACCGGAATAATGACAAGTTTAAGTTGAGAGCATTTGGCGATTCTCGGCTGCCAATCGCGACGACCTATGCCGATGTTTATTTGTGGAAGAACACAGCCGACGACAAATACTACATCACGATGGTCAACAGCCTTAACCCGCAGGACCCCAATAGCCCAGCTCACCTGGAGGTAAAACTTTTATACGGCGGGGCGGTTCACGACCAGCGGTACATTGTCTCAGTGCCACCGGACCTAGGAGAGCGGCCGGGATGGTATACCGTTCTTCGATACAACATGACCGGGCGTGACAACAGGTTGAACAGGGTGCGTCGAGTTTGGCACGACTATAAGTTCTACCTCTGGTGGGACCCTGGGGCGGATGCCCAATACGGGACTACCGACGATTTGATTAAGGCTCCGCCGATTAACACAAATACCATTCAGACCATGTGCGCCAGCTGTCATTTAACAGGTTGGGAACGGTATGAAGACCAGGCCACCGGCCAGTTTTTGGTACGTGCCGTTAATGACCCTGGCGGCGCCATGAACATAGACGATGACCCCGAGATGGACGAGATTAACATCGGCTGCGAAAATTGCCACGGGCCAGGGTCGGAACATGTGGCCAACAGAGGCCGCTCCCGCTTTATCGTCAACCCCAAGTATCTTTCAGCAGAGCGCTCCAGTGTGGTCTGTGGCAGGTGCCACGACAGGCGGCAAGGGTATGGTGGAAGCACCGTCGGCTATACACAAGCTCTCAGCGAGGAAGGAGAGCTGGCCGGGGTGGGAATAAGCCGCCACGAACTGATTACGAAGTATACCGACCCAATCAAAAAGGGCCCTACCATGACAGGACCTGGAAGGGAGAACAACATCTGGCCCGACGATATCCACTCGAGCAAACCTCACCAGCAGTATTCAGATTTTCTAAAGTCGACGATGTACAGAAACGACCGATTGCTGGTCACCTGCTCGGACTGCCATGACCTGCATGGTGACACACCGTACTCACGCTTTCTCATTGACGACCCCGATGACTCTAGCTCTCCGCTGTGCCAGAGATGTCATGCTGTAGACGTACTAGCTCACATGGAAACGAAACTAAGGACACTGGTCAAAATAAAGTTACCAACTTCAGGCTGTGATCTGGTCTACTACTCGCATGTATCGCAACCTCGAACTGGATGCCACCCTTGTTGGGAAGTACGCGGCGGTCGCGCCGGTCCTGGACGAGCGCAGTCGCCGCGTGTGGGCGGCGACGGAGTCGCTGGCCATCGGCTACGGGGGCGATTCGCTCGTGTCAGCGGCGACGGGGCTGTCGCGCCTGACAATTCGGCGAGGCCGGCACGAGCTGGCACGCGGCGGTCCGGCCATCGACCGTCAGCGTCGCGTGGGCGCCGGGCGCCCGAACCTCCTGCACACACAGCCTGGCCTCCGGGATGCCCTGGAGGCGTTGGTCGACCCACTGACCCGCGGCGACCCGATGTCGCCATTGCGGTGGACGTGCAAGAGTCGCGCGAAGC
>JADFPE010000283.1 GCA_022562495.1 Acidobacteriota bacterium
GAGCTACATCGACGGCATGCTCTACACGGTGGCCGGCTATCGCCGCACCATCATCGCGATGGACCCGGCGACCGGGGAGACGCTCTGGACCTATCGCGAGCCGAACACGGTCCGGTGGGAGCAGTCGATGCGTGCCAGCTACGGCAAAGGGGTTGCGCACGGCTATGTCGACGGCCGCCTGGTGATCTACGTCATCACGCCCGGCTTCTTCCTGCACGCGATTGACGGCAAGACCGGCGAGCACCTCGAGGGATTCGGCACCCGGGTGCCGGTGCCCGGGTTCCCGGACACCGGAGTGATCGACCTGCTGGCCGACCTGGGTCATGACTACGATCCGAACACGGGGCTTTCGCCTGCGACCGGTTACATCACCAGTTCGTCGCCGCCGATCGTCGTCAACGACACGATTGTCGTCGGCAACTCGCACGAGCAGGGTTACAGCCAGTCCCGGATCGAGAATGTGCCGGGTGACATCATGGGCTATGACATCCGCACGGGTCAGCACAAGTGGACGTTCAACGTCATCCCGCAGTCGGAGAGTGAGTTCGGCTTCGACACCTGGGAGAACGACGCCTGGGAGTGGACGGGCGACGTGTCGTCGTGGGCGCCGCTGGCGGCCGACATGGAGCGGGGCATCGTCTACATCCCGACCAACGCGCCGACGATCGACTATTACGGGGGGTTCCGACCAGGGAACAACCTGTTCGGCACGAGCATCATCGCGCTCGATGTCGAGACCGGGAACCGACTCTGGCATTTCCAGACGGTGCACCACCCGATCTGGAACTACGACCTGCCCAACGTCCCGATCCTGGTCGACGTGACGGTCGATGGCGAAGCGGTGCCGATGGTCATCCAGACGACCAAGCAAGGGATGACGTTCGCCTTCAATCGCGTGACCGGCGAACCGGTCTGGCCGATCGAGGAGCGCGCCGTGCCGGTGTCGGTCGTTCCTGGTGAGCAGCTGTCGACGACCCAGCCGTTCCCCACGAAGCCGGCGCCGCTCGAAGAGCTGGGGCTGTCGGTGGAGAACGTGATCGACTTCACGCCGGAGCTCCGCGCGGAAGCGTTGGAGATCATGAGTCAGTACCGGATCGGCGGTCCGTACATGCCGCCGCTCAACGAGGGACACACCGAAAGCGTCAAGGGGTGGGTCGCCTGCTCCGGCGGGCTCAACATCACCAACCCGGCCGTGCTCGACCCGACCACCGGCATCCTGTATCAGCCGTCGGCACCGGGATGCTCCGGCCGGCTGGTGCAGCCCGGCACGGCCACCGACGGAGACACGCATAACTGTACGTCGTCCGACTCGGAGTGCTGGACCACCGGGACCACGATTTCCGACTGGGTCCAGGGCGGTGGCGTCGGCTGGGGCGGTCCCCAGGGTCTGCCGATACACAAGCCTCCGTACAACCGTGTGACCGCGATCGACATGAACACCGGTGAGCACCTGTGGTGGGTGCCGATCGGTGAGGCCTCCGACCGCCTGAAGCGCCATCCCGCCCTGCAGGGGGTGGACCTGAGCGGTATCGGCGGGGGCGGGCGGGCCGTGTCGATGGTGACCGGCAGCCTGCTGCTGACCACCCGCGGCTCGAACGGCCCGGCGGTGCTCGATGCGCGGAACAAGCTGACCGGCGAGCTCGTGGGCACCGTGGATCTACCGGCCCCGGGCCAGTACGGCATGATGACCTACATGCACGAGGGCGAGCAGTACATCGTCGTCCAGGTCGCCCAAGGCGGCGTCATGATGGGCGCGCTGGCCGCGCTGAAGCTGCCGGGCGAAGAGCATTGATCTAGAGTATTCCGCTGAGGGTGACACATGGACGGGTCCGGGGGCGTCCTCCCGGACCCGTTTGTTTCTTCCGCGCCGCAGTCCATCCCGCTGAACAACGAACAATTTGGTCGGTGGTGCCACAGAAGCGGCCACTCGCAGACCGGCCGCTATCGCCGACGCGCCAGCGTTTGCAGGGCCATGTCTGCTCCTGGGCCGTGGCAACCCTCTTGCAGCACCTCTTGCCGGTGCACGGGTGTACCTCCTGGTTCGCCGGTGAGCCGTGGGAGCGTCGTGACAAGCGATGACACCGGGAGACGACCGTGGGTTCACGCTCATTGAGCTGCTGAGCGTGGTTGGGCTGATCGGCATCCTCTCGGCCATCGCGCTGCCTGGTCTGCTGCGAGCGCGGATGTCCGGAAACGAGGCCTCGGCCATCGGGTCCCTGCGCGCCATCAGCAGCGCGCAGTCGACGTTCGCCGCCAGCTGTGGCAGCGGATTCTACGCGCCGACGCTCGTCTTGCTGGGTACGCCGCCGGACGGCGGCAACTCCGCCTTCGTCGGACCCGACCTGAACACCGATCCGTCGCTCAAGAGCACATACACGATGACGGTGACGGCCGGTGCGCTGGCCACGGGCGCGCCGGCGTCCTGCAACGGCGCCGTCGCCGGCACGGTCGTCGCGAGCTACTTCGTGAGTGCCGCGCCCGCGAACACCGGGTTTCGCTTCTTCGGCACGAACCAGGGCGGCATCATCTACCAGGACCGGGTCGCGCTCCCGGTGACACAATCCGGCGCGCCAGCCGGCGCGGTACCGATCCAGTAGTACGCTCGCGTGGCACCGCAGGACCTGGTCTGCGGCTGCGTTGCCGCCGAGTGCGGGCGTGTCTCCGGACCCTCCGGGCACGCGGTCCCGGTCCTCGGCGTGTCACAATACTCGCTCCTCGCCATGTCTTTGCGCCGATGGACCCTGCGTGTCGTCTTGCTGACCGCCGTACCCGCATCGGTGGCGGCCCAGCGGCCGTCAGCCACCGTCGCCGCTGACTTCATCTACGAGGAGGCGCCGTTTCCCTCGGCGCACGCCTCGACCATCGTGGAGACGGCCGCCGGGCTGGTCGCGGCGTGGTTCGGCGGGACCGAAGAAGGCAATCCCGATGTCGGCATCTGGTTGTCCCGACACGACGACCCGGGCTGGGCACCGCCTGTCGAGGTGGCCACCGGGATCCAGGAGGACGGTCGCCGGGAGCCCTGCTGGAACCCGGTGCTCTTTCAACCGTCGAGGGGACCGCTGCTGTTGTTCTACAAGATCGGTCCGAGTCCCCGTGACTGGTGGGGAGTGGTCCGGACGTCCTCGGACCAGGGGCGCACCTGGTCCGACGCGATCCGACTGCCCGATGGGGTGCTCGGGCCGATTCGCGCCAAACCAGTCGAGCTGAGCCCAGGCACGCTGCTCGCCGGTTCGAGCACCGAACACGACGGGTGGGTCGTGCACCTGGAGCGGTTCACCACCGAGGCCGACACCGAGGCGGGGTGGCAGCGGGCGCTCGCGTCCCCGGGCGCCTGGGAGCGGACCGGTCCGCTCAACGACCCTGACGAGCTCGCGGCGATTCAACCCACGATTCTGGTGCACTCGGCAGCCGATCTCGAGATCCTGTGTCGCAGCCGGCAGGGGGTGATCGCGCGGTCCCGGTCGACCGACGGCGGGCGGACCTGGGCCCCAATGTCGCTGACCGACCTGCCAAACCCGAGCGCCGGCATCGATGCACTTCGGCTGACCGACGGACGATTCCTGCTCGTCTACAACCCGACGACGCGCGGTCGCCGCCGGCTGGCGGTGGCGGTCTCCGACGACGGCCGCAGCTGGCGTCCCGGTGTCGCGCTCGAGAACGCCCAGGACGGGGAGTACTCCTACCCGGCCATGATCCAGACGCGCGACGGCCAGGTCCACGTCTCCTACACCTGGCGGCGACAGCGGATCAAGCACGTGGTGTTCGACCCATCACGGATCGAGTAGCGCGATCGCGCCGGCGTCCACGCGGGCGCCCAGCGTGATCGTGATGGTCTTCTGCACCGGGATGTTCTGCCCAGTGCGTATAATCACTTCCGGACCCCGGCCCTCCCCCCCTTCGGCACCGCGCGGCACTCTGCAGGGCAGGCGGGGAGAGCGGGTCAGTCAACACGGGTAAGTTGGCCACCTAGGAGAAATGGAGTGGATCAGTGACCGGTGACGGCAACCTGGCGGTCTTCTGCGACTTCGAGAACGTCGCGCTCGGCGTCCGCGACGCCAACCTTGCAAAGTTCGACATCCGGCCGATCATCGAGCGGCTGCTGCTGAAGGGCAGCATCGTCGCCAAGAAGGCCTACTGCGACTGGGATCGCTACAAGGAGTTCAAGGCGACGATGCACGAAGCGGCGTTCGAGCTGATCGAAATCCCGCACGCGCGCCAATCGGGGAAGAACTCGGCCGACATCCGGATGGTCGTCGACGCGCTCGACCTGTGCTACACGAAGGAGCACATCGACACGTTCGTCATCGTCTCCGGCGACTCCGACTTCTCGCCGCTCGTCAGCAAGCTGCGCGAGAACGCCAAGTCGGTGATCGGGGTCGGGGTGAAGAACTCGACCTCCGACCTGCTCGTCAACAACTGCGACGAGTTCATCTTCTATGACGACCTGGTTGCCGAGCGGCCGTCAGTGCGTCGGCGTCAGCGCGGGAAGGGTCGTGCCAAGAGCGCGACTGGGGGGGCGAAGCAGAAGGCCGAGGCACCGGCGTCGCAGGACGATCCGGCCCAGCAGGCGATCGACCTCGTGTTGCACACCGCTGAGGCGATCTACGCCGAACGGGGCGACCGGGCGAAGCTGTGGGGGTCGATGATCAAGCAGACGCTGAAACGGCGGCGTCCCGGGTTCAACGAGTCCGCCTACGGGTTCGGGTCGTTCAACGACCTGCTCGAGGAGGCGCAGACCCGCGGCCTCCTTGCGCTCGAGCTCGACGAGCGGTCCGGCGGCTACGTGATCAGCCAGATCACGCGGGGTTAGAGCCGTGTCCGTCTCTCGGTAGCGGCCGGACTGCAGCCCGGGTCAATCCGATGGTGGCGCTGAGCGGGGCACCGCGACGGGCGACGAGACACTACGACGAGGACAGCCCAGCCGGCGGGGGGAGGGCTCGAGTACAGATGTCCTCCGCGGGGTGCTCCACTGTCGTAGCGAAGGGACAGATGACACCCGGTCACTGGCGCTGCTGGCCCGTTGCGTGCCCGTCAGCCAGGCACGCGGGTTGCACTGTACAGCGTCAGGACGAGACGCCGTCGTGCACCCGGAGGGCCTCTCATGCTGTCTCGACGAGAACTGCTGAATGGTGTGGCGCTGGGTGGCGCACCTGTTTTGCTGGGCGTGGAAGCCGGTCAGAACAGCCAGGCGCTGCAGAGGGTCACCGGGCTGCTGGAGGACATTCGCGACGAGCTCCGGGTCGAGCACGCCACCTGCGCGGTGGCCATCTGCCCGGCGGTAGGCCAGGTGCGCCGGCTGCAGCGCACGTTCCTCAAGAGCAGCCGCAAATTCCCCGACTTCATCGAGGTGGGCATCGATGTATGGGACGAGGTACACGACTGGCAGCTCGAGACGCGTCAGGCGGTCGTGATCAGGCGTCAGTCAGACGGACGGTACACGCTGGCGTTTGGCCCGACCATCCTGCTGTTGAAACCGGAAGCGGCGGACGACTTCGTCGGCTATCCGTACGACAACCTCTGAGCCGCTCCCGGTATCTGTTCACCGGCGGGGTCGTGTGGGGGAGACCCCTGAGACAGTGT
>JADFPE010000039.1 GCA_022562495.1 Acidobacteriota bacterium
GGTCGTGACCGGCACGGCGACCTTCGAGCAACGGATGTTCCGCACGCTCAGCGGCGGCGAGAAGCAACGGGTCGTCATGGCGAGCGCACTGGCGCAGTTTGACACCTCCGCCGACACCCGACACCGGGACTCGGATGAGACCCAGGTGCTGCTGCTCGACGAGCCGACCTCGTCGCTCGACCTCGCCTTTCAGTTGGAGACGGCCGACCTGCTGCGCCGGTTGAACCGCGACCGGCGCACCACCATCGTCCTCTGCACACACGACCTGAACTTTGCCGCCGGCCTTTGCCGCGACCTGGTCCTGCTGCGTGACGGACGCATCGTCGCGGCCGGCCCGACCGAAGCGGTGCTGACACCGGAGACCGTCGGCGCGGTCTATGACGTCGAGGCGGACATCCGGCGTCATCCCGCCAGTCACCAGTTGACCGTTGTGCCGCTCGCCAGACTCCTTGGACAACGTTCGTCGTGACAATCGAGTCAAGTCTCGATCGTGTTTTTTTGCTCTCACCACGACAGCCTCGGTTCGAGGAGCCTGGCCCCCGGCGTAGCAGGGCTGCGAGAAACGCTCGGCTAGTGAGGCGGAGCCTCGTTAGCCGGTGACCGCCATGGCTGTCTCTGCACTGACCGCGGCTGCCCCCGTCGCCGCGGGTGACCTCCGCCGCCGGGTCTGGCTCGTCCAGGTCGGCTTCGGAGGCCTGGCCGTGCTCGCCTGTCTGACCGCACCGCTGGTCGGGTCGACCGCCATCAATTTCCGGCAGGTGTTCGACCCGACGATCCCGTTCGCCGAGAACGTCGACGCGCAGATCTTCTTCATCCTCCGTCTGCCACGCGCGATCGCGGGCGCGCTGGTCGGCGCCTCGCTCGCCGCCGCCGGCGTCGTCCTGCAGGCGATGCTCCGCAACCCGCTGGCCACCCCGTTCACGCTCGGGGTATCGGCCGGGGCGTCGCTGGGCGCGATGCTGGCCATCACGCTCGGCCTGCCGTTGGGCGTGCTCGGGGTGCTGGGAGGGCCGGTCGCCAGCCTCGTCGGGGCACTCGGCGCCATGGCCATCGTCTACTTCCTGGCGACGATGCGACGCCAGGGCCTGTCGACGAACGTGCTGTTGCTGGCCGGCGTCACACTGAATTCGCTGTTCTCGGCGATCATCCTGTTCGTCCAGTTCATGG
Source organism: Acidobacteriota bacterium (assembly GCA_022562495.1). GTDB lineage: Bacteria > Acidobacteriota > Vicinamibacteria > Vicinamibacterales > UBA8438 > NP936. Next base: position 1,168 of record JADFPE010000039.1, read on the forward strand.
CCGATCCCTTGCAAACCTTCCAGGCCGTGCGCTGGGTGATGGGCAACCTGGACGTCGGCAGCTATAGCCCCATCCTGGCGGCGATCCCCCTGATGGGCATCGGGTTCGTCGCGTTCGCCCGGCTGCCGCGCGCGTTGAACCTACTGACCCTGGGGGCTGACAGCGCGGCAGCGCGGGGTGTTGACGTGCTGCGCACCCAGCGGATGGCGTTTCTGAGTGCGTCGCTCGTGACCGGTGCGGCAGTGGCGCTGGGGGGGCCGATCGGCTTCATCGGCATCATCATCCCGCATCTTGTGCGTCTGCTGGTCGGCGCCGACCACCGGCTGGTGCTCCCGGCCTCCGCGGGCCTCGGCGCCGCGTTCCTGGTGATGTGCGACGTGGCGGCACGGACTCTGCTCTCGCCGATGGAGCTGCCGGTGGGCATCATCACCGCGATGCTGGGCGGACCGTTCTTTCTCTGGCTGCTGGTGCGCAGCCGATGAGAACGAGAGCGGGGCCTTGCCTCACTAGCCGAAGTTTTTCTCACAGCCCCGCTACGCGGGGGCTCGCCATCTTCCCGAGGCGACCAAAGACGTGCGTCACCCGTCACGATGTCGCCCTCAGAAGATGTTTAGCCGCCTGTCTGGTCCTCGTCGTCTCGGCGCTGGTCACCGCGCAGCAGCGCCCCGAGCGGATCGTCTCCATCGTGCCCTCGCTGACCGAAACCCTGTTCGCGATCGGTGCCGGACCCCAGGTGGTGGGTGTCGGCAGTTTCGACACGCACCCAGAAGAGGTCGCGACCCGGCCGCGGGTCGGCGGGCTGATCGACCCCGACATGGAACGGATCTTCGCGCTGCGCCCCGATCTCGTCATCCTCCACGGCAGCCAGCAGGACCAGATTCAGCAGCTGACGCGGGCAGCCATCCCGGTGTTCTCCTATACGCACGGCGGGCTCGCCGACACGCTGTCGGTGATCCGGGAGCTCGGAGCACGCACGGGACACGCGACAGAGGCCGAGCGCGTCGCCAGCGAGATCGAGGAGCGGCTCGCTGACGTGCGGGCGCGCACCGCTGGCCGGACCCGCCCCCGAGTGCTCCTCGTCTTCGGGCGCGAGCCACGCTCGCTCCGGAACATCTACGCCAGCGGCGGGTTCGGATTCCTGCACGACATGCTCGAGGCAGCCGGCGGGGACAACGTGTTCGCCGACGTGCAACGCGAGTCGGTGCAGCTGACCTCCGAGGCGATCCTGACGGCGGCACCCGACGTCATCATCGAGCTCACCTACGACGACCGGATGACCCCGGACAACCAGGCGTCGGAGATCGCGGTCTGGAACCGGCTGCCGGTGATCCCGGCGGTCCGAAACGGGCGCGTGCATCTGTTGCTCGGCAACCAGTTCGTGGTGCCGGGTCCCCGTCTGGCCGAGGCGACAGCGGCGATCGCGCACGCGCTGCATCCGGACGCGTTCTAGTACCTGGACGGGGCTGCGCCCCGAACCCCCCGCGGCCGCTCGCGGGGCCCCATCGCCCCACTCCGCGTCCGCGGGGCGCGCATGTGCGCGCCCTGGGAGTCCGCGACCACGGTGTCCGGAGCGCGGCGGGATGCTCCGCCCAGAAGGTGCTGTTCAAATGAGCCGAACACTGCACTGTCGACGGGGGGTGTTACGCGGGCGCGGGAGAAAGTCGGACTGACGCCGGTGTGTGCCATAATTCGACCATGCGTCGCATGATGCTCGTTGTCGCTCCGAGTCGGCTGCGGTGGCTGGCCCTCGCGGCGGCGGTGGTCGGGATCGTCGTCACGTCGACGACCGTCGAGACCGCCGTGCGGCCGACCAAGCTGGACTATCGGCGCCACACGCTGAACAACGGCCTGACGGTGATCCTGTCCGAGGATCACTCCACGCCGATCGTCCATCTGCAGCTCGTGTATCGTGTCGGCTCGAAGAACGAACGACCCGGCCGGACGGGGTTCGCGCATCTCTTCGAGCACATGATGTTCAAAGGGTCGCGCAACGTGCTGCCCGACTCGCATCTGACGTTGATTTCGCGGGTGGGCGGCGACGGCAATGCCTATACGAGCGAGGACGCCACGACATTTCACGAGACGGTCCCGGCACAGTATCTGCCGCTGGTGCTGTGGCTCGAGGCCGACAGGATGGCGACGCTACGGATCGACGAGACGACGTTCGAGTCGGAACGGCTGGTGGTGAAGGAAGAGCGTCGGTGGCGGTACGAGGACACGCCGTTCGGTTTGCTGTCCGAGATCCTGTATGACCAGGCCTACGCGGTGCACCCCTACAAGCACACCCCGATCGGGAGCATGAAGGACCTCGAAGCGGCATCGGTCACGGATGTCCAGGGGTTCTTCGATACGTACTACGTCCCGGAAAACGCCACCCTCGTGCTGGTCGGCGACTTCGACTCGGCCGAGGCGCTCGCGCTCGTGAAGCAGTACTTCGAGCGCGTGCCGAAGGCGACGCGCCCCGTGCCCCGCGACATTCCGCGTGAGCCTCCACAAACCAGCGAGCGCAGGGTCACGATCACCGAGAACGAGAACTGGCCGCTGCCGACGGTGATCGTGGCGCACCACATCACCTACGACGGCCACCCCGATGCCTATCCACTGCATATCGCGGCGAAGGTGCTGTCCGACGGGCAGAGCTCCCGGATCTACCGGCGGCTCGTCTACGACGAACAGCTTGCCATCTCGGCGTTCGGCGACCGGAGCATCATCGACGACCCGAACCTGTTCTACGCCGTGTCGATCGTGCAGCCCGGGCGGACCCCCGAGGAGTCGGCGGCGGCGCTCATCCGCGAATTCGACCGGCTGCAGACCGAGCTGATCAGCGACCAGGAGCTGCAGCGGGCCAAGAACCAGTTCGCGCGCGATTACGTCTTCGGCCGCTCCTCGGTCGAGCAGAAGGCGTCGATTCTGTCGCACGCCGAGGTGATTCACGACGACATCACAACCGCCGATGCCGAGTTCGACATCTTCATGCACATCACGAAGGAAGACGTGCGCCGGGTCGCCCGGACCTATTTCACCAAGGAGAATCGGCTGGTGCTGACGATCCTGCCTCCCGCGTCGGCCGGCCGGTCGTTTCTCCGACCCGGAGGTGACGAGTGAGGCGGCTGGCTGGATGGGGCGGTCTGCTCGTGTGGCTGGCGTTGGCTGCTGGCGAAGCCGCGTCTCAAACTGTCCAGCTGCCGCTCGGGGCAGCATCACCAGGCTGCTGTGCTCACAGCCCCGCCACGCGGGGGCTCGCAGCCCGTGGTGATGGTCCCCCGGCATTCGGCTGGCGCTGCATCCGCCCTGCCTGCGTTGTTCCTTGGTCGAAGACTGCCGGTAGGCTCCCTCGTCTCGCCTTGACAGGCTGGCCCATCGCCCCTCTTGGTGCACCGCACGACGTTTACCACGGACTGCTCGACATCTTCTCGTGTCGTGCGGACGTGTGTCATAGCTCACAATCTCACTCTCAGGAGATGACGGGCGCGCCGTCGGCGGGACAGCAGGTGACCGACTGGCCACGGGAAAGCCCGCCGCCGCCGTTGCCTCCGCGTGAGGCAACCTTCCCCCCTTACGAGCTCCGCACGCTGGCGAACGGGCTCCAGGTCGTAGTGGTGATGCACCACGAGCAGCCGGCGGTCAACCTGCGGCTGCTGATCGGCGCCGGCGCGGCCTCGGACCCCGACGGCAAGAACGGCGTGGCGGCGCTGACGGGACAGCTGCTCGACCAGGGCACGACGAGCCGCACCGCCACCGAGATCGCCGAGACCATCGATACGATTGGCGGCATCCTCAGTGTGGGCGCCGGGACAGACCTGAGCTTTGTCAGTGTGCTGGTCATGACGGACAGCTTCGAGTTCGGCGTCGACCTTATCTCCGACATCGCGCGCAACCCGTCGTTCGCGCCGGCCGAGATCGAACGGCAGCGGCAGCAGGTGCTCTCGGGGCTCCAGGTCAGCTACGACGACCCGTCGTACCTGGCGGGGGTGGTGTTCGGGCGGCTCGTGTACGGGAGCCACCCCTACGGCATGCCGCACAACGGCACCCCCGCGTCGGTGCTGGGGATCACGCGAGATGACCTGCGGGCGTTTCACGAGACCCACTACGCGCCCAACAACGCGCTACTCGGGATCGTCGGCGACATTGACGCCGAGACGGCGTTCACGGCCGCCGAGCGGGTGTTCGGCGACTGGGAACGTAAGACCCTCCCGTCGCCGCCCAGCGCCGAATTGCCGGCACCGACCAGTCGGATCGTCGTCATCGACAAGCCGGGCTCGGTGCAGACAGCGATCCGCGTCGGGCACGTTGGGCTGCCGCGTGCCAGCCCGGACTTTCTCGCCTTCGACGTGGCGATCAAGATTCTTGGCGGTGAAGGTGGCAACCGGTTGGGCAGCGTCCTGCGCACCGAACGGTCGCTCACCTATGCCGCGTCGGCCGACATGGCCAGCCGCCGGTTCGGCGGCGACTTCATGGCCAAGACCGACACCCGATCGGACGCGACCGCTGAGGCGTTGCGCCTGATGGTGGACGAGGTGGCCCGGCTGCGGCGCGAGCGGGTGAGCCGCCGCGAGCTCCAGAATGCCCAGGCGTATCTGGCCGGTAGCTTTCCTCTGACGATCGAAACCCCGAATGCCATTGCGGCGCAGGTGCTCGAGTCGCTGCTCTACGGGCTCGACCTCGCCGATCTCCCGACGTACCCCGATCGGATCAACGCCGTCACGGTCGACGACATCCAGCGTGTGACCCGCAAGTATCTGCAGCCGCAGCGCCTGTCGATCGTGCTCGTCGGGGAGGCCTCGGCGTTTGTCGCCGATCTGCCCGGTGTCGGGTTCGACAACGTCGAGGTGCTGTCGATCGACGAGCTGGATCTGTCGCGCGCCGATCTGCGCCGGTCATCCGCCGCGGACGGCGTCCCTCGTCCGTCCCGTCTGGCCCCCTGACTGCTGGCGACGCTCCGCCTTCGGGTCCGCGCAAGAATGAGTTCTCGTGTTGTGGCGTCGAGGCGCCCGGTCCACGAGGCGCGAGGAGGGAGCAGACCGGCAGTATTCGACCGACGCGCAACCCGCCTTCGCAACGGCGTCGGCGAGACCTGGCCAGAGCCCGCACATGAACGGGCCGGGCGGCGGTTGGCGCCGTGGATCGGGATGCATCGGCCGCCGAATGCCGGCGTACCCATGACACGGGCCACGAAGGTGATGCTCTCGTGCGGCGAGCCGTCGGGCGACCTGTATGCCGGTGCCCTGACCACCGAGATCCGGCGGCTGGATCCCGACGCCGACGTGTTCGGTCTCGGCGGCGAGCACCTGGCGGCGGCCGGTGGCCGGCTGGTGGCCGACTACGGCGGCCTGGCGGTGACCGGCCTGGCCGAGGTGTTGCCGGCGTTGCCGCGGTACTGGGCGACCTACCGCCGTCTGGTGACAACGGCGCGGGCCGAGCGCCCGGACGTGCTGGTGGCCATCGACTATCCCGACTTCAACTTCCGGCTCGGCGCTTCGGTCGCAGCGCTCGGGATTCCGGTGGTCTACTACATCAGTCCGCAGGTCTGGGCGTGGCGACGCGGCCGGCTCCGGACGATGAAGCGGTTTGTGACCCGCGCGCTGGTCATCTTCCCGTTCGAGGCGGCGCTCTATCGGGAAGCGGACATTCCGGTCGCGTTCGTCGGGCACCCGTTGCTCGACCTCGCGACGCCCGCGCTCGGCCGAGACGCCTTCCGGCGGGAGTATCGGTTGGACCCCGAGGCGCCGACGGTGGCGGTCTTGCCGGGCAGCCGGGCGAACGAGCTCCGCGTGATCTTGCCGGATCTGGTCGGTGCTGCCCAGCGGATCGCGCGGGAGGTGCCGTTGGTCCAGTTCGTGGTCGCCCGGGCGCCGAACCTGCCTGACGCGCTGTTCGATCCGCTGGCCGCGCTGGCGCGGGTGACGTCGCGCGCCCCCTGCATCGTCGAGTCGCAGACCGACGCCGTGCTCGTCGCCGCCGACGTCGTGCTCACGGCGTCCGGTACCGCCACCATCCAGACCGCAATCCACGAACGGCCGATGGTCGTGGTCTATCGGTTGTCGCCGCTGACCTACTGGCTGGGCCGCCGGTTCGTGCGGGTGAACGCGTTCGGCATGGTGAACCTGGTCGCGGAGAAGAAGATCGTGCCGGAGTTTCTGCAGGAGGCATTCACCCCGGAAGCGGTCGCCGACGAGGCGGTGCGGTTTCTTACCGACAAGACCCACTCGGCGAACACACGAGCCGAGCTGCGGGCCGTGCGGGAGAAACTGGGTGGGCTCGGCGCCAGCCGCCGCGCCGCCGAACAAGTGCTCGAGGTCGCGCAGGCGGCACGGCGGACCTAGCAGCTCATGGAGAGCGTCCGGCTGCATTCGACCGGTGCTGCGCCTCGGGCTTCAGACGTCTGGCATCAGCCCTTCGGTCTTGCCGCGAGTGTCCCGTCATCATGAGGTCAGCGCGTCGGTGGACCGCACCGACTCCTCCAGGACACCGCTGGGTCTTCGCGGGTGTCATCCTGATGAGCCTGTCGTTGCTCCTGTGGGTCGGATTGCTCGGTGTGCCGTTCCTGCCGCTGAGCGTCGCCGCGAGGGGGGCGGTCGCCACCACGCTCATCGTCATCGCGGAGGTGGCGTTCTGGGTGGGCGCGGTCATCGCCGGGCCGGCGACGGTCAGACGCATGCGCTCATGGTGGCGCCGCCCGAGTGGCGATGACCCACGGGTCACGGCGGACGGCTCTGCGCCTGAGGCTAGTGCGCGCCACGGCCGCTCAACACGGCCGGGATCGTGCGCGCGAGCAACATCAGGTCGACCAGAACCGATCGACGGTCGGCATACCGCAGATCCATCCGGACCCAGTCGGCAAACCCGATCAGACTGCGGCCGCTGACCTGCCAGATACAGGTGAGGCCTGGCGTCAAATCCAGCCGGCGCACGTGCCAGCGCTCGTACTCCTGCACCTCGTCGAGCGTCGGCGGACGCGGCCCCACCAGCGACATGTCGCCCTTCAGCACGTTCCAGAGCTGCGGCAGCTCGTCCAGGCTCGCCCTGCGTAGCAGACGGCCGAGGGGCGTGACGCGCGGGTCCCGCTTCATCTTGAACACGGGCCACGTCTGCTCGTTCTGGTCGGCCAGCTCCGCCTTGTGCTGGCCGGCACCAGCCGTCATCGTGCGAAACTTCCAGAACGTGAACACGCGGCCATCCTTGCCGACGCGCGGCTGTGTGAACAGCACCGGTCCGGGCGATGTCAACCGAATCGCCAACGCCGTCAGGACCATCACCGGCGATGCCAGGACCAGCGCCGTGGCGGCGCCGGCCACGTCCATCGCGCGCTTCCACCGGGGAACCGGCTCGGACAGCAGCGCCTGCAACCGCTCGGGCAGGTCCGCCGGCGCCGCGGGCTGGGGGGGTGCCGGACGATCGAGGGGGAGGCGTTGCCCGCTGCTGTTGCCGTTCCCGCCGCGGAGGTCGGGATGGATCCGCGGCGAATCGCCGCGTCGGTCGTCGTGGGCCCACCAGGCCGACGGGTAGGCGTAGACGGCGCAGGTGAGCCCCGGGAGCATGTCCAGCGTGGCGCGGCGCACATCGTTGGCTACCGTCCAGGCAGGGTCGAGGTCCGTGTCGGGCAGGATCACCGCAACCCGTTCGACGTCGAGACAGCCACACTCGTCGGTGCGTCGCAGACGTGTGGTGAGCACGCCGGCGAGATGCCGGTGCGCGATCCTGTGGCCCGGCACCCGTGCCAGGTCGAACACGACCAGGGAGAACTGCCGCCCGTTGCGATCGCACCGGGCGCGCTCGTGGTCGAGCAGACGGAGCAGCGTCTCCCGCGAGTGGAGTCCGCCTGCGGGGCCGTCGTTCCGGCGACCCGTCGACGGCCTGCCGTTCCTGTTGAACCAGGACATTCCTACCATCCTCCAGCGTGTTCCAGGTTCGTCTCTCGCGTCTGTGCTCCGTCGGCACAGCTACGCCGGGCGTTCCTCCAGCCGTGTCCTGGCGGCGCCGGCAGCGGCCACGACCCGGTCGTAGACCGCCACAGTGCGTTCCGCCACCGTCGGCCAGCGTAGCGACGCGGCGCGGTGGAGACCGGCCCCACGGAGCCGCTCGCGCAGCGGCTCGTCATCGAGCAACGCCGCAAGCCCGTCGGCGATCGACCCGACTGCGGTCGGGTCGATGAGCAAGGCTGCGTCGTGACCGACCTCCGCCATCGCCGACCGGTTCGAGGTGAGGACCGGCGTGCCGCACGCCATCGCCTCGACGATCGGGAAGCCGAATCCCTCGTAGAGCGACGGGAACGCCACCACTCGGGCCAGGGCGTAGAGCGCCGGCAGGTCCGACTGGGGCACATAGCCCAAGATGCGGACGGTCGCCGCGATGCCGAGCTCTTCGGCGACCCGCCGCGCCTCGTCGCGACCCCACCCGTGCCGTCCAACGAGCACCAGCTCCTCCTGCCGTCCCTGTGCACGGAGCTGCCCGAGGGCTCGCGTCAGCCGACCGAGGTTCTTGCGCGGCTCGAGTGTGCCGACCGACAGGATGAACGGGCGGTCGAGCCCGTAGCGTCGTCGCACCGGGTCGAGCGCGTCAGGTGAGTCGAGAGGCCGGAACGCCGGGTCGACGCCGCCAGACACCACGTGCACCCGGCCGGCCGGCAGCCCGAGTACGCGGATAATGTCGGCGCGCGCGCTCTGGGTTGGGGTGATGACCGCCGCGGCGCGTCGGGCCACCCGCGGCACCAGGCTCCGGATCAGCAGACGGCTCTTGAGTGGCTGTGTCCGTGCGTGCAGGAAGAGCGACATGTCGTAGAGCGTCAGGACGTATGGACAGGGGCAGCCGAGGGGGGCCATGCCGTTGGTGAAATGACACACGTGCGGTCGCAACCGGTGCAGGATGACCGGCAGCATCGTCTGCATCCACAGCCAGCGGGTCGGGAACCGCCGGCCGACCGGGCCGACGACGCCCGTCGGCAACGTGCCGTGCAGCGGACGGCTGGCGAGCAGGTGATACCGGTGTGTGTCCCCGCGCGCGACGAGCGCCGCCAGCAGCCGCTCGACATACCGGCCGACACCGGTGGGTTCGCGCTCTTCGAGCGGCGTGACGTCGAAGCCGACGAGGGTTGCCGTCACGCCGTTGCCTCCTGCCCGAAGAGGCGCACCGTCAGACCGGTCAGCAGCCAGAACAGGCCGTAGGTCGGGGTGAAGCTCAGAAAATGGTCGACCGCGCCGTGCGCCGCGTACGCGAGTATGCCCAGCGCCAGGCCGAGTCCGAGGACCCGCGGGGCTGGTCCGTCGACCCGCTGCCAGCCACGGGCGACCGTCCACGTGACGGCCGCGAGCAACGACAGCAGGGCGAGCAGCCCGACCAGGCCCTGCCCGACGAGCGTCTCGACAAACAGACTGCTGGCGTGCGTCCGGGTGTCGAAGGTGGCGAGATCGAGACGGGCGCCGACCTGGTGCCGGAACTGGTCCGGGCCGATGCCGAACAGCGGACGCTCGGCCCACATCCCGACGGCAGCCGACCAGAGCGTGCGGCGGGACGGCCGTTCCCTGTAGACGGGGATGATCGGTGGCGGCAGCTCGGCGACCACAGGCGCGTCGTCCCGGGGCTCCACCGCGACCCAGGTCGTGGCGGTCTGGGCGCCGAGCGTGCTGAACCAGGCGATGTGCTCCTGGACCAGGTCCCATTGCAGACGATAGCGGCCCGGCGGCACGTTGCCGTCGATGACCGCCTGCAACGTTACCGTGTCACCGGCTGCCACCGTGTCCGGCAACCGGGTGCGCGCCCCGTCCCAGAGGAGCACCTCTTTCCCATCCGGTGCGAGCCAGTGGTAGCTCAGGGAGACCGGGGTGCTGCCCAGACGCGGCCACTCGCGCAGCCCGGTGTTGCGCACCGTCATCGGCACGGTAGTGACGCTACCGGTCGGCATGGTCAGCGCGGTCGGCGGGTTGGTGAATTCGGCACTGAGCCAGGTCGCCTCGTCGCTGGCCAGCAGCCGCAGCGCCAGCAGCCCGCCTCCGCCCCACCCACCGAGGGTGAACAGCATCAGGGCGAGACAGACCACGACGACCGGTCCTCGCAGCGGCCGGAACAGGCGGACCCCGGCCACGAGCAAGACGGCCAGCAGGCCGGCGACCGCCCACCAGGCGGCCCGGCTCGCGGTCAGCACCACCGCCTGCACCAGCACGACCGCCGCTGCCGCCGACCACCACCGCCACGTGGACGCCGGCCTGCCATTCCCTGTGCTGCCAGTGACGGCCCACACCCCGAGCGCCAGCGTCAGCGGGAGGACCGCCTCCCAGTACATCCCGGCCGTGTTGGCGTACTGGAAGGTGCCCGAGGCGCGCAGGAACCCGCCGGCGAACGAGGGTTGGGTCTTGAACGTCTCGAGCCCGGCACGCATCGGCGGCAGCCAAACCTCGGCGATACCGGTCGCCGCCGACAGCACCGCGCCCGCGCAGACGGCGAGCGCGATCCACGCGATCTGTCGTCGCGTCGAGACGAGGTCCAGGGTGGCGAAGAACAGTGCGCCACCACCCAGGGTGCGGAGCGCGAACTTCAGCGCCTCGCCACGGCCAGTCGGCGCGAGTAACGCAGCGAACACCACGACCGCCAGCCATGCGGCCGCGGCGCTGTGGACCACGGTCCACGCCGAGCGCCGGCCCCGTAGCCAGATGACGGCCCACACGATCAGGACGAGGTAGAGCGCCAGCTCGACGTTGGTCACCTCGATCGATCCAAGCAAGAGCACCGGCTGCGTCAGCTCGAAGGGGAGCAGTGCGGCGAGTAGCCCGAGCGCCGCCAGACCGCAGGTGTCGAACCGCGTGCGTTCCGGCAGACGCCGCGTCCCTGTCGGCTGGGCCATCATGCGTCCTTCGTCATCGTCACCGTCGTCACCGCCGTCACCGGGTCGCCCCCGGGGCCTGGGCCGACCCCTGTCGGGTGGCCGACCACGGCCGCGTCCCGGCGTTGCACGCGCGGCAGGGCGCGCCAGCAGAGCATGAGCAGCAGCGCCTCGCTCAGCACGACCGACCAGGCGGCGCCGACCGGTCCGAAGCCGGGGACCAACACCAGACACAGGACGAGGTTCATCACGAACACCGTCGCGGTGAACGCCAGATACCGCCGGTGCAGGTCGTGCGCGATGACGAAGTGGGTCAGCGCATAATTCACGAAAGTGAAGAGGACGGCAACCGCCAGGATCTGGAACGGCGCTGCGGCGCCCGGGTACTGCGAGCCGTACAGCAGATCGAGGAGCCACGGGCCGGCGGTCACGCCGATGGTGGCGACGAGCACCCCGCACCCGGCAAGCACCAGCGTGGTGAGGGAGCGCAGTCGCTCGCCGGACGGGTCGCCCTCGGCACGTCGTCCGACGATGGCGGGAAACACCGCGGCCAGCAGCGCCGCCGGCAGCATCGCGAGCGGCTCGGTCAGCTTCATCGCGACACCGTAGGTGCCGACGGCGCCCGAGCCCTCCAGCGCGTCGAGCACGAACACCGCGGTGCGGGTGTAGGCGACCGACAACACGATGGCCGCGCCCAGAGGGATCGCGCGTCGCACGACCTCGCTCCAGGCCTCCGGCCGAAACGACAGGGTCGGGGTGAAGAAGCGGTGACGGAGCCAGAGCCACCCGCCGGCCGCGCCCGCGACGCTGCCGGCGAGATAGGCAAGCGCGATGCCTTCGAGACCGAAGCCGGCGCCGAGCAGCCAGAAACCGACCACCACGGTGAGCGTACGGGTCAGCAGGCTCAGCGCGGCGTCGAGCTCGATCCGCTGAAGCCCGCGGAACGTGTAGCCGAAGAACTCGCCGAACGACCCGATGATCATCGCGAGGCCAAGCATGAATGTCGACGCCTGCACGCCGTCCGGGCGTGTCTGGCTCGCGGCGCCCATCACGAGACACGCACCTGCGGCGAGCGCGAGCTTGAGGGACAACCCGACGCCGACAATCGCGGGCGCTCGGTGCGGTGCCCGGGCGATCTGCTGCGTCGTCGTGAGCTGCACGCCGAGATCGGTGAGCGGTGCCAGCACGACGCCGAGCGCAAGCGCGTAGATGAGCTGGCCGAATCCCACTGGTCCCAGCTGACGTTGTGCGGCGTAGATCAGCGCGAACTGCAACGCGCGCCCGATCAGTTCCGCCCCCAGTTTGATCCCGGCGCCCCGACCGACCCTGGCAAGCACCGCCCGATACGCCGACTGCTGGTCCGCGGTCCAGACTCCGGGCGCCGGCCCCCGGGTTCTGCTGGACACGGTCGGACGCCGTCCAGCCCCCGCATCGCGGGGCTGTAAGGACAGCCATCTCGCAATGCTGCGCCGACCGTCGTCGGGCGGCCCGAGGCGCAGCATCGCTAGAACGGAACGTAGACCGGCCATCCGCGGAGTGTGCCGTCCGGCTCGAAGTCCGCCCGTTGGAACCGGCCCTGCCACCGATCGAACACGACCACCGAGGCGCCGTCGCGCTGGACGTTCCACTCGTATCGCGGGAAGACCGCGTTGAAGACCAGTCCCGCCGCCACCGCCAGCAGCGCGATGATCAGCCAGTCCTTCACCTGAGGCTCCTTTCCCGCTGGGGGGAGCGCGAGGGAAAAGCGCGCTTGCTCCTCGGTCCCAAGCCCCAGCCGCCAGCCGAGGCAGACCGGGTCCACGTGGCGCAGCATAGGCAACAACCCTGCCACCGCCGACGGGGGGTGAAATGCCTATCGCGACCGGCGCCTGTCGTTGTCGAAACTTCCGGCCGGCTTACGGTCCGCGTAAGTCGCTTACGTATCACGTAAGCCGGAGCCGCGGTGCCGGTCCCGTGTTCCCCGTGTCCACGGGAATGGAGGTATCGGCATCAGACTTGCCTGTCCTCTCGGCGTGAGCGGCGGACCGCTCCGTGTGGCTGAGGCGTCACCGGGCACGACAAGCCCGGACCCGGAGACAAGGTGGTGGCTGACGTGATGAGGCGATGGTGCGACGCGACGACCCTCGCGATGGTCGTGCTCGCGTGTGGAACGTGGCCGACGGCGGCGATGGCCGGTGGACAAGGGGAAGACGGTGCGCAACAACCCCGCGTGATCGAGATCACCGCCTCGCGGTTCGAGTTCACACCGTCCGAGATCGAAGTGTTGGCGGGCGAGCGCGTGCGACTGCTCATTCGATCAACCGACGTCGAGCACGGGTTCGCGATCCCGACGCTCGGTATCGGCGAGACCATCCCGCCCGGCGGCGAACCGGTTGCGATCGACTTTGTGGCCGCCGAGCCCGGCCGGCATCGGTTCGCCTGCTCTGTGTTTTGCGGCGCTGGGCACGATCGGATGAACGGCATCCTGACGATCGTTCCGGCGGCCGGCCGCGGCGCGCAGCCGACCGCCGGTCCGGATGCCGTCGCGGATCTGGAGATCGATGTCCTGGAACCGGACTTCAACCTGATCGCGTTGCCGACCACCCTCCGGCTGCCGCGGCACAAGTTCGCGTTCCGTTTGACGCACCGCTTCTCCAGACCCCTCGGCCGCGGCGGATTTGGCAACTTGCTGGAGGACTTCTTCGGGTTCGACTCGTTCGCGAGGATGGGCCTCGAGTTCCGCTATGGAGTGCTGCCGGGCACCCAGGTCGGGATCTACCGAGGCAACAACAGGAACATCCAGATCTTCGGTCGCCAGAACATCCTCTGGCAGCGTGGGCCGAGCGGCATCGGGCTCGACGTACAGGCGTCGATCGAGGGTCTGAACAACCTCCGCGAGGAGTCCTCGGGATCGGTCGCCGCCATCCTGTCGAAGCGTCTCGGCGAGTGGGCCTCACTGTATGTCGAGCCGACCTGGGTGGGCAACGTGAGCAAGCCAGGCCGGTTCCACACGTCGATCGACGACGACGACGACGACGATGACGACAGCACGTTCATGTTGGGTCTGGGGGCGCGGCTCCGCGTGCGCCCGACCGTCTATCTGATCGGGGAGTACGTGCCGCGGTTCACAGGGTTCGATGACGGGGCGCACCACATCTCATTCGCCATCGAGAAGCGGGTTGGTGGGCACACATTCCAGCTGAACTTCTCGAACTCGCTCGGTACAACCCCGGCGCAGATCGCGCAGGGTGGGAGCACGGACGACTGGTTCATCGGGTTCAACATCGCGAGGAAGTTCTACTAGCGAGGGCTCGAAGCAGGTAGGCGTCAGGAGACACGTGGCAGGAGGCGCCGGATGGCTGTGGCGGCTCTTCAAGCGCGCCCGAAGCCTGAAGCGGTCGAGCCGCACGAGAAACATGCCCGACGTCGTCGTCAATGGTCGTTTTCTCAGCCGGCCGATCACCGGGGTGGAGCGCTACGCCGGGGAGATCACGCGGCGTCTCGAGGGGCGGATCCGCGTGTGCCGGCCGCCGGACAGTGCGATCGGCGCGCGTGGCCATCTATGGGAACAGATGCGGCTCCCCAGGCTGGTGAATGGGGCGCTGCTCTGGTCGCCGGCGAACACGGGACCGGTCGTGGTGTCCCGTCAGGTCGTCACCGTCCACGACGTCGCGCCGCTGGACCACCCGGAGTGGTTCGAGCCGCGGGTCGGCGCCTGGTACCGCTGGCTTCTGCCGCAGCTGGTCAAGCGGGTCGCGCGAGTGATTACGGTGTCGCAGTTTTCGAAGACCCGGCTGATGGAGCGGCTTGGAGTGCCGGCCGACCGGGTCGTGGCGATCCCGAACGGGGTCAGTGGCCGGTTTCATCCACGACCGTCCGCGGAGGTCACCCGGGTCACCGCCCGGTATCGCCTGAGGGCACCGTATCTCCTGATGGTGGGGAGCCTGGAGCCACGCAAGAACTTCGATGTCGTGGCGCGCGCGTGGGCCGAAGCTGGCCCGGCGCTCGACGGCCTGACCCTGGCCGTCGTCGGCGACACACGCCAGACCCTGCAGCCAGCGGTACCGGACCCCCGGCTCGGCTGGGTGCGGCGTCTCGATGATGTGCACGACACTGACCTGCCGGCGCTCTACGCCGGGGCGATCGGCCTCGTGATCCCCTCCCTCGACGAGGGCTTTGGCCTGCCGCTGCTCGAGGCGATGGCGTGCGGCACTCCGGTGGTTGCGGCGCGCGCCGGGGCGCTGCCCGAGGTGGCGGGCGACGCGGCCATCTTCGTCGACCCGCACGACCCGGCGTCGGTCGCTGGCGGCATCCTGCGGCTCGTCGGCGACGAGACGGCGCGACAGACCTGCCGGGCACGTGGGCTCGAACGGGCGGCGGCGTTCGACTGGGACCGCAGTGCGTCGATGACCTGGCAGGTGCTGTCGGACGCGGCCGGGGGTGCGGCGTGATGGCGGCGCCGCGTCCGAGCCTGCCCGGCGTGTCGGTGGCCTTCGTGCGCGACTGGATGACGGTTTACAGTGGCGCGGACCGGACGATGGCTGCGGCGCTCGAGCTGTTCCCCAAGGCGCCGATTCACACGCTGGTCTACCAGCCGGAGCATTTTCGAGGTACCCCGATCGGGCGGCATCCGATCAAGACCTCGTTTTTGCAGCACTGGCCGGGCGCGCGCACCCTGCATCGCAGCTACTTGCCGCTGATGCCGCTGGCCATCGAGCAGCTCGACCTGCGCGGGTACGATCTGGTGGTGTCGATGAGCCACGCGGTGGCCAAGGGGGTGTTGACCCGGGCCGACCAGTTGCACATCAGCTACTGCTTCACCCCGGCGCGCTATGTGTGGGACCTCTACTTCGAGCATCTCGACCGCTACGGGTCGCGAGGCCCTCGCCGGTGGGCTGCGGGATGTCTGTTGCACTACTTGCGTCTCTGGGACCAGGCCAGCACCAGCCGGGTGGATGTGTTCGTGGCCAGCTCTCGCACCGTGGCCCGCCGGATCTGGAAGACGTATCGACGACAGTCGGAAGTGGTCTACCCGCCGGTCGATGTCGACCGGTTCACGGCGGGCGAGCCGCGGGACGACTACTACCTGACGGTCTCCCGGCTCGTGCCCTACAAGCAGGTGCCGATGATGGCCAAGGCGTTCGACCGGCTCCGGCGGCGGCTGGTGGTCATCGGCGAGGGGCCGGATCGCGCCGCGGTCGAGCGGGCGGGTGGCGTCTGGGTCGAGCTGCTCGGGCGTCAGCCGGACGCGGTCGTTCGCGACCACATGCAACGCTGCAAAGCGTTCGTCTTCGCCGCCGACGAAGATTTCGGCATCGCGCCGATCGAGGCGCAGGCGGCCGGCGCGCCGGTGATCGCGTACGGCCGGGGGGGCGCGACCGAGACGGTGATCGCGAACCGGACCGGGCTGTTCTTCGACGAGCAACGGGTCGGGTGTCTGGTCGAGGCGGTCGAGCGGTTCGAGGCGATCGCCGGTCGTTTCGACCCGGAGCAGATTCGTCTCACCACCCACCGGTTCAGCCGCGAGCGGTTCCAGCGGCAGCTGGCGGCGTTGATCGACCGCGAATGGGACCGCTTTCAGAGTCATGCATCACTTGAGCTTCGCGAGCCACGGTCACTGGCCAGTTGAGGTGACGGCGGAGCTGCCGACTCGCTCGCCGGCAGTCGTACTGTCGCCGCTCGAACGGGCCTGCGTCGAGACGGTCGCGTATGCCGACGTGTTCGACTGCGCGCTCACGGAGTCGGAGCTGCACAGGTATCTCGTGGGTGTTGAAGCGGACCGGGCGGCGGTCCGGACTGCGCTCGCGAGCGACCGTGTCGCCGGCGGCTTCCTGTGGCGGTCCGGCGGGTATGTGACGCTGGCGGGGCGGGAGCAGCTCGTGGAGCGTCGCCGGGAGTGTGCCGAGCACGGAGCTCGGTTGTGGCCCGAGGCGGTGCGCTACGGGGCGTTGCTGGCGCGGTTTCCGTTCGTGCGGCTGGTGGCGGTCAGCGGGGCGCTCGCCGTGGACAACGCCGGGGTGAACGGGGACATCGATTTTTTCATCGTGACCGAACCGGACCGGCTGTGGCTGTGCCGCGGCCTGGTGATCGGGGTTGTCAGGTGGGCCGCCCGCCGGGGCATCACCCTGTGCCCGAACTACTTCCTGTCCGAACGGATGCTCGCGCTGGACCCGCCGAGTCTGTTTGCGGCGCACGAGGTCACGCAGATGGTGCCGGTCGGCCACACGGGGACCTACCGGCGGTTCCGCCGCCTGAACCGCTGGACCGACCGTTTCCTGCCGAACGCCGTCGGGGCGCCGCGGGTCATCGCGGCCAGGTCCAACAGGCACTCGCGTTGGAGCCTCGCCGCCGAGTGGGCCGGGCGCACCAGCTGGGGCGGCCGGGTCGAGCGGTGGGAGCAGACGCGCAAGATCGGCCGACTGTCGCGTCGGGCACGTGGCCACGACGAAGCGCGGTTCTCGGCGGAATGGTGCAAGGGGCACTTCGGCAGGTACGGCGACCGGGTCCGGCTGGGGCTGCGCGAGCGCCTGCATGCGCTGCAACTGCTCCCAGACGCGACTGAATAGATCATGAGAGCGCTGCTCGGGCAGTCCTACTACCTGCGCTTCGACCCCAAGCTCTGGGCGACGATGCGGCCCTATCCGCCGCTTGGCACGCTCTATGCCGCGAGCGCGCTGCGTGAGCGCGGACACGGTGTGGCGTTGTTCGACGCCATGCTGGCCGACTCGGAGCGCGCGTGGAGCGACGCCCTCGACCGGGTCCGTCCCGACCTGGCGGTGCTCTACGAGGATAGCTTCAACTACCTCTCGAAGATGTGTCTGCTTCGGATGCGGCAGGCGGCGCTGACGATGATCGACATGGCGGTCGCGCGCGGGTGCCCCGTCATCGTGTCCGGGTCCGACGCCAGCGATCACCCGGGGCTGTATCTCACGCGAGGCGCCCGGTTCGTCATCGCGGGAGAGGGAGACCTCACGCTGGCCGAGCTGGTCGACCGGCTCGCCGGCCGCACGACGACGCCCTTCGAGGCGATTGCGGGGCTGGTGTTCCGGGACGACGACACGGGTCGGGTCGTCCGGACGCCCACCCGGCCGCTTGTCGACGATCTCGACGCGTTGCCCTACCCGGCCTGGGATCTGGTCGATATCGACGCGTATCGCGACCGATGGCGCGGGCGGCTCTCGATGAATCTTGTCACGACGCGCGGGTGCCCCTATCACTGCAACTGGTGCGCGAAGCCGATCTGGGGACAGCGGTATCACAGCCGGTCCCCCGAGAACGTCGTCAATGAACTGGCCTGGCTCGTGCGTGACTTTCGCCCCGACCATCTCTGGTTCGCCGACGACATCCTGGGGTTGACCCCAGGCTGGCTGGCCCGGTTTGCCGAACTGCTGGCCGCACGGGGACTGATGGTGCCGTTCAAGTGCCTGAGCCGGGCCGATCTCCTGCTGCGTGACGGCGAGGCCGAGGCGCTGCGCCGCGCCGGGTGTCGGACCGTCTGGATGGGCGCCGAGTCCGGTTCACAGCGGGTACTCGATGCGATGGAGAAGGGCGTCCGGGTGGAGCAGATCGTGGAGGCGACCCGGCGGCTGCACGACCAGGGTATCGAGGTCGGCTTCTTCCTGCAGTTCGGCTATCCGGGCGAGACCCGTGACGACATTGCGCGCACGTTCGACCTGGTGCGCACCTGCCAACCGGATGACATCGGCGTGTCGGTGTCCTACCCGCTGCCCGGGACTCCGTTTCACCAACGGGTCGAGGCCTCGATCGGGTCCACGAGGAACTGGGTCGACTCCGACGACCTCGCCATGCTCTATCGAGGGCCGTTCACCACGGCGTTCTACCGGCAGCTGCATCGCGTGCTCCACCGGGAGTTCCGCGCGCGGCAGACCTGGCGGCGGTTGCGGGGGCTGGCCCCGGCGATGTCCACACGCCCGCGGGTTGGGGTCCGGCAGACGCTGTCGCTGCTGCGGTCCGTCGCGACGCTGCCGTACGCGCGCTGGCGACTGGACCGGCTAGCGCGTGTCCCCAACGGCGACCTGGGGCCACTGCCCTACGCGTTGCCGCTGCAGTCGGCCGCACGCCCGACTGCGCAACCGGCGCATGAGTTGGGACCGGAGACCGCGGCGACCCGCCCGATGGTGGCGGCAGGACGGTGACGATGACCACCCGCACCCGTGTCTCGGGTCAGGTGCTGGCGAACAAGCTTTCCGGTGTCGTTCGCATGGCGCGTCCGGCCATAGCAAGGCGGGACGAGAGAGCATCCCGGCAGTACTCGACCGCCGAGCCACGCCGCCAGGCGAGATGCCCCGTCCAGAAAATGTTCGCGAACATCTGCCTCGGGACACCAGACACCAGATGATGTCTTTCCTCTCGACCGTCGCCACCGCCGCCGCGTGCCGGGTCGGCGAGTTGACCAACCAGAATCTGGTGATGCCGCTGCTGGTCTTTTATCTCACCAGTCGCTGCAACAGCCGGTGTCTCTCGTGCGACTGGTGGCGGAGCACCGGCGCCGACGACCTGAGCTACGAGGAGATCGTCGAGGTGGCCCGGGCCGTGCCGGCACTGCGCATCAGGTGGGTGCTGCTCTCGGGTGGCGAGCCGTTGCTGCGACCCGATTTCGGCCGGATCGCGGCGCTGTTCGGTGGCCAGGGCGCGCATCTCGAGCTGGCGACCAGCGGGGTGCTGCTCGAACGCAGGGCCGAGGCGGTGGCGGCGTCTGTCGACCGGGTGACCGTGTCGCTCGATGGGGCGGGGGCGGCGAGCTACCACGCCGTGCGCGGGATCGACGGGCTCGGCGCGCTCGAGGCCGGTCTGGCGCGGCTGCGCGCACTGGCGCCCCGGCTGCCGGTAGCGGCGCGTGCGACGCTGCACGCCAAAAACTTCCATGAACTGCCGGACCTGGTCGCGACCGCCCGCCGGCTGGGGGTGGACGGCATCTCGTTTCTCGCAGCAGACCTGTCGTCGAGCGCGTTCGGTCGCACGGACGCGGGGTCGTCAGCAGCCCTGGCGCTTCTCCCGGGCGCAGCCGACCTCGACGCACTTGACGCGATCATCGACCGGACCGAACGGGACCTGGCACATGAGTTCGACAGCGGGTTCATCGCCGAAACGCCCGACAAGCTGCGTCGGATTCCGCGGTACTACCGGGCGCTGCGGGGAGAGGGGCCGTTTCCGCCGGTGTCCTGCAACGCGCCGTGGGTCTCGGCGGTGGTCGAGGCGAACGGCGCCGTCCGGCCCTGTTTCTTTCACGACCCGATCGGCAACGTGCGGGAGAAGCCGTTGCCGAGCATCATCCACAATGACCTGCCGCGGTTCAGACGCGGACTCGTCGTGACGACCGACCCGGTCTGTCGGCGTTGTGTCTGCTCGCTCAAGGTGGGCATGAGGAGCCGTCTATGGACGTGATGACGGGACGGATGGTCGAGACACGGTGGACGTTCGATGCCGTGGCCGCCGAATGCGCCGCGTCGACCTCGGCGAGCGTGGTGTGCGAGTCGATGCGGCAGCACGACCGTGGCTCGACGACCGTGTCGCGCACTGGCCGGGCTTTGGCACTGGGCGATCGCTGCCCGATGGTGCTCCGTCATGATGGCTGATCACACCACCGGCGGGTGGCGCCCGCGGTTCATCTGCCCGGGCTGCTCGGTCCCACTCGATGAGACGGCGACGGGACTGCGGTGTCCGTCCTGCCCGGCAGACTACGACTGTCGCGCCGGTGTCTACCGACTGCTCTCTCTCGATCGGCTGGCTCAGCTCGAGCCGTTCCTCGCACAGTATCGGCATGTGCGGCTGCAAGATGGCTACCGGACCGACGACCCGGACTACTATCGACGGCTGCCCGATGTCGACGACACCCACCCCCAGGCTGACATCTGGCGGGTCCGCCGCGACACCTACCGGCGGCTCCGCGGCCGTGTGCTGGCCCGGTCTGGCGACCGGTTGCTCACGGTGCTCGACCTGGGGGCCGGCAGCGGCTGGCTGTCGCACCGGCTGGCGGCGCTCGGGCACCGTGCGGTCGCGCTCGACTGGCTCGACGACGCGGTCGACGGGCTCGGTGTCTGGCCGCGGTACCCGAGCCGGTTCGTCTGCGTGCAAGCCGACTTCGATCGGGCACCGTTCGCCCCCGCGCAGTTCGACCTGGTCGTGTTCAACGGCTCGCTACACTACGCCCCCGACGTAGTGGCCACCATCACCGGCGCCGCGCGGCTGGTCGCGCCCGGGGGGGCGCTGCTGGTGATGGACTCGCCGATGTTCCGGAGGGCCGCCGACGGCCAGGCGATGCTGCGCCGCGCCGCGCGGCGGTTCCGGTCCGAGTATGGCCTGGAGGAGGTGGTGCGGCGGGGCGCCGGTTATGTGACGTTCGGCGACCTGTGGCGCGCCGCCGGCGAGCTCGGGCTAGGATCGCGGTTCTTCCGGTCCAGCGGGGGTCTGGGGTGGTCGTTGCGACGACTCGTTGGCGGGCTAAAGATGCGACACGGCCCCGCCGCGTTTGGCTTGTGGGTGGCGACATGATTCTGCTCTACAACCCCTTGTCCACAACACCCGGAAAGCAACCAATACCGACGTCATTGCTGGCGCTGGCCGGTGTGCTCGAGGGCCGCTATCCGTGGACCCTCGTGGACGCCAACATCGAGCGCGATCCTGCCACCCGGCTGATCGATCTCGCCCGGCAGACACCGCCGAAAGACCGACTGCTGGGTGTGACGGTGATGCCCGGTCCACAGCTGAACGAGGCGGTGCCGGTCTGCCGGCGGGTCAAGGCGGCTGTGCCCGACCTGCCGATCGTGTGGGGCGGCTATTTCCCCACCGAGCACACCGACACCGTGCTGCGCGCGCCGTTCGTCGACTATGTGGTCCGGTCGCAGGGCGAGCACGGGTTCACCGCGTTGATCGAGGTGCTCCGGCATGGTGGCGATCTCGGGTCGGTGCCCAACTTGTCGTGGACTGACGGATCGCGTCTCGTGCACAACCCGCTGGGCCGGCTCACCCCGCCAGACCAGCTCCCGGAGCTTCCCTATCACCGCGTGGCGATGGAGCCCTACATCCATCGGAACTATCTTGGCGACCGCACCGTGGTCCACAACTCGTCGTTCGGGTGTCCCTTCGCGTGTAACTTCTGCGCCGTGGTCGCGATGTCGAATCGGCGCTGGCTGGCCGAGTCCCCCGAGCGCATCGAGCGGGTGCTCCGACGCTTGACCGGAACCTACCGGATCGACGCCGTGCAGATGATCGACATGGATTTCTTCGTCTCCGAGGCCCGTGTGGCCGAGTTCGCCGAGCGGATCACGCCGTTGGGTATCAGCTGGTGGGGGTTGGGTCGGATCGACACGCTGCTGCGCTACTCGGACGCCACCTGGCGCGCCATGCGGCGGTCGGGGTTGCGGATGGTGTTCGCCGGGGTCGAGTCCGGGTCCGATGAGGTCATCAAGCGGATGAACAAAGGGGGGCGAGCGACGACCAGTGTGGCCCTCGACCTCGCTCGCCGGATGCATGAGTACGGGGTGGTGCCGGAGTACTCGTTCGTGCTGGGGAGCCCGCCCGACCCGCTCGGGGATCTCCAGCAGACCTTTTCGTTCATTCAACAGGTCAAGCGGGCCAACCCATCCACGGAGATCGTGATGTATGTCTATACCCCCGTGCCGATGGACGGCGCGCTCTACGAGGGAGCGCAGCGGCTGGGGTTTCGGTTTCCAGACACGCTGGACGCATGGGTCTCTGAGGAGTGGCGGCGTTTCTCGTTACGACGCGGCGATGATATTCCGTGGATGGCAGGCAAAGTGCGGCGCCGGGTCCGGAACTTCGAGCGTGTGCTCAATGCCTTCTACCCGACGGTCACCGACCGTCGGTTGACCACGGGCTATCGTGCGCTGCTCAAAACGGTGAGCGCCTGGCGCTACATGTTCGGCGTGCATGCGGCGCCCTACGAGCTGCGGGCGCTGCAGTGGCTGTTGCGGTATCAGCGACCGGAGACGACGGGGTTCTGAGCGGACCGACTCGGGTGCTGTTCGTCCCGCTGGGGACGGCGGCAGGGGACTGGGGTGGAGAGCGCCCACGACCCTCGCCGTGATGAAGACATGCTGCGGTTCTTGCGACGTACACCGGTGCTCGAGGCGCGGGCGGCGTACGCGCGGTGGGCGCCGGTCTACCCGGCGCGAGCCCACAACGCGCTGATGCGGGCTGAGCAGCGGGTCACCGAAGCGCTGCTCGGAAGGATACGGGCAGAGCGCGTGCTCGACGTCGGTACCGGGACCGGGCGGTATCGGCCGGTGCTGGCGCGCTGGGGCGCGCGCCACATCGTGGGTCTCGACTTCAGCTGGGAGATGCTCACGGCAGGACGCGACACCGGTGCCGGTGTTCTTGTCTGCGGTGACGCCGTCGCCCTGCCGATCGCCGACGCCGTCTTCGATCTGGCGCTGGCGTCCCTGATGGTCGGCGACATAGCCGACCTGACGCAGTGGGTGGCCGAGATCCACAGAGTGTTACGCCCGGGCGGTCACCTGGTGTTCTCCGATTTTCACGAATCCTGGACTGCTGATGGGTGGCG
>JADFPE010000284.1 GCA_022562495.1 Acidobacteriota bacterium
ATAACGAGGTGAACTCGGGAATTGTGAAGCGCACCAGGTAGGGCGATCCGGGCTCCGGGTTGGCGACCTTCTCCAGCCGGGCCTCGTCGGGCGAGCCCGGCAGCGGCGACTTGGCGCCGAGCCGGGAAAGCTTGTCGTAATTGGTCCGGGACATGGGCCAAGACTATAGCATTGTCGGTTCAGGCGGAACCGGCCCTCGCCTCCACCCGGCCGGCGATCGGACGATTCTCGTTTCGCACCCGCGCACATTCGCGGCCGCGGGCGGACAACCAATAGTAAGTAACCGAAAATGTTACTACCGTGTAAGAAAGTATTATTTTCTTAACAATTGGAAGTTACTTTTAGAAGTCTACGGCGTATCAGGCGCGCCATCGGTTTCGCCGGACCCGGCGCCGCGCGCCGCTGCCGTGCCTGAACCGCTGATGATAGCCTAGCAGCCCGTGGTGACAGTCCAGCGGCATTCGACCGGCACTTCGCTCACAGTCCGTCGTGGAGTGCCACCGGCCGTATAATCTGATCTCAGGGTGAAGACGGAGCACTGTGAACACATCTAGGACGTCGGCGGGCCTGATACTGTGGCTGTTCGCGGGCTGCGTGTCGCAGCCCGGAGCCCAGGCGGTCTGGACCTTCGAGACGCCTCCGGGGGCGACCGCCTTCGAGGCGCCCCTGCGGGAGTCGCTGGCCGCCGCCTGGACACAGCGCCCCGCCGACTACGTGCCGCGCACCCGGCATCTGCGTGACGACGGGTCGCCGCGCTATATCAACCGGCTGTTCCTCCAGTCCAGCCCCTATCTGCGTCAACATGCCCATAACCCGCTGAACTGGTATCCGTGGGGCGACGAGGCGTTCGAGCTGGCGCGCGCGCTGGGGCGTCCGGTCCTGCTCTCGATCGGCTATTCCACCTGTCACTGGTGTCATGTGATGGAGGAAGAGTCGTTCGATGACGAGGAGATCGCGCGGTATCTGAACGAGAACTACGTCGTCATCAAGGTGGACCGCGAGGTGCGGCCGGACCTCGACGCCATCTACATGAGCGCCGTGCAGCTGTTTCTGCAGGGGGGCGGCGGCTGGCCGATGACGGTATGGCTGACCCCGGACGGCGAGCCGTTCAGCGGCGCGACCTATCTACCGGCGCGTGACGGGGACCGTGGCGCGGCGGTCGGCTTTCTGACGATTGCGCAACGGCTCAAGGCGGCGTACGACGAGCAGCCGGACCGGATCGCCGCGGTGTCGGCCGAGGTGACCGCGCGTATCCGCGATCTGCTGGCGCCGGGCGCCGGGCGGGACGGGCTGCCGACCGCGCAGTCGCTGCATGCGACCGCCGCCTACTACCGGGCCGGCTTCGATGAGATCCACGGCGGTCTCGACGGGCAGCGCAAGTTCCCGAGCAGCCTGTCGGTCCGCATGCTGCTTCGGCACCACCGGCGGACCGGCGACGTCGAATCGCTGGCCATGGCCACCCGCACCCTCGAGGCGATGGCGGCGGGCGGTATCCACGACCAGGTGGGGGGCGGGTTTCACCGCTACGCGACCGACCCGGCGTGGCTCGTGCCGCACTTCGAGCAGATGCTCTACGACAACGCGCTGCTCGTGCCCGCCTATCTCGAGGCGTATCAGGTGACCGGGCGCGAGGATTTCGCCGAGGTCGCGCGAGACATCCTGCGCTACGTGGCGCGCGACATGACCGCCCCGTACGGAGCGTTCTATTCGGCGACCGACGCCGACAGCCCGGGTCCGGATGGCGAGCGGGAGGAGGGACGGTTCTTCACCTGGACGCCGGATGAGATCGCAGCGGTGCTCGACGCGGAGCAGACGCGCGCGGTGGTCGCATATTTTGGGGTCACCGACGCCGGCAACTACGAGGGGCGGACGATTCTGCACACGCCGCGGTCGCTGCGGGATGTGGCAGCCGAGCTCGGTCTGTCGGACGCAGCGCTCCGGCGAACAGTCGACGCGGCGCGGGAGCACCTCTACGTGGCGCGCGCCACCCGCCCGCCCCCGCTGCGCGATGACAAGATTCTGACCGCCTGGAACGGGCTGATGATCTCGGCGCTGGCCCAGGCGTCGCTCGTGCTCGACGAGCCGGTGTATGCCGAGCGCGCGGCGCGTGCGGCCGACTACCTGCTGCGGACGCTCCGGCGGGGCGACGGGCTGCTACGCGCGGCGCTCGACGGCGCGGCGCGGCAGACGGCCTATCTGGACGACTATGCGTTCCTGATTGCGGGGCTGCTCGATCTCTACGAGGCGGACGGCGACCTCCGCTGGCTCGAGGAGGCCAGGGCGCTCGATACGGTGCTCGAACGGGACTACGAGGACACCTCGGGGGGTGGGTTCTTCCGGACCGCGGCCGACCAGGTGTCGCTGCTCACACGGGAGAAGCCGACCTCCGACGGCGCGGTTCCGTCCGGGAACTCCGTGGCGGTGCACAACCTCCTGCGTCTGCACGAGCTGACCACCGACGACCGGTACCGGGTGCGCGCCGAACGGGCGTTCGAGGCGTTCGGGGGGATGCTGGCCGACAGGCCGTCGGCGGTGTCCGAGCTACTGCTGGCGGTCGACTATCAGCTCGATACGCCGAAGGAGATCGTGCTGGTGGTATCGGGCGGCCGGGACGACGCGGCGCCGTTTCTGGCCGAGCTGCGGGCGCGGTTCCTGCCGAACCGGATCCTGACGATCGTCGCCGAGGGCGAGGAGCTCGAGCGGCATGCGCGGATCATCCCGCTGCTCGACGGCAAGACCGCGCGAGACGGGCGGGCGACCGCCTACGTCTGCGAGAACCGCATCTGCGATCTTCCGACGACAGACCCGGCGGTCTTCGCGACGCAGATCGCCACTGTGCATCCGCTCGCACCGGCTGAATGATCCCGGCGCTCGGTTGTAGCGAGCGCCCACCCGCCCGGGAGCAAGGCTCTTTAGGAGCACCCACCCTCCGGTAGCAAGAAGGCCATTGAGGGCCTGGAGCTTCTGTGGCCTTCTAACAGTGGCGCAGGGCTTTAGCCCTGCGATGCCGGCGCTTGCGCCGCTCCTGCTTCCCGTCCCACAGCCCACAGCCTGAAGGCTGAGATGTTCGGCAGCCTCCTACTCGGGCCCGATGGCGAACAGGTGCTGGTCGGTGCGGATGTAGATCCGGCCGTGCGCGATCGCCGGGGAGGCGAGCGCCCGTTCACCGAGCGCGTTCCGCGAGACGACCCGCGCGTCCGGCCCCGCCTCGAGCACGACGGTCTCTCCGTCCTCGTTGAGCAAGTAGACGTGCCCATCGGCCGCGACCGGTGACGCGGTGTAGACCCCGTTCAGCCGCGTGCGCGTGACCGGGTCGCCGGTGTCTGGATCCGTGATGGTCAGAATGCCGTTCTCGGTCGCCATGTACAGCAGACCACGGTAGAGCAGCAGCGATGAGACATACGGCGCGCGGGTCGGCCGGCGCCAGCGAACGTGCGTGCTGTTGACGTCGCCACTGCCCCCGATGTCGACCGACAGCGACGGTCCGCTCGAGTAGCCTCGGGTGCTGTAGATCACGCCATCCCCGTAGACCGGCATCGCAATCGCCAGCTCGACCGTCGACCCGGCCCACCACCGGGTCTGGCCGGTGCGCGGGTCGTAGGCGTCGATCCACCGGCTGGAGTTGACAATCAGCTGGTCCCCGTCGTCCCTCGGCACGACGAGCGGCGTGCTGTAGGCGCGGAGCAACGGGCCACGGTCGACCACCCACCGTTCCTCGCCGGTGGCGGTGTCGAGCGCCAGCAGATATGCGGCGGCCGGATGGTCGCATTGCAGGATCAGGAGGTCCTCATACAGCTGGGGTGAGCTGCCGTGACCCCAGAGCACGTCGAACGGCGCATAGTCCTGGCCGATGTGACGCGACCAGAGCTCGTGTCCCTCGAGATCGAGGGCGACCAGCTGCCCGGTGCCGAACCAGGCGAAGAGCCGATCGCCGTCGGTCACCACGCTGGGTGTCGCGAGGTTGTGGTTGCGATGCACTGCCGGGAGGCGTCCCTCGGCCGTCAGCCGATGCTCCCAGTCGACGCGGCCGTCCTCGCGTCGAAACGCCTGCACCAGCAGAGTGACGCGATCGGTCCGTCCGCGGCTGGCGGCCCGACGGGTGCCCGGGAACTGCGCGCCACGCTCGTCAACCGGTCCGGTGCCGAGCTGGGACGTCAGGAAGATGCGGTCGCCCCAGATGACCGGTGTCGATGTGCCGAGCCCCTCCAGCGGGACCCGCCAGGCGATGTTCTCGCCAGGGCCCCACCGGGTCGCGACGCCGGTCTCGGCCGACACGCCCAGGCCGCCTGGGCCCCGCCATTGCGGCCACTCCTGGGCGGCGGCCGGCCCCGTAGCCATGAGCAGCGAACCGAAGCTCGCGACCAGGTATCGCGCCGTGATCCGCCAG
Organism: Acidobacteriota bacterium; assembly: GCA_022562495.1. Lineage (GTDB taxonomy): Bacteria > Acidobacteriota > Vicinamibacteria > Vicinamibacterales > UBA8438 > NP936. The sequence continues at coordinate 4,388 of JADFPE010000284.1, forward strand.
GAGCGCCTGAAGCCTCGCGAGTCAGCTCTCAGCAGCATGTCGATCGGAGCATACCAGAGGGACGGCGGAGCCAGGCTCGGCCGACAGACGGCAGGCTTGACACCGTGTGCCGATACGGTTCTGATCGGGGGTCGATATAGTCACCCGACGTCCTGGAGGACCAACTCATGGCAATTGCGGATGCGTTGATCGGAGAGCTCGAGCAGGAAGCGGTCACCACCCGCCGGGTGCTAGAGCGCGTGCCGGCAGACAAGTTGTCGTGGAAGCCGCACGAGAAATCGATGTCGCTCGGGCAATTGGCCCTGCACGTCGCCCAGGTCCCCGGGTCCGTCGCCAGCATCGCCGTGCAGAACCCGGGGTCGTTTCCGGAGAACGTGGAGCAGGGGGCGGCGACATCGGTGGACGAGGCGCTGTCGGCGCTGGGCGACAGCGTGAGCACGGCAAAGAGGATCGTGCAGGGGTTCGACGACGCGGCGATGCTGGAGAGCTGGTCGCTTGTCGCCGGTGGCCGGACCCTGATGACGATGCCGCGTATCGGCCTTCTGCGCGCGATCATGCTGAACCACTGGTACCATCATCGTGGCCAGCTCTCGGTCTATCTGCGTCTGCTCGATGTGCCGGTGCCGTCCATCTACGGCCCGAGCGCCGACGAGAATCCGTTCGCCTAGCAGTCAGGGCGGATGCAACGCACCTATGACCTCTGCCTGGCCTTCGTGGCTACGTTACGAACTCTCTGCCGGGCACCTGAGCCAGAGTTCGATCGAGAGCCACCCCTAAACATTATTAGGGGAATGTACGGTGTGTGCGTCGTCACTTTCTGAGGATTCGTGATCCTTGGACACAGAACAGGCTGTAGAAAGACAGAACACGATTGGAGAAAACATGAAGACCGAAAGCAAGTGCCCGGTGTTGGGCGGAGCTGACAGACACACGGCGGTCGGGACCACGTCGAACCAACACTGGTGGCCGAATCAGTTGAACCTGAAGCTGCTCCACCAGAACTCTCCCCTGTCAGATCCCATGGGCAAGGAATTCAACTACGCCGAGGAGTTCGAGACACTTGACCTCGATGCCCTGAAGAAGGACATCGATGAGTTGATGACGACGTCGCAAGACTGGTGGCCGGCCGACTACGGCCACTATGGACCGCTCTTCATTCGGATGGCGT
>JADFPE010000285.1 GCA_022562495.1 Acidobacteriota bacterium
GCCGGGATCGCCTGCTGGGCGACGGCACGGACCAGCTCGAAATCTTTGGCCACCTGTCGCGCCCGGTCCTCGCCGCCGTTGCTGAAGACGACGAAGTTGGAGCTGCGGACCTCGATCCAGCTCTTGTCCGGCTCCGCTCCGAGCACTGTTCCGGCGAGCAACAGAGTACCGAGCGTCGCGATGGCGCCTCGCGCGGGGAGACGAAGCCGGAGCGTGTTTTCGTGGCGCATTGGTTGCTTCAGTCTACCAGTAGCTATCCGGCAGCGGTCGAGGCAGCTCTGGTCGGACAGGTGTGATCGGCCTGAGGATGTGGCGTCCCCACGGGTGCCGTAGAACCTAGCATTGGGTTATAAAGGTCTCACCGTGGCGGCGCACACCAAGAAGGAAGTCGGCAGGGGCCTCGCAGCTCGCATTTTGAAGGAGGCTGGACTATGACGGAGCACTATCCCGTGGTCATTGAGCGTGAAGACAACGGCACATTTAGCGCGTGGGTCGCTGGCCTGCCAGGCGTCTATGCCGCAGCGGACACGGCGGCTGTCGCGAAGCGTGCCATTCGCTCCGCCCTGGCAGCGCACCTCAGTGCCCTGAACGCACTCGGTCGCGATCTGAGGCCGCAGGCCGACGTCGTCGTGCTGCGCCATGACACGAGCGCCCGCACTCGCCGTGAACGCCTCCGGTTCGTGGGACTGGGGGCGCTGATGGGGAAGAAGACGACGTCAGCCAAGGCCGAGGCTGCACGCCTGAATGGACGCAAGGGCGGCCGCCCTCGAAAGACGGCCGTAAAGAGCGCCCGTGGACGATAGGCCGCGATGGGCGGGCGTGAAACGGTCCGCTGCGGGGCTGCTCGCGCTGCTGGTCCTTGCCGGCTGGGCCGGGTGCGCCGGGACGCCGGCGGCCAGGCCACGGACCACACCGGGCGAGGCGGCGGCGCCCGCGGACGCCCGGCCGACGACACGCGCATTCCGTGACATCGAAACCTGGTCGGAATACGTGACGATGCGCGACGGCGTGCGGCTCGCGGTCGACGTCCATCTGCCCAAGGGGCTGGCGGTCGGTGAGCGAACAGCCACGATTCTGCACATGTCCCGCTACTACCGTTCGCTCGAGATACGCGCGCTCTGGAAACTGTTCGTCGGGTTCGGGCCGTACACCTGGAGCGAGGTCGACATCCGGGAGCAGCTCGTCAAGGCCGGCTATTCCTGGGTGGACGTCGACGTGCGCGGCTCCGGCGCGTCGTTCGGCCGCCGCGAGTACCCGCTGTCGCCAGACGAGGTGCTCGATGGCGCCGAGCTGGTCGACTGGATCGTGCGCCAGTGGTGGTCCGCGGGCGTGGTGGGCGCCACGGGCATCTCGTACGACGGCACCGCCGCCGAGATGCTGCTGCGCAACCGCCACCCTGCGGTCAAGGCGATCGTGCCCCGCTTCAGCGGATGGGACGTCTATGGCAACATCTTCTTCCCTGGTGGCCTGCAGGCGTCAGGCCTGCTGAGCGACTGGTCGCGCCTGAACGCTGCGCTCGATCACGATGCGCTGAACGACGTGTTCGGCTGGAGGGCGGGGTTGCTGACGAGCGGTGTCCGGCCCGTCGATGACGACCTCCTCGATGCGGCGATTGCCGCCCATGCCGACAATGTGGACGTCGTGGACCTGTTCGGTCCTCTCGTGTATCGGGATGACACCGATCCCCGGGGGAGCGACGTCAGCATGGACGACTTCAGCCCACATCTGCTGGGTGATGCGTCGGACCCAGACGTCGCCATCTACTCGTATGGCGGCTGGTTCGACGGCGCCCACCCACGGGGCCAGGTGCGCCGGTATGTGAGCCGCGGCTACCGAGGCGACCGGCTGCTGCTCGGTCCGTGGTTCCATGGCGGCGACTTCAACGCCAGCCCATACGCCACTGGGGGCCATGACTTCGATCACGCCGGCGAGGTGTTGCGTTTCTTCGACTACCACCTGCGCGGCATCGACGACGGGTTCACCAGCGACGACCCGGTGCGCTATTACACAATGGGAGCCGAGGTCTGGAACAGGAGCCGGACCTGGCCACCACCCGGGGTGTCGTGGCAGAGCTACTTCCTCGCGCCCGACGGTGGTCTGGGCGGGAACCGGAGCGGGCTGGAGTCGGCGAGCGACCGCTACAAGGTCGACGAAACGGTCAGCACGGGCCCCGGGTCCCGGTGGGGGGTGGTCGTGGTGTCCGGTGCAAAACGAGGGTACCCCGATAGACGCGACAGCGATCGCCGTCTGCTGACCTACACGTCGCCACCGCTCGAGTACGACCTGGAGGTGACCGGGCACCCGATCGCCAGGCTGTTCATGAGCGCCAATGCGACCGACGGCGCCCTGTTCGTCTATCTGGAGGACGTGCATCCGGACGGCAGGGTCAGCTACGTCACCGAAGGGCAGCTGCGTCTCATCCACCGGCAGACCACTGATTCACCGATCGCCGGCGACCCGGTACCGTTTCGAACCTATTTGCGGGCGGATGCGCGCGCGCTGACACCCGGCGAGGTGGTCGAGGTGACCGTCGATCTCCTGCCAACGTCGTTCGTGTTCCGCGCCGGGCACGCGATTCGCGTGGCGATCGCCGGAGCGGACGCCGGGAACTTCGACGCGCCCGTGCCGACGTCACCGCTGATCTTCGACCTGCACCGTGACGCGCCCCACCCGAGCCGGATCGAGCTCCCGACCTACCCCGAGCCGGTCGGCGCCGGACGCGTGAACCCGGCGCGGTGAGGGCCATCCCGGACAAGTCGCCAGACGGCCGGTGCCGCCCTGACCGAACAACCTCGATGCGGGTGCGATACGCCCCGTCCGCGCCCTCGAACGCCCACGCGTCCACGACACCGTCGGTGCCAGTCGTCAGATGGTGGCCACCCTCACTCCTGTAATCCACGACAAAAATCGTAATCCCTCCCACCGCTTGGCCTGCACGCTTCTCCACATCGCGCCATCTGTAAGTTCCACGTAACACCAATTTTAACAATTACTTACGAGTGTCCTCGGACAGCCCACGTTTCGAGGCACGTGCTTTGCACTCAGGCATGACAGTTCGGACCGTCGACTTGCACTTTCGGGAAGTGACCTTGCGGCTGATGACACCGAGCGCCAGGCCGATTGCCATGGAAAAGAGCACGTCGGAGACACCGGACGACACGTGCCCTGCCAGCTCTTCACGGACCGCGGCGCGAAGCCTCGGGCAGAAAACGGGTTGGGGTGATTCGGTGGCGCAGGCCTTCAGACCTGCGATCGCACGGCTAAAGCCGTGCGCCACAACAAGATCTGCGGAAGACCCTGCACCGAGTTGAGGTTGTTGCCCGAGGAGGAGTTGCAGCTCCCCCTCGAGCGATGTCTTTCACATCGTTCCCTTGGGAGGTTTAGATGGTCAGACCTCTTGACACTAGCGCGGCGAAGACCACCTGTCAAAGACTGACGCGTCTCGTCGCCATTGCTGCCATCGCGCTGGGATCCCCACAAACCGTGACCGCCAGCTCGCTGTTCGGCAACGTGACCGCCGACCTGTTCGCACCGGCTGTCAAGCTGCCGTCCGTCGTGGACGTCGACGACGTCAATGCGGCATCGAGAGCGCGTGTGCTCGAGTCCGAGGATGGACCGGAGGCACCGGAGGCGATGCCGACCGTGGCCGAGGAGCCGCTGGTCCTGGGGTCGATCCAGATCCCGTCAGTCTCTCAGCGCGAGCCGGTGCAAACGTCCCTGCGGCCGCCAACCGGCACCAGCATCGATGTCTCCGACCTGCGGAACCCCACGCGCAGGCGTCCGCCAGCGTTGCTGCCGCTCTACGTCACCTTCGCCGCGCTCCAGATGCTGGACGCGCACTCGACGACCACGGCGTTGAAGAACGGTGCGGTCGAGGAGAATCCGGTCGTCGCAGCGCTGGCAGGTCACACCGGGGTGCTCTACGCGACCAAGATCGCCGCCACTGCCGCGACCGTCTATATTGGTGAGAAGCTGTGGCGCAAGAACCGCTTCGCGGCGATCATGACGATGGTCGCCATCAACTCCGCCTACGCGGTCGTCGTGCACCGCAATTACGGCATCGCGAACCGGTAGCCTACCTGGAAAGAGGCGGCTACGATGGCGCGACCCGGCTGGACCCGGACCGGCCCATGAGCCGGAACGTCCCATGAGGTCGATGTATCGCGATAGCCGCGAGCACGACGAAGAGCGCCGCATTCCCGGGCTTCTGCAGACTGAAATCGACCACTTCCTGACACGCGACCGCAATCAGACCGGTGACGGCTCCTGCCCGCAACCAGTAGGTCTGGATGTCATCGGACCGTTCACGGAAACGCCGGCGAACCTCACGAACGAAGAAGAAGATCGTGATGACGATCGGCACGCCCGTCAACAGACCACCTTCCGCGGCGAGCTGCAGGTAGTCGTTGTGCACCTGGGCGAAGCGCTCCGTGAACCCGGATGTCTGGTAGATCCTGTTGGCGACCTCGTAGGTGTTGATGCCGGTACCGACGAGCGGGAAGTCGGAGATGACCTGGGTCGCGTCCCGCCACGCCGGCAGCCGCCCGCCCACGTCGCCCCATGACGCGCCGGCGAAGCGCTGCCCGACGGCGTCGACGCCGACCCAGCCGATGGCGATTGCCAGAACGAACACGAAGTAGCCGGCCATCACGAACCGCCGGGGCGCCACACCTGGACCGCGGATGGCGAACCAACCGAGCAGCACCAGAACAGCGCAAAACGAGGAGATCCCCGACCGGGACATCGTGAAGACGAGCGAGAGCGCCATCAGGGCCAGCGCAAAGCCAGTGAGCACCAAACGACTCGCGGCCCGAGACGCAAACCACAGCAGCCGCTCGCGCAGGATCGGCTTCACCCGCCGCATGCCGGCAGCCACGCCGGAACAGAAATACCCCAGGCCGACCGAGATCGTCATCAGCATCCAACCGGCGAAGTGGTGCTTGTTCGAGAACGGTCCGAAGGCACTGCCGCCGAACCGCGGCTCCCAGAACCCGTAGATCTTCCCGGCGTAGAACGACTGCTGGATGAGGCCGATCAGGGCGAGCAGGGCGCCGAGAACGAGCAGGCCGCGAACGATGAAGATGACATCGTGGGTCTCGAGGCGTCTCGCGGCACCGATCAGAAACAGTGCGAATCCACCAAGGCAGGCGAGCCCGACCACGGTGCGTCCAGGATCGACCGAGAGTGGACGCAGAGCCGGCGCGCGAGCCGCGGCGGGCGACGGGGTCCGGCCAGAGGGAGGAACGGGGGACTGAGCACCGGGAAAACGCTCGCTGGCAGGACTGATGGCCAGCCGAGCCGCGGCAGGCAGGGGCACCAACTGGAGCGCACCGACGAGAAACAACGCTAGAAACGCTGCAGCCAGCCTTCGATGTGTCCCATCCGGCTCCCTGGGCCCAAGCAGGCCCACGATGCCGATGGTGCCGGCCATCACGAGCAGGGGAACGTACGCCCAGGGATTGACGCTGCCGAACGCCAGCACACCCCAGGACAAGAGGGTAACCACGGCCAGCGGGTAGAGAGAGTAACGGTCGATGTTCAGCA